>CALKHV010000178.1 GCA_937988865.1 uncultured Propionibacteriaceae bacterium | reverse complement strand
ACCCGTGCGAGCGCTCCCGGATCGCCGATGACCGTGTTGTCGTCATGGTCGCCCAACCTGTCGGACGTCAAGAGCCCGCCCGAGGGTCGGGGGACGGACGCGATCATTCCGTCCACCTCGACTGACCGGATGGCGGCTTCCTCGACCGAGTGCATCTGCGTCCGGTCGTACTGACTGGCGAATCGACCCGACCCGGGCTCCGGTTGGGGCAGATCACGGCCCACGACAGCGCTGTTGCCAGGCTCCGCCAGTTCCTCGGCCCCAGACTCCGGTTGCGGGCCGGGGTCCGGCGACCCAACGGCATCGAGCTCATCCGCTTCTTCCTCGGTCGCGGTCACATCTCCCCTGGATTGGGCCTCGTGAACGATGCCGATCCGCGGCCCAGCGATGTCGGGACGGTGCTGAGCGACGTCCTGCTCGCCCGGCAGTGGGAGGACGACCGACACTGGAGAGGCTCCTGCCGGGATCGGCATGTCGCCCCACACCAACACCCCGGCCCGAACGATCCCCGCCTCGATCGGGCGACGGTCGCCCGACTCTTCGGATGTGGTGCGCCCCAGCACGAGGGTTGAGCCTTCGGGCTCGTACCTCTCGGTCCACGTGGAGACCGACGTCCCGCTCACGCTGGCCGCTGAGCCGACCCGGACCTCAAAGTCAGCGCGGGCCGCAAGTTGCCAACCTTCGCCAGAACGAAGGGCGAGGGCGAACCCGGGGAGGGAGAACACGTCGAACCCGGCGTCCGTGGTGAGCAGTCGCAGGAGTTCGCGAAGATCGCCACCACCACGCAAGTTCTTCCAGAGACTCACGACTGCGGGGAGGGGCACTTGCGCGTCCAGCACCGCCATTCCATGCGGCCACACCAGCCCGTGGTCGTCACCCTCGGTCCACAGAATCGTCATCGCTGCTCCCATCCATGACCCATGGGGATCGTGTCGTCGCTGGTGGTTGAAACCCAGGCCTCGTCACCCAGGGTGTCCGCGTCGTCTGCGCACCCTTCTTCCGCTGCACGGACATCGAGCGCGTCGATGACGACAGCCGTCACGTTGTCCCGACCTCCGGCGGCCAGAGCCGCTGCGACCAGGGCCCGGGCGCCGGACTGGGGATCCCGCTGCTCCACGAGGGTGGCGAGCATCAGCAGATCGGTCACCTCACCGCTCAGCCCATCGGAGCAGACGAGAACCCTGTCGCCCGCCATGGCGGGCACGAGCCACTGGTCCAGAACCGGGACTCCATCACCACCGCCGCCGATGGCGCGGGTGATGATGTTGCGGCCGACAGTGATGCGTGATGCAGGCGTCCCTGACTCGAGCAACTCCTGAACGCGAGAGTGATCCACGCTGACCTGCTCGAGAGCCTCTCCCCTCAGGAGGTACACCCGGGAGTCGCCGATGTTGAAGGCGAGCCAATACGGGCGACCCGCCTGGTGCGTGAGCGCGACCCCCGCCAGAGTCGAGCCCGGATGGTTTCCGTGCTCGGCCATGGCGTCCACCGACTCGGACGCGGCGACGACCGCCGCGTGCAGGGCGTCACTCGATACCCAGTCCGCCCGCGCCAGTTCCTCGAAGGCCGCCACCACCGCGCTGGAGGCGGCGAGACCGCGGGTGTGTCCGCCCATGCCGTCAGCGACCACGAAGACGGGGGACGCCACGAGATAGCTGTCCTCGTTGTGGGCTCGATGAAGTCCGGTGTCTGTGGCGCCACCCGCCCTCACCACGAAGACCGGTCGCCTTTCGGTGATCGTCACGGGACGATCTCAAGGATGCGTTCGCCGAAACGGACCACTGACCCGATCGGAAGATGCACCTTGCTCCCGGGCACGGCCATCGAGGGTTCAGCTGCCTCGGACCGCACAACGCTGACGCCGTTGGTCGAGTGCAGGTCGATCAACCACGGTCCACGATCGTCCTCGCCGAGGATGACGTGGGTCTTGGACGCTCGCGGGTCGGCGACCGCGTGCGGAACGGCATCGGGATGGCTCCCGGGGGCCTCAGGGTTGCGCCCCAGCACCGTTGGGGGAGTGAGAGTGAGCCGGACTGCTCCATCCAGCAGCGCCGCCGGGCCGGCTGCGAGGGCGATGTCCGGGGACAGAATGGTGTGGTCCCACTGGTCATCCGCACCCTCGAGCGGCTCGTGCCGTGGCTCGGGCGTGGTCGACACACGGTGGTCGACCACGGAGGGCGGGGCGTCAGCTTGCAGAGGAAGGTCCTGCGGCGGACGAGGCGCCACCCCCGGGACCGAGGTGATGATCCCCACGTGGTGGGGAGCGTCCCAGGCGGCGTCCGAGGCCCCTTGTTGATCGACGCCCCCGGAAGCGACCGGGAACGGGTGGGGGGCGGCAGGGTGCGCGGGCTCGAAGGCGGGAGGCACCACCACAGGGATCGGGCGAGTCGCCTGGACCTCTTCGCGGGGTGCCTGGATCGGATGGGGTGCGGCCATCGGATGGACCCGCCGTTCGTCAACCAGCATCAGGCCCATCGTCCGGTCGAACCAGTTGCGTTTGAGAGGTTCCTGCACCGTCGCGAAATACATGACCAGTGGCGCGATGCCGAGAGAGACGGACCCCAGGAGGGACTGCAGCAAGAACTTGACGAAGAGCTTGCCTCCGTTGGGGCGCCCCGTCTCCACGTCGAGGTAGGTCGCCCTCATGAAGATGCCGCTGAGTCGCGCCGACCGCACGAACAGCGCCCAGAAGGACGCTGCGACCACACCCAGGAGGCCCAGCAGCCCGAGCCAGATGCCCGCCTCGCCAATCACCGCCGTGGCGACGATCATCACGAGGTACGCCGCCACGGGGATGGCCGAGTCGGCCATTGCGATGAGAACTCTGCGCCCTGTGTCCACAGGAACTCGCCCCGCCAGCGCCGGGTACGACCCGACTGTGTCGGTCGGGATGGAGGGGAGCGGATGGGCAGGACTGACGGTCATGGCGTTGCCTTCTTGACGAAACGGGGAGACACTCGAGGGGACTTCGTGAGCGATGCGTGACGATGGGCCAGCAGCGAGCGCAGGGAGAAGGTGGCGCGGAGGCGCCTCCATCTGCCGACACCTCCCCGCATCGAATTGCGTGCAGCGTCGACGCCGCTCCAGACCGCGACAGCCCCCTGATCCGTGAGGCTCTCACCTCCGAAGATCGCAGCGTCCACCTCGCACGCCAGCTCATGGAGGCCGCTGGATGGATGGACGTCGGCCAGCTTCAGCGACGTTTCCCGGCGTGTGGCGGCCGGCGGCAGGGACGCGCCGAGATCGAGGGCTGCGTCCTCGACTTCGGCCCAGCCGCCCGAGTAGCGCGCCGGGAGGTCGGGGTTCATCCGCCGCCGACGTCGACGGGCGTGCTTGAGGCCCATGATCAGCGCGAACGGCCCGGCGATCACGGCAGCGCCGCCGAGCACAGCCGCGACAACGCGCAGGATGGCCAGGAGTGTGCTGAGTCCGTCCTCGTCGACCTGCTCGCGAGTGTCGCCCGGATCGTCCAGCGGGTCAGCGGCCTGGTTGGGCGGGGGGTCGGGGAGGGTGATCACCTGCGGCTTGGGCTGAGGCTTGGGTTTCGGCACCTCGGTCTGGGGCACACGGTCGCGATCGGGCGTCGGGTCGAAGACCACCCAGCCGACATCGTCGAAACGGACTTCAACCCAGACATGGGCCATGGCCCCTGTCACCGCCAGCGGTGAGGGCGCGATCACATTCTCTTCCGGGTAGAACCCAAGGACCACCCGGGCGGGGATTCCGAGTTGTCCGGCCATGAGCGCCATGGCGACGGCGTACTGCTCGTCGTCACCCACGAGCGTCGGCGCGGTCAGCATCGAAGCGATCCGTTCCGCTGTGTGCCCAGCCCGGGAACGGCCGTCCGCGCCGTTGGAGTAGTAGCCCGTCTCATGGAGCTTCTTCTCGAGTCGCTCCAGCTGTTCGAAGGGCGTGGCCGCGTCGCCGACCAGCTCGAGGGCCACTTTCCCCACGACCTCGGGCGCGCGTGCTGTTTGTGGCGACGTGCTGTCGGCCAACGACGCCGTCTCTGCCGCGGTCCTTTCGCTGACGGGGAATCGAAGATCGACGCTGTAGGAGTCTCCCTCTCCGATCCCGGCCGTCGTGAGCAGAGTGCCGCCCCAGGCGTTGTAGTACAGCCCGTCCTTCATCGCCTCGCCACGTGGGCCCCCGAAGGTGAGGGATTGGGCGTTGCCGCCACCGGGCAGCCAGACGCCGGCATATTTCTGGACGTTGATCTGCAATTGCGCAAGGCCCCCGGACGGCTCCCGCCACGCGAACTGCTCGCCGACCCTGAGGAAGCCTGCGGAGTCGGCTGCGACGTTGTAGACGACCCCGTCGTACGCGTCCAGGCTCGCGAGCCGCAGCCTCGCGTCCGCAGGCAGCCCGGCGACGGTGAACAACGTCACCTTGGCGAGGTCGAGTTCCAGGTATCGGTACTGGGCAAGTGGGCTCGCATAGTCGCGAAGTTGGAACGGTGGGGTTACGTCGTCCCGCAGCACGTGGCGATCAGCGCCCGCCGTCAGGACCGGGGACGCGATCAAGGCAGCGGTCGCGCCCGCGACCAGCACGGCCGTCCCACGGGCGAGTTGGCCCATCCTGCGTCCCGCTGGAGCCGCGTTGCCGAGAATCTCGTCGGTCACCCGGTGATGATTCCGGTGATGGTGCCACGCGGCGAATGTCAGGGCCGAGGTGCCGTAGACGAGCCCCAACACGGCTCCGAACGGAGCGCGGTCGAGCCCCCACAGGATGCCGATCGTGAGGAGCAGAAGCGGGGGCACGAGCGCGAGCACGACCTGCTTGCGCCGTGATGCGGCGAACCCACCCAGGGCGGCCAGCACCAGGCCCGACAGGAATGGCACCACCGCCGGGCCGACGAACTGGTCCGCCGGCGGGGTGACTGTGAGCAGATCACGCCAGGCCTGCACCGACAGCGGAACAAGTCGGGTCAACGTGTCGAGCGTGGGAATCACGCCCGCGATGGTCGTTGCAGAGAGGGCGAGCGGACCGCCCAGCAGGAGATACGTGAGAGTGATGACAGCCACAGTCGACGTGACCGACCAGAGTCGGCGGCTGGCGACCAGTCCGATGATCAGTCCGGCGAGTGCCCCGCCCCCTGCGGCCACATATCCCTGGAGTCCATCGAATACCGGCCCGAACGACACGACACCAGGGATATACATGGGTGCCGCGAACAGTACGGCGAGCCCAGCCGCCCGCAGGGGAACCGATGGCTCGAACGCTGCATGGCTCATCCGAGCGTCCTCATTCCCCGCTGGAGATCTGTCAGCGTCCCCACGTCGAGAACAGTGAGCCCTGAGGTCTTTCGGCGGGCGGGGGAAGCGCCGCGTCCACACCGGACAGCGAAGGTGGACACCTCGGCGGGCAGCATCACCTGAGCGCTCCTGAGGTCGGTGGGCTGCGTCGCGGTTCCGCTCACGATGGCAGCGACCGATGCGGCGGGCACCCGGGCCGAGGCTTCCGCCACGACGTGCCGGAGCGGACGAGCGCGCTCGTCGAGCTCCACCCGACACAGAGCGTCGAGGAGCCCCGGCCCCGAGGGGAAGTCCAGGCGACCGGCAGAGGTGAAGACGCTCACCTCTCGCTCTTCCTGCAGCGCGGCCCGCCCCAGGGACCCCACCGCCGAGACTGCCAGCTCGAAGTCGGCGCGGTCGGTGTAGTCGTCAGGCTGGAGGGAGAGAACCAGCAGGAGATGCGATCGCATCGTCTCTTCGAATTGGCGCACCATCAGGCGACCCACGCGGGCGGTGGTGCGCCAGTGGACCGAACGCCGATCGTCACCCGGAACATAGTCGCGCAGCGCGTGGAAGCTGACGTCGGAGGACGAGAGCTTCTGGGTGGTCACACCCTCGATGTCCTTCAGGAAGCCGGTCGCACGTGAGTCGAGCCGAACGGTGTCGGGATGCACGTAGAGCTCGACCGGCTCCGTCCACGTCCTGCTCCGGTGGAAGAGCCCCAGGGGATCGCCCCGGACGGAGCGCACAGGACCGACGGT
>CALKHV010000177.1 GCA_937988865.1 uncultured Propionibacteriaceae bacterium | reverse complement strand
GAAACCACCCACCCGACGGCCCCCAACCGTCCACCTTCAATGCGGACGCAAGGAAACCACCCACCCGACGGCCCCCAACCGTCCACCTTCAGTGCGGACGCAAGGAAACCCGCGGTGGGCGTCTGGCGGTGGGCGTCTGGCGGTGGGCGTCCGGGCTTGGGCGTCTTGGGCGTCTGGGCCCGATCGAGCAGTACCCCACTCCGGGCTAGACTCGCCGCGAGCGTGTCCGGCGTCGGAGAGAGGTGATTCGGAGAGTGTCCGAGCCAACCGGCGGTGCGCCCGTCACAGGCGGACGCCCGCCCCGCGAGTCAGCCCGTCCGCCCAGGGGGCAGGTGGGCGTCGCCCTCCTCCTCTGGCTGGCCGTGAGCGTGGCGTTCGCGTCGATCTTCGTTTCGTCCGCCCTGCTGCTGGCCCAACCGACCCTCCCCGGACGCGCCGACCTCGACCCCGCAACCGTCCTCGTCGCCATGCTCGGCGACCTCGCGGCCCGGCTCACCGGCGCCACCACCCTCGGACTGCTCGCCGCCGCGGCTGTCTTCCTGTGCCCCGATCAGGACGGTCACCTTCCCGAAGCCGGACGCCGCGTCCTGAGGTGGGCCGTCCGGAGCGGGCGGCTGTGGTTCGCGGCGTCCCTGCTCATGACCTTCGCGTACCCGAGCTTCATCGTCGGCGTCCCGATCCGTGGGGCGTTCCGTCCCGACGCGTGGTGGCTCTTCGTCACCTCGACCACGACCACTCTGGGCTGGCTCGCCTCGGCGATCGCGGCCCTGGTCGCGATCTCGGTCGGCCTGTGGGCCCGTTCGGCGTCCGCAGCAGCGCTGGCGTGGTGCGTCGGTGTCGCCGCCTCGGTGTTGGTCGCCGTGACCGGAAACGTCTCCGTCGGTCTCCACCATGACTGGGCCACGGACGCGGCCGGGCTGGCGACGATCGCGGCGTCCATCCTCACCAGCGCGGCCGTCGGTGCCTTCGCCGCCACCGCAGCCGGCGCAGGCTCGCGTCCGGCCATCCTGCGGCGCTACCAGCGCACGGTCATCCCCGCGCTGGCCGCCCTCACCGCCGGCTACGGCATGGTCGTGTGGCAGCAACTGGCCGGCACCCGGATCCTCGACACGGCCTACGGCCGGCCCGTCCTGGTCGGCCTTGCCCTCCTGATCGCCCTGCTCGCGAGCTGGGTCTGGCGCCAGGTCAGGCGTCCCGACGCTGACGCGCCCCCCGTGAACCTCGTGCGCTCCCTGGCCCGCGACCTCGCCCTCCTGATCCTCGCGCTGGCCGCCCTCACAGCCGCGCGCTTCCTGCCGCCGCCGCGCCTCCTCGTCCCGCAGAGCATCCAGGTGAACTTCCTCGGCTACGAGGTCAACGACCCGGCCACCCTCGCCCGACTCCTCGCCCTCGGACGCCCCAATCTCCTGTGGGTCGTCCTGTCGGTCTCGGCCATCACCGCCTACCTCTGGGGCATGGTCCGGGTGCTCCGACGAGGCGGACGCTGGCCCGTGGGCCGCCTCATTTTCTGGCTCGCCGGCTGGCTGCTCACCGCCTACCTCGCGGTCACCGGGCTGTGGATCTACTCCACAGCGGTCTTCAGCTGGCACATGCTCGTCCACATGACCGTGAACATGATGGTCCCGGTCCTGTGCGTGCTGGGGGCCCCGCTCACCCTGGTGCGCGCGGCGTCCGGCCCGAGCGGGGACGCCGACCTCCCCACCGCACGCGAACTGCTGGACGACGTCACGTCCGATCGGGTCGTCCGGGTGCTGCTCAGCCCGCCCCTGGTGTGGGCGGTCTACATCTTCTCGCTCTACGCGGTCTACTTCAGCCCGGCGTTCCCGTGGCTCATGAAGTACCACTGGGGCCACCAGTTGATGCTGCTGCACTTCATGGTCGTCGGCTACGCGTTCTTCGCCCTGCTCGTCGGCCCCGACCGTCACCCGTGGCCACTCCCCTATCTGGTGAAGTTCGCGCTGCTCGTCAGCGTCATGCCGTTCCACGCGATCTTCGCGGTCGGCATCATGAGCGCCCGCTCGGTGCTGGGCGGGGAGTTCTACCGCAGCCTCGACATACCCTGGGTGGGCGATCTGCTCGCGGAGCAGAATGTCGCCGGTCAGATCACGTGGATCACCGGCGAGGTGCCCGCGTTCGTCGCGGTGATCATGCTGGCCTTCCAGTGGTTCCGGAGCGACGAACAGGACGCGGTCGCGGTCGACCAACTGCTCGACCAGGAGAGGGAGGCCGACGAACTGGACGCGTACAACGGCCTGCTCGCCGAACTTGCCCGGCGCGACCGGGCGTCCGATTCACACGAGGAGTGGTGAGCATGGTTGACGTCGGCGTGACCACGGAACCCAGCGTCGACCTCATCGGCTCACGGGTCGAGCTGGACGTCTCGGGCATGACCTGCGCCGCCTGCGCCAACCGGATCGAGCGCAAGCTCAACAAGCTGGACGGCGCCCGGGCCACCGTCAACTACGCCACCGAGCGCGCCGTCATCCTGGGCTGGACCCCCGACCGCGCCGACGAACTCATCACCGCCGTGCGCGCTGCCGGCTACGACGCCAGCCCGGTGGCCGAGAACGGCGAGCACGACGGCTACTCCGATCGCGTCACCATGCTCCGCAACCGCCTCATCGTCGCCGCCCTGCTCACCATCCCCCTCGGGGACGCCGCCATCGTGCTGGCCCTCACGGAGTCCCTCCGCTTCCCCGGGTGGCAGTGGTCCCTCATCGTCGGCGCCATCCCCGTCGTCTTCTGGTGTGCCTGGCCGTTCCACCGCGCGGCCTGGCGAAACCTCCGACACCGGTCGACCAGCATGGACACCCTCGTGTCCCTCGGCGTCCTCGCCTCGTTCTTCTGGTCGGTGGTCGCGACCGTGGTCAGCGTCCCCGGCGAGACGTCCACCTGGTTCGGCTGGGGCACCACGCCCGAGGGGGCCGACAGCCTCTACCTCGAGGCGGCCGCAGCTGTCACGACGTTCCTCCTGGCCGGACGCTACGTCGAGGCGCGGTCGAAGCGCTCCGCCCGTGGCGTCCTGACCGCCATCGGGCAGCTGGCCCCGACCACGGTGCGGGTGCTGCGCGACGACACCGAACAGGTCATCCCGATCGGCGACCTCCGCGTCGGCGAACGGTTCCTCGTCCGGCCCGGTGAGCGCATCGCCACCGACGGGCGGGTGGCGGCGGGGACGTCCTCCATCGACACGTCCGCGATGACGGGCGAGGCCGAACCGGTCGAGGTCTCCGCGGGCAGCCGCGTCCTGGCCGGGACCACGAACACGAACGGCGCACTGGTCGTCGAGGCCGAGCGCGTCGGCGCCCACACGCAACTCGCGCAACTCGCGGTGCTCGCCGAGCAGGCCCAGGCACGCAAGGCGTCCGTGCAGACCCTCGTCGACAAGGTGGTCGCCGTCTTCGTCCCGACGGTGCTCGTGATCTCGCTGCTCACGCTGGTCACCTGGCTGGTGGTCTCGGGTGACCCCCGCGCGGCGTTCGGCGCCGCGATGTCGGTGCTGATCATCGCCTGCCCCTGCGCCCTGGGCCTGGCCACGCCCACGGCACTGCTGGTCGGGGTCGGACGCGGCGGACAACTCGGCATCCTGATCAAAGGCCCGGACGCACTCGAGGCGTCCGGTCAGATCGACACCGTCGTCCTCGACAAGACCGGGACGCTGACCACGGGCGCCATGAGCCTCGTCGACACGTGGACCGATGACACGCTCACCGCCGACGCGCTGCTGCGTCTCGCCGCGACGGTCGAGAACGATTCCGAACACCCCGTGGGCAGGGCGCTCGTCGCGGCAGCGCGACGCCAGGGCCTTGAGTGGGGACGCGCGGACGATGTCCAGGCCCTTCCCGGCAACGGGGTCGAGGGCTCGGTGGACGTCGACGGACGCCGGGTCCAGGTCGTCCTCGGGACAGCCGCTCTCATGGACGAGCGGGGGTTCGCGCTGCCGGAGGGGGTGGCCACGGCTGTGGGGGACGCTGCGTCCTCGGGCCGGAGCGTCGTGCTGATCAGCCTGGACGGCCGCGTCATCGGCCACTTCGTCGTCGCCGACACGATCAAGGCGTCCGCCCCCGCGGCCATCGCGCGCCTGCGCGGCATGGGCCTGAGGACGGTCCTGCTCACGGGTGACCGCAGGTCGACGGCCGACGAGGTGGCCGCCCTCGTCGGGGTCGACGAAGTGATCGCCGAGGTTCTCCCCACCGAGAAGGCCGCCGTGATCGAACGCCTGCAGGCCGACGGACGCCGGGTCGCCATGGTCGGCGACGGCATCAACGACGCGGCGGCGCTCGCCACGGCGAACCTCGGGATGGCGGTCGTCAGCGGCACCGACGTGGCCATGAAGTCGGCCGACATCATCCTGGTGCGACGCAGCCTCGACGTGATCCCGGACGCCATCCAGCTCTCCCGCCGGACGCTGCGCACCATCCGCGGCAACCTCGTGTGGGCCTTCGGCTACAACGTGGCCGCGATCCCGCTGGCAGCCCTCGGGCACCTCAACCCCCTCATCGCCGGCCTGGCGATGTCGCTGTCGAGTGTCTTCGTCGTCACCAACTCGATGCGGCTCCGCAAATTCGGCTCCCATCGGGGCTGAGTCACCCGGGGAGGGTGAACCGGCAGACCCGG
>CALKHV010000176.1 GCA_937988865.1 uncultured Propionibacteriaceae bacterium | reverse complement strand
GTGTCGGGGTCGTCGTGGTACATGGTGACGGTTCGGTTGGAGCCGGGGGGTGCTGGGCGGGTGTATGTGTCGCGGATGGAGTCGGGGACTGAGACTGTGCTGCGGACGACGTTGTTGCCAGGGTTGGGGTATGGGGCGGGGGAGAAGTTGTCGGTGCGTCTCGATGTGACCGGTGATGGGACGTCGTCAGTGGTGTCGGGAAAGGTCTGGCGTTCGACCGACATTGAGCCGGTCGCCGCGATGGTGTCGGCATCTGATTCGACGGCCTCCTTGCAGTCGGCCGGTGCGGTGGGGTTGAAGTTCTACGTCGGCTCGGGCACGACGTCGCTGCCCTTGACTGTCACGGTGGCCGATTTCGCCGTGGAGGCCAAGTGACCCCGGTCAGCGCTGCCTTGAGATGCGCGAGTCTGTGAGACGGCGCAACAATCGGGCCGGGAGTGCCATCCTCCGGACGATCGGCCGGGGTGGACGCTCATGACTCGAGTCCTCGTGTTGTGGGCGAGTCCCACCTCGGCCAATTTAGGAGTGAGGGCCTTGGCGGAGGGTACGGCAGCCCTGGTTCGCCGGGCGTTTCCCGACGCCGAGGTCGAGACCCAGAGTTACGGTCAGGGAACCGCGCCGGCCAACATCGGCGTGGGACGATCTCTGGCTCGCGAGTTCGCACTCGACTCACGAGGGCTGCGCTCGTGGATCAAGGAGTTCGACCTCGTCGTTGATACGCGCGCGGGCGATTCCTTCGCCGACATCTACGGTCTGCCCAGACTGCGCCAGATCTGCCAGATGGCGGAGTTCGTCCGGGCTTGTCGGGTGCCTCTGGTGCTGGGCCCCCAGACCATCGGTCCCTTCACGACTCGCGCAGGCAGGCGTTGGGGTGCGCGGTCCCTGCGTCGGGCTGACCTCGTGATGGCTCGGGATTCGGCGTCCGCGGTCGCCGCCGCAGAACTCGGCCGAAGGGCCGATGTGGTGACAACCGACGTGGTCTTTGCACTTGACGAGCCCACCGCCCAGGGATCGTGGGATGTTCTGTTGAACGTCTCGGGACTCCTGTGGACGTCGGAGGCCCACGGGTCATCGGCGGGGTACCGCTCGGTCATTCGTGAGGCCATCACGGGGCTTGGTGAGCGTGGTCGTCAGGTCACGCTGGTCTCCCACGTCCTCGACTCCACCTTTCCCGACAACGATGTGCCAACCGGACGCGCGCTCCAGGAGGAATTCGGGCTCGAACACATCGTGCCTCGGTCGCTCGCCGAAATGCGAGCAGTGGCGAAGGGTGCCGATCTGGTGATCGGCTCGCGCATGCACGCGTGCCTGAACGCTTTGTCAGTGGGCACACCGGCGATCCCACTCGCCTACTCACGCAAGTTCGCCCCACTGCTCGCCGACCTCGGCTGGCACCATGTGATCGACTTGGCCGCGTCAGATGCGGCCGGGGCGGAATTGCTCGCCATACTGGACGGTGGGGCCGATCTGGAGCAGGACGCGTCCCGTGCGCGCACCATCGCCGCCTCCCTGTTGGGGGAGGCTGAAAGGGCCCTTCGGGATGCGGTCGGACCTTCACAATAGATCGACAAATCGACTCCTCTGCGTCGGCGCGTGGCTCGCGTGCGGGGATCGTCGCCGGGCAGCTCAAGGGGACAGGGCTCGTGACTGATTCGGCCCCGCAGCCGGGGCTGGGCCGGCGAGCCATCAGGGGAGCCGCCGTCACCATGGCGGGGCAGGCCGCGAAGATCGCCATCCAGGTGCTCTCAGTCGTGATCCTGGCCCGTCTGCTGGCCCCCTCGGACTACGGTCTCCTGGTGATGGTGACCGCGGTCATCGGCGTGACCGACATCTTCCGGGACTTCGGCCTGTCGTCAGCCGCGATCCAGGCACCGGTGTTGAGCCGCAAGGAGCAGATCAATCTCTTCTGGTTGAACACCGGCCTCGGGAGCACTCTGTCGCTCATCACATTCCTCGCCGCGCCGGCTCTGGCTGCGTTCTACGGCCGGCCCGAGTTGATCCCCCTCACCCACGTCATGTCGGGAATGTTCCTCATCAACGGACTGGCCACGCAGTACCGTGCGGATCTGAGCCGACGCATGCTCTTCCGGAGACTCGCACTCGCTGACGTGTCGGGTTCCGCCGTGGGTCTGGTGGTGGCCGTCACGATGGCCTCACACGGATTCGGGGTGTGGTCACTGGCAGCGCAGCAGCTCACACAGCTCGCCGTGATGCTCGCCCTGGTCGTGATCGGGGCGGGCTGGCTGCCCAGGTTGTACGACAGGTCGGTGTCGGTGCGGCATTTCCTGGGCTTCGGATGGCGCCTTGCAGGCTCCCAGTTGGTGGTGTACGTCGGGAACAACATCGACACCGTCATGCTCGGGCTGAGGGTCAACACCGCCTCGCTCGGCCTCTACAACCGGGCCTACCAGCTGGTCATGCAACCGCTCGGGCAGATCCGGGGTCCCCTGAACACCGTGGCCATTCCGGTGCTGTCCCAGTTGCAGGACGAGGAAGAACGCTTCAACCAATTCGTCGTGCGCGGGCAAATCGCCCTGGGCTACACCCTCGTGGCAGCCCTGGCGTTCGTTGCCGGCACGGCGTCCCCCATCGTGGGCATCTTCCTCGGCTCGGACTGGGTCGGCGCAACGAACGTCCTCAGGCTCCTGGCCGTGGCCGGAGGGATCACGACCTTGCCCTCCGTCTGCTATTGGGTGTACGTGACCAAGGGACTTATCAGTCACCTACTGCACTTCACGTTCATCTCCACCGGCCTGCGCATCGTCCTCGTGGTCATCGGCGTGCAGTTCGGCGTGTTGGGCGTGGCCGCTGCGATGGCCGCGTCACCCATGATCGCCTGGCCTTTGTCCATCTGGTGGCTGTCGCGCCGGGCGTCCATTCCCGTGACGAGCCTGTGGATGGGAGGGCTGCGCATCATCGCATTCTGCTCGGTGATCCTGGCGTCCTGCCTGTCGGTGGAATTCGCCACGCGAGGGCTTCCGGATGTGGCACGCCTTGCGCTGGGCGCAGTGGCGGCGGCTGCTGTCTACACAATCCTGGTGGCGATCATTCCCGCCTTCCGCCGTGATGTGGGTGGTGTCGTGGCCGTCGTTCGACTGGCCTTCTCACGTCAGCGACCTGGACGGGCCGCTGACACGCATCAGGCCTGAATCGAAAACGACGTACGCCAGGCCGACAGCAGTCGGGCCGACTGTTCGGCCACGAGATCGAGCGTGTGCTGGTGTTCGATGTCGCTCCCGCTGGTGTGGCCGTCCGGGATCTCGCTGACGAGGCGAACCGACTGCCGCTGCCGGAACAGCTTCCTCGTGACCACCGGGTGCTCGACGGAGGGTCGGGCGACGCTACCCCGGAAGTGGTGCATGCCGTTGATCCACGCCGGAATGTCGGCGACGCGGAGGTCCCCGGACGCAGCCGCTTCCGCCAAGGCGACAGCGCCCAGAAGGGTCAGCGTCCGATGGCGTGCCGACAGAAGGAGCCTCGAGACATCGCCCTCCTGTCGGCGGGTCATGACAAGCACGAGCGAAGCCGCCTCCAGATCGACTGCCGTGCACGGGCGCGATCCTGCGGTGGGGACGTCCAGCCCGGCCTCGCCGCAACGTTGGCGAACCTCCGGGCACGGGGCGAGCCCGGGGACCGTCGCGAGGCCGGCGGTCCGCACCTCCACACCACCGGCTGCCATCCCGGCAGCCAGGAGCGTTCCCGCGAACACCGATCGACACACGTTGGCCTGACACAGGACGAGAACGCTGCCGCCACCGTGGTGTGGACCCCGGTGACGATCATTCATGGGCGACAGGCTTGCTCCTGGGGAGCAAGCGCTTGGGCCTCGCGACGTTCAGCCGGGACGCGAGCGGCGTCACATTCGCGGTCGAGGCCGACGGCGCCTCCGGCTTTTCCGTGTAGTACTGGTAATCGCGCAAGGAGCGGTCGGAGCGTGTTGTGGAACCGTTGATGGCCACGCCGAAGACCGTGCCCCCACCGCCGCGGATCGTGGAGAGTGACAGTTCCAGGTCGCTCTTGGTCGTGACTCCCGAGCGAGCCACCAGGAGCAGCCCGTCGGCCCGCTGGGTGAGTGACAGGGCGTCCGCCACGGCCAGGATTGGCGCGGTGTCGACCACCACGACGTCGTAGGACAACTTGGCCTCGGTGAGCACGTCGGTCATGTGGGTTGACGCCACCAGCTCACCCGGGTTGGGGGGAAGGCTGCCGCCCACCAGGACGTCCACCCCGGTGGAGCCCAGTGGCTGGACGGCATCATGAAGCGTGGCCACCCCAACGAGGACTTCCGAAAGGCCGACCGAGTCTGCGAGTTGGGTGTACTCGGCGACCGAGGGCTTGCGCAGGTCGGCGTCGATGAGGAGGACGCGCTGGCCGGACTCGGCCAGCACGGCCGCCAAGTTCGATGACACCGTGGACTTGCCTTCGTTCGGCACGGAGGACGACACGACGACCACGAGCGGGTGCTGCCCCATGGTCGCGAAAAGGAGGTTCGAACGAAGCTGGCGGTACTCCTCGGCTCCTTGGCTCGCCGACTCCTGGAGGACGACCACCTCGCGTCCGGGGCCTGCCGCGCGCTTTCGCAGCGAGCCGAGGTAGGGCGCGAAGGTCGGACCGACGAGCGACTCGGCGTTGCGGATGCGGTTGTCGAGCCCGGCCAGAATGAAGGCAAGGAGGACGCCGAAGAGAGTTCCGACCCCCAGTCCGGCTGCGGTGTTCAACTTCTTGTTGGGCGAGAACTGATAAGGGGCGGGTGTGGCTCGGGCGATGGTGCGGACGAGGACGGACGGCTTCCCGGCCGTCGTCTGAGGAGCGAAATTCTCGATGACCTCACCGGCTCTGGCCGCCACGGCATTGGCGATGTCGGCAGCCTCCTGGGGAGAGTCGCTCACCGCCGAGATGCTCATGATCACTGTGTCGCGCGGGGTCGAGATGGTGATGGACTTCGCGAGCTCCTGCGCGGTGGTCTCGAGTTCAAGCTCGGTGATGACGGGGTTCAACACCACCGGCGCGGTGGCCAGCTCGCCGAATGAGAGCATCTGGTTCGCGGTGTAGTTCGATCCCTGATTGAGCTCATTGGCGCTCGTGCCGAAGTTCAGGGTGAAGAACATGGACGCCGTAGACCGGTACATCGGAACAGCCATGGTCGACAGCAGAAAGGCAACGAGAGCGCCCAGTAGACCTGCCGTGACGACCGTGACCCAACGTCGCCTGATCGTCGACAAGCTCAGATGATTCAGCACGCTAGTGGCTCCTTAGGACGACTCGGGACGTTACTTGTTGTGGGTGTGACTGCGTCTGTCTGGAGTGGGTTGCTGCCGGCGCGGATTGCTTCAGCCACAGCCAAACCGACCGACATCCAGAACACGAGGCTGTACGAGGTGATCAGGGCCACCGAGAAGAGGGCGGGCACCTGGGCCACGACCGCTGCCGCCGCCACCCCACCCCGGAGCCGCAGGACGTGGAGGACCGCCGCCCCCATCAGTCCCAGCATGATCACTGCCGGGATCCACCCGTGGGTGAGGGCGAAAAACAGGACGGCGCTGTCGACGGACCCGAAGGAGCCGAACGACGTGGTGCCGGCCGTGTTGTGGTTGTAGCTGGCCGCGTAGCCGACGGGGTTCAGCGTGGGAAGCAGGTCGAGCAGCCAGTATCGATAGGAGGCGCTGTTCGCGGCCTCGGCGCCGGAGATCGCGAAGACGTCCCTGAGCAGGACGAGCGTCGTGGTCGCAAAGGCGAACAGCCCACCAAGAATGACGATCCTCGCCCTTCGCGTGAGGCTGCTCCGGGTCGCGATGATCGTCAACGTGATGCCCAGCGCGGCGGTGATCATACTGATCCGGCTGATGGTCAGGCCGATGCCGATGGCCATCACCGCGATGGACTGCACACGCAAGACCACAGGTAGTTTCGCGTCCAACGTCAGGATGGCCGCAACGGCGAGCACGCTGCCGGCGGCGATGGAATGCCCGAAAGGGCCTTCGGCGCGCAGGACGCCACCGCGCGACTGCAGTGCGGACCATTCATGGAATGCAGCGTTGTCGACGGCCATGAAGGTGTGCCACGGATTCGTTCCCGACACCCACTCGACAACCATGGTCACAGCAGTGACGGGAAAAGCCAGAGCCAGGACAGTCGCAAGGCGCCGGATGCCGAAGGCCTCAGCCGCAATCCGAGCGAACCAGTACGCCAACAGCCACTGCGAGAAGGTGTAACCCTGGTGGATGGTGGTCAGGCCCGGAACCATCGCCGCGAGGGTGACCACGTAGACGAGAAGGAGTACCAGATCGACGGCGTGCAGCCGGATCCGTGCAAGCCGGTTGGCCAGGATGCTCAGTGCTGCGACGGCGAGCAGAACCAGATGAGCCGAGACGAAGAACACACTGATATTGACACCGATCCAGAAGGGGATCAGGGCGAGTGACACGAGGGCGACGACGGTGGCGAACCACGGACGTTTGAGCGCCACAAGAGTGTAGAGGGCGATGGCCGCGAGCCCACCTGCGAGGAGCAGGAGCGACGACAAGGTGGTGGCGGGGATCTCCATGTCAGAAGCTGGCGGCGCTGCTGGCCGTGATCCTGACCGCCACGCGGGGATGGTTGCGCGTCCCGGGTGCACAGCACCCGGCGCACAGCAGATCGACCCCCGTCACACGACCAAGTATGGCTGATGATCGTGTGCGTTCAGAACGGGGGAGTTCTTGTTTCGTCCGGACGTCACGACAATCCACCAGTGGGGGTCACACGGAGATCAGCGGGGCCTCCAGCCATTCTTCCGGGATGCCGAGTCCTTCAACGATCGCGGGTGCGTCCGGACGGAGCTCGGCGCAGAGCTTGTCGATCGAGGCCGACACGGCCTTGGCTCGAGCAGGTGACAGGCGATGATGCTCCAGATACCAGGCAGCATCCTTCTCTATGCTCGACAGGGCGAACAGCGTGCACAACTTCTCGAGCATCGCCGCAGCTGCTGCATCACGGGTGTTCGCGATCCCGGCGATGAACGCCTCGAGAATGATGCGCTCCGTGTGTGCCCTTGCCGCGAAGACCATGTGCTCTCCAGTCGCGTTGATCGCCTCGAACGTGTCGTGGTTGGGCAACTTCCCCGCGGCGCGCATTCGCCTGGCCAGGCCCTCGACGCTGTGGCGCTCCCGTTCCTCGAACAGGTCGACGTGCCAGGCGCGCTGCAGGGTCACCTGCGACTCGGGGACGCGCTGAGCCGTCGCCACGAGTCGGTCGATGACGTTCCGGGCGGCCGTGCGCTCCATGAACTCGTCGCCCAGCAGGCGCGCGGTGGCCTGGGCGGTGCCGCGCAGGTCCATGTCGCCCCAGGTGCGTTTGTAGTCGAGCAGCAGGGCCTTGGCGACCAGCTGCAGCAGTACCGTGTTGTCGCCCTCGAAGGTGGCGAAGACGTCAACGTCGGATCGGGTGAGCGTGATCTGGTTGGCCGTCAGGTAGCCGGCTCCGCCGCACGCCTCGCGGCACAGCTGCACGGTGTCGTTCGCCCACCTCGTCTGGGCGGCCTTGAGTCCGGCCGCCCGGGTCTCGAGCTCCCGGGACGCACGGTCGTCGCGCTCACCGCGGGCGTTGGCGTCCAGCACCCTCTGGAGCTTCAGCGAGATCTCGTTCTGCGCGAACCCGAACGCGTAGGCCCTGGCCAGGTTCGGGATGAGCTTGCGCTGGTGGAGGCGGTAGTCGAGCAGGGTGATCTCCTCGCCCAGTCCGGGGGCCCGGAACTGCGTGCGCTGCAGGGCGTAGCGGGTCGCGATCGACAGTGCCCGTCGCGTCGCGGACCCCGCTGCTCCGCCGACGCAGATGCGTCCACGCACGAGGGTGCCCAGCATGGTGAAGAAGCGGGCATTCGGGTTCTCGATCGACGAGGTGTAGACGCCGTCCGCCCCGACGCCGCCGAAGCGGTCGAGCAACATCTGGCGCGCCACCCGGACGTGGTCAAATCCCAGCGTCCCGTTGTCGATTCCCAGGAGTCCGCCCTTGTGTCCCTGGTCAACGATGGTGACGCCCGGGAGTGGAACGCCGGCCTCGTCCCGGATCGGCACCAGGATCGTGTGGACGCCCTGACACGCACCGTCCACCCACAACTGCCCGAAGACGGCGGCCAGGCGTCCATGGAGGGCTGCGTTGCCGATGTAGGCCTTGGACGCCGTCGGTCTGGGGGAGTGCACCTCGAACTCGCCCGTCCCGGGGACCCACGTGATCGTCGTCTCGATGGAACTGACGTCGGAGCCGTGGCCGAGTTCCGTCATCGCGAAGCAGCCGGGAAGGGTGCAGTCGATCACGCCCGGCAGGTAGGTGGCGTGGTGCCACTCGGTGCCCAGGTTGGTGATCGCGCCACCGAACAGGCCGTGCTGGACGCCCGACTTGATCGTCAGGCTGAGGTCGCCCAGGGCGAGCATCTCGAAGTGGGCGACGGATTCGGCGTGGTTGCCGCGTCCGCCGTACTCGGCCGGGAAACCGGCGACGGCGAACTTCCGCCGAGCCAGCGAGACGAGGGCGTCCATGGTCCACTCGCGCGCCTCGTCCATGCCCATCGCCGGGTCCCGCACGATGTCGGACGCCACGATCTCGTCACGCCAGCGCTGCTTCACGTCGTGGAACGGGCCGTCGAGGGCGTCGCGGAGGGCGGTGCCCGTCGCACGCGCGAGCTCAGCGGAAGGTGCGTCGGTGTGGGTGTGGCGGGTCTCGGGGTTCGCGGTGAGGGTCATGGAATGCTCCTGGGCTCGGTGGCGAAGGCGGGTGAGAAGAGGTCGCTGACGTAGCGGACGATGTCGGCACGCGGACGTCGCAGGTCGGTGGCGAGCCATTTGTCGGCGACGGCCCAGACGAAACCGACGACGCCGTGGCCCCACGTCAGGGCGGCCTCGGGATCGCCGCCGGTCCGTTCCAGGTGGACGCGCATCGACCCGGCGACCAGGTCGCCGATCCGGGTGGTGAACGATCCGACCGGATCGTCGACGGGAACGTCTGCGAGAGGACGGGAGACGACGAAGCGGTAGATCTCGGGGTCGCGCTCGACGACGGCGAGGTAGGCGTCCGTGAGGTCGGCGACCAGGGACGCAGGGTCGCTGTGCTCGTGCAGGCTCAGCGGGACGTGGAGGTTGGACAGGATGTAGTCGTGGACGGATTCGACGACCGCCACGAAGAGCCCCGTCCGGTCGCCGAAGTGGCGATAGATCACCGTCTTGGACGTCCCCGCGGTCGCGGCGATCTCGTCCAGCCCGACACCGGCGCCGTGCGTCCGGATCGCGCGCAGGGTCGCCTCGACGAGCTCACGCCGCTTCTCGATGCGGTGGTTCTCCCACCGGAGGGTGCGTCCGTCGATGTGATCTTCCATGCCGCAAATGTACCTGCTACTGTCGGTACTGGCTACCCCCGGTATCTAATATTCTGACTCCCAGTCACATCCGCCACCCACAGGAGCACTCATGGCAGCAGCCACCGTCCGCACCGCCGTGATCGTGGGCGGTAACCGCATCCCCTTCGCCAAAGTCGGCGGGCCGTACGCCCCGGCGTCCAATCAGGACATGCTCACCGCCGCCCTCGACGGCCTCGTGGCCCGCTTCGGCCTGGCCGGGCAGCAGCTCGGCGAAGTGGCCGGCGGAGCCGTGCTCAAGCACACGCGCGACTTCAACCTCACGCGTGAGGCCGTCCTGGGTTCGGCCCTGTCGCCCCACACGCCCGCCGTCGACCTGCAGCAGGCCTGTGGCACCGGGCTCGAGGCCGTCATCTATGTCGCGAACAAGATCGCCCTCGGACAGATCACGACCGGGGTCGCGGGTGGGGTCGACTCGGCGTCCGATGCGCCGATCGTCGTGACCGAAGGGCTGCGGCGGGCACTTCTCAGGGCGAATCGGGCGAAGCGGCCCCTGGACCGCGTCAAGGCTCTCGCGTCCATTCGTCCACGTGACCTGGCCCCCGTCCCGCCCGCCGTGGTCGAGGCGCGAACCGGGTTGTCGATGGGCGAGTCGCAGGCCATCACCACCAGGAAGTGGGGCATCACGCGTGAGGCCCAGGACGAGTTGGCCGCCGCGAGCCACACCAACCTGGCGCGCGCCTGGTCGGAGGGCTTCTTCGACGACCTCGTCACCCCGTACCTCGGGGTGACCCGCGACACGCCGCTGCGTCCCGACACGACGGCCGAGAAGCTCGCAGCCCTCAGGACCGTCTTCGGACGTGGCGACGACGCCACCATGACAGCCGGGAACTCGACTCCCCTGACCGACGGGGCGGCCCTCGTGCTGCTCGCGGAGGAGGGCGAGGCCCGCGCGCGCAACTGGCCTGTCCTCGCCCGACTCGTGGACGCCGAGGTCGGTGCGTCCGACTACGTCACCGGGGCCGAGGACCTGCTCCTCGCCCCGACCCATGCCCTCCCGCGGCTGCTCGCACGCCAGGGGTTGACCCTCGCGGACTTCGACCTCGTCGAGGTGCACGAGGCGTTCGCGTCCACCGTGCTGGCGAACCTCGCGGCGTGGGAGCAGGCCGGTCTCGGGGTGGTGGATCGTACGAGGCTCAACGTCAACGGCTCATCGTTGGCGGCCGGCCACCCGTTCGCCGCGACCGGGGGGCGCATCGTGGCCACGCTCGCCAAGCTGCTGCACGACCGGGGCCCGGGATCGAAGGGCCTGATCTCGATCTGCGCCGCCGGTGGCCAGGGCGTCACGGCGATCCTGGAGGCGATGTGATGGGGGCGCTCGAGACGATCTATCGCACCCCTGTCGGACGCGGGCTCGCCCGCCGGACCGGCCTCGCTGACCCGCCCGTGCTGCGGCGGGGTCGGGTGCTGCCGTCCGGTCCCGTGGCGCTCGGCGAGCTGGCGGACGGAGGCGTGGTGCGGCAGGCGCTCGCCTTGCTGGACGTGCGGGTGATCGACCCGATCCCGGACGTCCCCGAGAACCGGACGCGGGACGACAAGGGGCGCGACCTGCCCCCGGCCTACCAGGACAGTCTCGGTGCGCTCGTGATCGACGCGACCGGCGTCCGCGAGATCACCCACCTCGAGGGCGTCCGGGCACTGCTGCGTCCGGCGATGAAGGGCCTCGAGAGATCGGGACGCATCATCATCGTGGGGATGGCTGCGTCCGCCGTCGAAGGTCTGGAAGCCAGGGCAGTCGCCCAGGCGCTCGACGGCATCAACCGGACGGTCGGCAGGGAACTTCGCGGCGGATCGACCTCGAACCTGCTCCGGCTCGAAGCCGGGACCTCCGCGGACGACCTGGCGGCGTCCCTGTGGTTCCTCCTGCAAGGACGCTCGGCCTTCGTCGACGGCCAGACGATCACCGTGGCTCCCCGCAAACCGGGCGACCCCGTGGGTGGGACACCCGATCGCGAGCACCCCTTCACCGGACGCGTCGTCGTCGTGACCGGCGCAGCCCGCGGCATCGGCGCGGCCATCGCGCGGACGTTCGCCCGCGACGGCGCGACGGTGGTCGCCGTCGACGTGCCGGCGTCCGGGGACGCGCTCGCGAGGGTCGCCAACGAGATCGGCGGCAGTGCCCTCCAACTCGACATCACGCGACCGGAAGCGGGCGCCAGGATCGCCGGCCACGTCGTCACCAGGCACGGTGCCGACACCCCGATCTGGGCCATGGTCCACAACGCCGGCATCACCCGCGACAAGCTCCTCGCCAACCTCGACGAGGCGCGCTGGGCGGCTGTCCTCGACGTGAACCTGGCTGCCGAGCTGCGGATCAACGAGGTGCTCCTCGACCCGGGCTTGCCGGGCGGCCTTGCGGACAACTCCCGGATCGTCGGCATCGCGTCCACGTCCGGGATTGCGGGCAACAAGGGTCAGGCAAATTACTCAGCGTCCAAGGCCGGGGTCATGGGTCTGGTGTGGGCCATGAAGGAGGAACTGGTCGGGCGTCCGATCACGGTCAACGCCGTCGCGCCGGGCTTCATCGAGACCGAGATGACGGCGGCGATCCCGTTTGCCCAGCGCGAGGTCTTCCGACGCACGAACTCGTTGTCCCAAGGGGGACAGCCGGTCGACGTGGCAGAGACCATCGCCTGGCTGTGCGACCCGGCGAACGGCGGTGTCAACGGACAGGTCGTGCGGGTCTGCGGCCAGAACCTCGTGGGTGCGTGATGGCGCGGGTCACCCTGGATGCCCTGCCCGGCGTGCCAGCACTGCTCGCGCGGGCCGCGGCCCCGTCGCTCCGCCGACCGGATGCCGACCATGCGGTCCTCGACCGCACCGTCCTCGTGCACGGGTACCGCAGCGAGCCCGAGCGGCTCGCAGCCTACGCCCGGGTCTGCGGCTTCACCCTGCGCGACGCCCTCCCGGCAACCTGGCTGCACGTCCTGACCTTCCCCCTGCAGGCGTGGATCATGAGCCGCAGCGATTTCCCCTTCGCCCTCCCCGGCATGGTCCACCTGAGCAATGACATGACGCTCCACCGTGGGGTGGGGGGACGCGAACCCCTCACTCTCGAGGCCGGGGCGATGAATCTGCGTCCACACACACGAGGCGCCACCGTCGACCTGGTCGGACGCGCACTCGTCGACGGAGAGCTGGTCTGGGAGGGCACGTCGGTGTATCTCGCGCCGGGCACGTCGATGCCGGGGGAGCCCGTCCAGGGGCTGCGCCTGGACGCCCCACACGTCGAGCCGAGTCAGCTCTGGCAGCTGCCCGCCGACCTCGGACGCCAGTACGCGCGCGTGTCAGGCGACATCAACCCCATTCACCTGTCCCCGTTGACCGCCCGAGCTTTTGGCCAGAAACGGACCATCATCCACGGCATGTGGACGCACGCCCGCGCTCTGGCTGCGCTCGAGGGACGGCTTCCGGACAGTTTCCGGGCCGAGGTGCAGTTCACGAAGCCCCTGTCACTGCCGGGCTCGGCGAGGTTCGGGGCGTCCGAGTCGGACGGCGGCACCGGCTTCGTCGTGACCAATCCGGACGCCTCGAAGCCGTACCTGATCGGTCGGCTGGGCCGGGACGCCGGCCGATAGGCTGGCCGGGTGACCGAGCCCCTCACTGTCCTCGTCGTCGGCAACGGCGGACGCGAACACGCCCTCGCCCTGGCCATCAGCCGCGACCCGTCCGTGGCAGCGGTGCACGTGGCCCCCGGCAACCCGGGCACTGCAGGGGTGGCCACGAATCACGCCGTCGACCCCATGGACGGCGCGGCCGTCGCTGCACTGGCCGCCGCGCTGGGCGCTGATCTCGTGGTCGTGGGCCCCGAAGCGCCGCTGGTCGCCGGCGTCGCGGACGCCGTTCGCGAGGCGGGGATCGCCTGCTTCGGGCCGTCACGCGAAGCCGCGCGACTCGAGGGCAGCAAGGCGTTCGCGAAGGAGGTCATGGCGGCGGCCGGCGTCCCCACGGCAGAGGCGCGCGTCTGCACGACACCCGAACAGGCTGCGGCGGCGCTCGACGAGTTCGGCCCCCCGTATGTCGTCAAGGACGACGGGTTGGCGGCTGGCAAGGGTGTGGTGGTGACCTCCGACCGGAGCGAGGCACTGACCCATGCCGCGTCCTGCGAACAGGTCATCATCGAGGACTTCCTCGACGGGCCCGAGGTCAGCCTGTTCGCCATCAGCGACGGGGTGACAGCCCTGGCGCTGCAACCCGCGCAGGACTTCAAGCGGGTCGGTGATGATGACGAAGGCCCCAACACCGGAGGGATGGGGGCGTACACGCCGCTGCCGTGGGCGCCTGCAGGACTCGTGGACGAGGTGCTCGCCACCGTGATCCGCCCCACCCTCGACGTCATGGCGGCGCGGGGCACACCCTTCGTGGGCCTCCTGTATTGCGGCTTGGCCCTCACGTCCCGCGGCACGCGCGTCGTGGAGTTCAATGCCCGCTTCGGCGATCCCGAGACGCAGGCGCTTCTGCCGCTGCTCGAGACGCCACTCGGCGCCCTGCTCCTCGCCGCGGCGACCGGACGCCTGGACCAGTTCGGCCCCCTCACCTGGGCTGACGGCGCGTCTGTCGCGGTCGTCATGGCCGCCGCCGGCTACCCCGGGACGCCCGAGAAGGGCGGCGCGATCGTGCTGCCCCCCGATACGGACGACGTCCACGTGATCCAGGCCGGCACGGCCGTCGTCGACGGTGGTCTCGTCGCCGACGGTGGACGCGTCCTCGCCGTCGTCGGACGCGGGGACGACCTCGCCCAGGCCCGCGACCGGGCCTACCGGCACATCGACGCGATCGACTTCGCGTCCGGGTTCTGTCGCAGTGACATCGCGCTCCGCGCATCCCTCCCAGCCGACCACCTCTGATCCGGAGAACCGACATGAGCGTCCCGAACGTCCTGGCCACGAGATATGCGTCCGCCGCAATGCGTGACCTGTGGTCGCCCACGACCAAGATCGACCTGGAGCGCTCGCTGTGGCTGGCGGTGATGGCCGCCCAGGCCGACCTCGGGGTCGACTTCGGGGGCGCCGACCCGGCGTCCGTGCGCGCTGACTACGCGGCAGTGCAGGCGGCCGTCGACCTCGACTCCATCAACGCGCGCGAGCGCGTGACGAAGCACGACGTGAAGGCCCGCATCGAGGAGTTCAACGCCCTCGCCGGTCACGAGCACATCCACAAGGGCATGACCAGCCGTGACCTCACCGAGAACGTCGAGCAGATGCAGGTGCTGGCGTCCCTGCAGCTCGTCCGCGACCGGATCGTGACGACGCTGGGCGAACTCGCGCGTCTCGCGGTGCAGTACTCCGACACCCCCATCGCCGGACGCTCGCACAATGTTGCGGCCCAGATCACCACGCTGGGCAAGCGCTTCGCCACGGCGACGGACGAGCTGTTGGTGGCCTACCGGCGCATCGACGAGCTGATCGCGCGCTACCCGGTGCGGGGCATCAAGGGGCCCGTCGGGACGTCCCAGGACATGCTCGACCTGCTGGGCGGCGACGAGGACAAGCTGGACGAGCTCGAGACCCGCGTCATGCACCACCTGGGGTTCTCGGACAGGCTGACGTCAACCGGTCAGGTCTATCCGCGCTCCCTCGACTACGACGTGGTCACGGCCCTGGCGCAGGTGGCGGCCGCTCCGTCCAATATTGCGACCTCGATCCGGCTCATGGCAGGTCACGAGCTGGTCACCGAGGGCTTCAAGCCCGGTCAGGTCGGCTCGAGCGCGATGCCCCACAAGATGAACACCCGATCCTGTGAACGGGTCAACGGACTGTCGATCATCCTGCGCGGGTATGTGTCGATGGTCGGTGAGCTGGCCGGCGACCAGTGGAACGAGGGCGACGTGTCGTGTTCGGTCGTGCGGCGCATCGCGCTCCCGGACGCCTTCTTCGCCCTCGACGGGCTCTTCGAGACGTTCCTCACCGTGCTGGGGGACTTCGGCGCGTTCCCGGCCGTCATCGAGGCCGAGTTGGCCCGCTACCTGCCCTTCCTCACCACCACCAAGGTGCTGATGGCCGCCGTCCGCAAGGGCGTGGGACGTGAGGCCGCCCACGAGGCCATCAAGGAGCACGCGGTCGCGGTGGCGCTGGGCATGCGCGAATCGGGACGCGGGAACGACCTGATGGACAGGTTGGCGTCCGACTCCCGGTTGGGATTGTCGCGCGCAGAACTCGACGCCCTGGCCGCTGAACCGCTGGAGATGACGGGCAACGCCCGCTCCCAGGTCGCAAAGCTGGCGGCGGTGGTGGCCGAACTGCTGGACGCCAACCCTGCAGCTGCGGCCTACCGTCCTGGAGCGGTGCTGTAAGCCTCGGGCCGGTTTCCTTGCGTCGGCACCGGAACCTCCCGCTTTGGGCGCAGATCCGGGAGGTTTCGCTGCACGTGCAAGGAAACACGCCGCGGCCGCTGATGGGGTCTGACCTCGTTGGGCAGGCGAATGACACCCGTGTGATTTGGACGTAGACTCACACGCATGTCGGAATCCCTCGTGTCGGACCCTCTCTTGTCCCAAGCCAGCGCCTTCGCCCTGGCTTGCGGCCTGTCCGAGCGCGACGCCGAGATCCTCGCGTTCGAGCGCTCGTGGTGGCAGGCCGATCGATCCCGCGAGCAGGAGATCCGGCACCGCTTCGACATGTCGACGACGCGCTACTACCAGGTGCTCAACGCCCTGATCGACACCCCCGAGGCCCTCGCCGCCGACCCGCTGCTGGTCAAGCGGCTGCGGCGTCTCCGCGAGGAGCGTCAGCGCAACCGTTCCGCGTCCCGCCTCACCTGATTCGCACGCGTCACCTGATCCGCACGCTTCGTCTGACGCCCGCGCGGCGCAGATCGGCCAACGCCCTGATCCCCTCCTTGACCGGTCTCCTCGGACCTTCTGCATACCCCCCGTCCACCAGGCCCGCCTCACGCTCGAAGAAGTTCGCGGACGCGTGGTCTCCCGTCCGCAGCCACGACCACGCGGCCATCCCTGTGTAGGCCGGCAGGAAGCCCAGGGGTCCGAGCGAGTACGCGTACTGCCAGCTGTGCCCCTCTTCGTGGGTCAGCAGGTCGGGGAACCGGACCGTCAATGTGCCGAAGTCAGGCGCCTTGGTGATGATGACACTGCCCAGGGTCCACGCGCCCGCCTTCGGGAACGACCACCGGTACCCCTCCGCGATGAACAGCCCACGAGGGCCTCGACGGAGGCGCGCACCGCCCACCGAGGCCGCCACCAGACCCGCGGGGGTCGAGAGGTTGCACCAGTTGGTCGCGTTGCGCACGTGGACCATCAGCGGGGACGCAGGCTTCACCCCACCAGTGTGCCCCGCACACCCGCCGGGCAGGGCCCGATTCGTTTGCACTCGGTTGTGTCGAGTGCTAAACATGATCTGGCACTCTCCTACGGTGAGTGCCACCTGGTTCGCCGGTGGTGAGATCACTGATCGTCCGTCGCGGGCATCATCGCGAACTTGACCTGACAACCCAATGGGGTACACCCCCTGACGCGGGAGGATTCCCGGAACCACCATGGCAAAGCTCATTGAATTCAATGTCGAGGCCCGCCGCGGGCTCGAGCGGGGCATGAATGTCCTCGCTGACGCGGTCAAGGTCACGCTCGGCCCCAAGGGCCGCAATGTCGTCCTGGAGAAGAAGTGGGGCGCTCCCACGATCACCAACGACGGCGTCTCGATCGCCAAGGAGATCGAGCTGGACGACCCCTTCGAGAAGATCGGCGCAGAGCTGGTCAAGGAGGTCGCCAAGAAGACTGACGACGTCGCCGGCGACGGCACCACGACTGCCACGGTGCTGGCCCAGGCGATGGTCCGCGAGGGCCTGCGCAACGTCACCGCCGGCGCCAACCCGATGAGCCTGAAGAAGGGCATCGAGGCCGCAGTGGCCGCGATCAGCGACCAGCTCACCGAGATGAGCACGGCCGTCGAGACGCGCGAGCAGATCGCGGCGACGGCGTCCATCTCGGCCGCTGACACCACGGTCGGCGAGATCATCGCCGAGGCGATGGACAAGGTCGGCAAGGAAGGCGTCATCACCGTCGAGGAGTCGAACACCTTCGGGCTCGACCTCGAGCTCACCGAGGGCATGCGCTTCGACAAGGGCTACATCTCGCCCTACTTCGTCACCGACACCGAGCGCATGGAGGCGTCGCTCGACGACCCGTACATCCTGGTCGTCAACTCCAAGGTCAGCTCCCTGAAGGACCTCCTGCCCGTGCTCGAGAAGGTCATGCAGGCCGGCAAGCCGCTGCTGGTCATCGCCGAGGACGTCGACGGCGAGGCCCTCGCCGGCCTCATCGTCAACAAGATCCGTGGCACCTTCAAGTCGATCGCCGTCAAGGCCCCCGGCTTCGGTGACCGTCGCAAGGCCATGCTGGCCGACATCTCCATCCTCACCGGTGGTCAGGTCATCAGCGAAGAGGTCGGCCTGTCGCTCGACGGCGTCACGCTCGAACTGCTGGGACGCGCACGCAGCGTCCTGGTCACCAAGGATGAGTGCACGATCATCGACGGTGCAGGCGATGCCGACCAGATCGCCGGCCGTGTCTCGCAGATCCGCAAGGAGATCGAGAAGTCCGACTCCGACTACGACCGCGAGAAGCTGCAGGAGCGCCTGGCCAAGCTGGCCGGCGGCGTGGCCGTGATCAAGGTCGGCGCCGCGACGGAGGTTGAGCTCAAGGAGCGCAAGCACCGCATCGAGGACGCCGTCCGCAACGCGAAGGCTGCCGTCGAAGAGGGTGTCGTCCCCGGTGGTGGCGTCGCGCTGCTGCAGGCTGCACGTCACGCCAAGGCCGCTGCGCTCGAGGGTCTTGAGGACGACGAGGCCGTCGGCGCGCAGATCGTGTTCACCGCGTGCGCTGCTCCGCTGCGCCAGATCGCCTTCAACGCAGGTCTCGAGGGCGGGGTCGTCGCCGAGAAGGTCGCCGGTCTCGCGCCGGGCGAGGGCCTGGACGCGGCAACGGGCGAGTACGTCAACATGCTGGACGCCGGGATCATCGATCCGGCCAAGGTGACGCGCTCGGCGCTGCAGAACGCTGCGTCCATCGCTGCGCTGTTCCTGACGACGGAAGCCGTCATCGCCGACAAGCCGGAGAAGGCCCCGGCCATGCCGGGTGGCGACGGTGGCATGGGCGGCATGGACTTCTGAGTCCAGCCACACGAATCAGCACGAGGGCGGTCCCGGACGGGGCCGCCCTCGTGCGTTTCCCGCGTGGCTCACGCAGCGGGCGCCCACCGCGCGCCACCATGGAGCCATGACCGGCCTGCTCGAAGTGATCTGCCTCCACGAGGCAGACGCACGGCGTGCCGAGGAGGGCGGCGCCGACCGCGTCGAACTCGTCGGCCGCATGGACGACGGCGGTTACTCACCCGAGCCGCGACTGCTTGAGAAGGTACGTGCGGTCACGACGATCCAGCTCCGGCCGATGGTCCGGCTGCGCGCCGGTTTCGCGACCGACGGCGGCGAGTTCACGCGCCTGCAGGGGCTCGTGGCGTCCTATCTGGACGCCGGCGCCGACGGCGTCGTGTTCGGTTTCCTCAATGGACGCGGGGATGTCGACGTCGAGGTGTGCACAGCGCTTGCCGCGCAGGGTGACTGGGGCTGGACCTTCCATCGCGCCATCGATCATGTGCTCGGGACCGACCGGGCGTGGGCGACACTCGAGACGCTGCCTCGGCTCGACCAGGTGCTCACCGCCGGCTCGGCGCGCAGCGTCGAGTTCGGGTTGGACGACCTGATCGCCCGCGCCCGCCGCGACCCTGCAGCAGCTCGCCTGATGATGGTCGGCGGCGGGCTGGCTCCCGAGCACGTGCCCTGGCTGGTCAAGGCCGGCGTCCGGGCATTCCACATCGGGGCACCCGCGCGTCCCGGACGTTCGTTCAAGGCCTATGTGGACGCACCGCTGGTCCACACCTGGCGGACGCTGATCGACGACGAGGTGCGCCACGAACAGGGGCTGGCCGGCGCTGGGGCGAAAGGCTAGCCGGGAAGACCCAGTTCGACCGGGACGGGTTCACCTGCCAGCACAACCAGCGACGTGACCGCCCTGGTCAGGCACACGTACAGGCGCCTCAACCCGGTCACGTGGTCGGCCTCGCCCGCCACGATCTGCGCGGGTTCGAGCAGCAGCACGTGGTCGAACTCCAGACCCTTCGCGAGGGACGCCGGCACGACGTCCAGGCGGTGGAGCCCGCGGTCGGGGTCGCTGACGTGGTGGTGGTCAAGGCCGTCGGTGTCCAGGGCGTCGGTGACCCGGGCGAGCCACGCGTCCGGGGTGATGACGCCCAGCGTCCCCTCGCGTGCGAGCAGGGCACGCGCCCGGGACGCCAGCTCGGCCACGGGATCGGTCACCGAGCTCACCACGAGTTCGCCGCGGTTGTGGCGGATCGACCGGGGCGTCGTGAGCTGGGGCGCAATGGCGGGCAGAAGTCGGGCAGCGTAGTCGATGACCTCGCCGGGGACGCGGAAGCCCTCGACGAGTTCGGCGAGGTGGGCGTCCGGGTGGCCGAGATGGGTCAGCGCGTCCGACCAGTCGCGCGTCGCCCACGGTGTGGTGGCCTGCGCGAGGTCGCCGAGCAGGGTGACCGACCCGGTCGTGGCTCGGCGTCCCACGGCGCGCAGCATCATGGGGGACAGGTCCTGCGCCTCGTCGACGATGACGTGACCGAGGCTGGGGGTGCGGTTGAGGAGGTCGGTCAGTTCGTCCACGAGGACGAGGTCGGCCAGCGTCCACGTGGTCGATCCCGGCGACCGCGATGGCTTGCGGGCAAGCAGGAGGGCCTGTTCGTCGGCGTCCAGAACACCGTCGGAGGCTTCCGCCAGGAATTCGGCATCGGTGAGCAGACGGTGGGCCAGCTTCGGAGCGGTGAGCGCGGGCCACAGGGCGGCGGTCATCTGCTTGACCGGCGTCGTGCGGGCCACCGAGTTCTGGACGCGATCGTCGGTGGTCTCCCCGGTCAGCTCCATGCGCAGCAGAACCTGGTGGGCCAGTCGCGTGGCGAGCATCACGCGTCCCGCCTCGTACCGGACGCCCCGCTCGACCAGACCGGTGACAGCCTCGCGCAGGTGGATCGCGGGCACACGCCAGGTGCGGTGGCCGATCGGCACGGCGAGGGTCTCGGTAGGCTCGGAGACGTGCCCCCAGACCGCGCGTCGAAGCACCTCGGCCATCCGCGCGTCTCCCTTCAGGACGGCGACGGCCGCGGGTTCGGCGGCCTTGACGACCAGTCCTGTCGCGCGGCTGACGAGGGATTCGACCGTCTCGGAGGACGCGTCGATCTCTCCCAGAGCAGGCAGGACGTCGCCGATGTAGCCGAGGAACGAGTCGTTCGGGCCGACCACCATGACGCCCGAGCGCGAGAGTTGCTCGCGATACGCATAGAGGAGGAAGGCCGCCCGGTGGAGGCCGACGGCCGTCTTGCCGGTGCCGGGAGCGCCCTGGATGGCCATCGATGTGGCGAGATCGGTGCGGACGAGCACGTCCTGGTCGGGCTGGATCGTGGCGACGATGTCTCGCATGGGCCCGGTGCGGGGACGCTCGATCTCGGCCTCGAGGAGGGCCGAGCTCGTGGCTTCGCCCGAGGTGAGGTGCTCGTCCTCGAACGCGGTGAGTTGCCCGTGCGAGAAGCCGAAACGCCTTCTCAGTGCGCAGTTCATGGGCTCGCCGGAACGTGCGCGGTAGAAGGGGAGGCTCATCGGCGCGCGCCAGTCGATGACGAGGGGGTCGCCGCCGAGGTCACCGGTGACGTGCCGGCGTCCGATGTGACAGACCTCGTCGAACTCGGCGCCGAGGGCGGCCGAGTAGTCGAGGCGTCCGAAGAAGAGGGGGACGTCCGGATCGTCCTGCAGCGCCTCCACCCGACGGAACAGGGCCTGCTTCAGCAGCTGCGTCGACACGTGGTCGCCGCCGGTTGCCGTTCGCCAGTCGGCGGCCTCGGCGCGCATCGCGGCCAGGGCTGCACGCGAGGTGACCATGTGGGCCTGCTCGGACGCGAGCACCTCGTCGGGTCGGGACGCGGGCATGGCGTACTCCTTCCACGGGTCGAGGGCAGGCGTTCGATGCTACACGTCGGGACCCGCCGGGCCCTGCTGGGGGAGACCTAGGCTGGGACGCATGGCCTTCCGCGAACGCAGTTACGTCGCCGTTCCACCGTCCGAGAGGCGGACCAAGTCACGCCGCGCCGCGCGACTGGTGGTGCGGGCGGGTCTTCGGGGGCCGGATCCCCGCGTCCTGCTCCTGGCCGACACCGATCCCGGCCTACCCGGGTCGTCGTGGTGGTTCACGCCCGGGGGTGGGATCGACCCCGGAGAAACGGCGATCGAGGCAGCTGTGCGCGAACTCGAGGAGGAGACGGGGTTGCGGGTCGCGGCGTCCGAGGTCGTGGGGCCGATCCTGACCCGGACGGTCACCCACGGGTTCTCCGACCAGATCACCATCCAGCACGAGACGTTCTTCGCCGTGGACGTCGACGCACCGTACGACATCTCGACCGACGGGCACACCGCCGACGAACGGATCACCCTGCGCGGATCTCGGTGGTTCGCGCTGGAGGAGTTGGCGTCCGCGGTGGTGTGGCCGGTCGACCTGGCGTCGCTGTTCGCGCTGGACGGCACGACCTGTCCGGACGCCGGCCACGTCGAGGAGTCGACCGTACCGGTGTGAGGTCAGTCCTCGTGCGGGGGCACGAGCGGCGGCGGAACCTTGCCGGACGCGTACTCCCGCATGACCTCGCCGGCCGGCCCGTCCATGACCAACTGGCCATGGTTCAGCCAGAGGGCACGCTCGCAGAAGTCGGTGATCGACTGCGCGCTGTGCGAGACGAGGAACACGGTGCTGGCGCCCTCGAGGATCTCGTGCAGCTTCGCCATCGACTTGCGCTGGAAGGCGGCGTCGCCGGTGGCCAGCGCCTCGTCGATCATCAGGACATCGGGGCGGGACGCGGTCGAGATGGCGAACCGGAGGCGGGCACCCTGCCCAGAGGAGTAGGTCGACATCGGACGCTCGATCGCCTCGCCGATGTCGGCCAGTTGAACGATGTCGTCGTAGCGTTCGCGCACCTGGGCCGGGGTGAGCCCCAGCGCCTGACCGCCGATGTAGACATTGCGCTCACCCGACAGTTGGGGCAGCAGCACGGCGTTGACGCCCAGCAGCGACGGCTGTCCCTTGATCCAGACGTGCCCGTTCGTGGGCGGCACCAGACCGCACAGGGCTCGCAACAGGGTGGACTTGCCGGACCCGTTGTGCCCGACGATGCCGACGGATTCGCCCTGGTGAGCGATGAAGGAGACGTTCTGGACGGCCTTCACGTAGCGGACATGGCCGATCTGCCGATCAGGTTTGAGGAGCTTCTTGATCGTGAGGTTCTCGCCCTGGCCTGTGGCTGCACCGCGCTTGCGCGTCCCGAAGACCTTGTAGGTGACGTCGACCTGATGCGCGACCACGGCGGGCAGGTCGGCGCGCGTCAGGGAGACGGGGGAGTGGTCAGCCACGTCCATACTTCGCCTCATCTCGCCAGAACACCCACAGACCGAGGCCGGGCAGCACCAGGGCCCACGCCGCACCCACGGCCCAGTGGATCCAGCTGATGGCGAATTCGCCCATCATGGCTTGTCGCGCGAGGGTCAGTTGCAGGGCGAACGGCTGGAACTCGAGCACCTGGTAGAGCACCGGGTGGTTCTTGGTGACCGCCGCGATGCTGAAGAAGACGCCCGAGACGTAGCGGAGGAGCCGCACCGCGACGGGGATCAGGTTCCACAGGTCTGCGCTCATGTTGACGACGCGCGCGAGGATCAGCGTGAGCCCGGTCTGGATCAGTAGCTGGAAGAGGATGGCCACGGGGAGCAACAGCCATTTCACGTGGGGCCTGTCACCGGTGAACGGCACGATGAACAGCAGCATGACGATGCCGGTCGCCATCTCGAGCGCTTCGGTGAGCACCGTCGAGATGGGCAGCACCGCGCGAGGGAACTGGAGCGCACGCACCAGGCCGGTGTTGTTGAGGATCGCCCGCGACCCGCCGGTCATGGTGCCCGAGGTCATGCCGAAGACGATGATCCCGATGGCGAGGTAACCGACGTAATTGTCGATGCCGTGATTCGCCTTCAGCAGGAAGCCGAAGATGAACAGGTAACTGGCGATCAACAGGAGCGGGTTGAGCACCGCCCACAGTTGCCCGTACTTCTGGCCTTCGTTCTTCGCGTAGCGCTTCGCTGCCGAGAGCGCCCAGATGAACGAGCGGCGGTCCCACAGATCGCGGACGTACGCGGAGAACGGAGGACGCTCGCCGACCTTGCGCAGGTTGTGCGCGCCTGCATAGGCCCGCGCCTCGTCCAGCGTCATGCTTCGCGCCGGGTCGTCAGGCCGTTCCACCGTCATCGGCGCGGATCCTCCAGGCGTGCACCGGGGATGCCGGTGCCCCGCGTGGTGCGAGCCATGTCAGCCTCCGTGTCAGCGGCGACCGCGTGCCGCCTCGTCGTAGATTACTCGATAGTCCCCGGCGAGTCGTCCCCACGTGCGGTTTGAGCATGCCCAGTCCCGACCCGCAGCGCCTGCGGCCTGCAAGGCGTCCCGGTCGGCCGTGAGCCCGGCGATCGCGCGCCACCATGCGTCAGCGTCCCCGGCCGGTGCGAGATGGACGAACGGCCCTTCGGACGCCAACTCGACCAGGGGCGGCAGATCACTGGCCAGCACCGGGACGCCCGTGGCGAGGGCTTCGAGGGGTTTCAACGGCGGCACCAGCCTGGTCACGGGGGTCGAGAGGCGTGGGACGCAGTAGAGGTCCATGGCCGCGAGATGGTCCCGGACGTCCGCGTGGGGGACGCGTCCGGTGAAGCGCACCCGGTCACCCAACCCGGACGCCCGCTCGCGCATCGCACCCAGCGCAGACCCTGATCCCACCACGAGCAGGCGGACGCGAGGGTCGTCGCCCAGCGACAGGGCGTCGATCAGGACGTCCAGGCCCTCGTACTCGTTCAGCGTCCCCGAGAAGCCCAGCACGATCGCATCCGCGGGGATCCCGAGGTCCGCGCGCGCGTCGGCCCGCGTCGTCGGCGCGCCCACGTGATCGTCCGGGACGGCGTTCGGCACGACGTGAACCCGGTCAGCGGCGATGCCGCGCGCGACGATCTCGTCGGCCATGCTGCGCGAGAGGGTGACGACGGCGTCCGCGGCGGCCATGCAGGCAGTCTCGGCGGCGCGTGACCGGACGTACCGATCGGACGCGGGATCACCCCCTCGCGTGCGCCACGTCTCCTCCAGGAAGCCGCGGACCTCGTAGACCACCGGAAGGCCTGTCGCGCGTCCGACGGCGAGGGCGACCTGCGCGTTGTGGTGCATGCTGTGCGCGTGCAGCACGTCCGGTTGCAGTTCAGCGACCAGGCCGGTGACGAGCCGCACGGTCTCGTCGAGCCGGGCCCCGGCACCGAGCGGCAGCGCACGAACGGGCAGGAGCCGCCGGTACGAGACGCCGTCCAGGGCAATTGTCCGGGCAGCTGTGACAACTCCGGTGTCGACCGGGAAACCGAGCCTGGGAACCACGTCGACAGTGACGCCCGACTCGACCAGACCGCGGGCGATGCCCTGCGTCCGGATCGTGTAGCCGGTCTGGGCCTCGGGCAGCGCGGTCGTGACAAGGTGCAACGCCCTCGCCGGGGCGTGGTCGGTCCGACGGCGCGGGGCGGCCGGACCCGCCGCGAGGCGGGAGGGGGCGTCCAGGGCGGACAGCTCGCCCTCGATCGATGCCTCGAGCCGCGTCCGGGCTCGAGAACGAGGAGCGTGCCCGAGCACGTCGAGGGCGCGCGTCAGGTGGCCCTCCTCGGCCAGTAGTCGGGCCTCGACGAGCGCGAGGCGGTCAGGGTGGTCGGTGCGTCCGCGCAGGTCGTCCAGCGCGACGCGGGCCTCGGACGTCCGGTGCAGGACGCTGAGCGCCTCCACGGCCCGGAGAGCGGGGCCGACTGCAGCGTCCCGGGCGATGGACTCGAGGGCGACGACCGCCTCCGAACCACGACCGGACGCTGCGTCCCCCAGCGCTGCCAGCGTGGGCGCCATGCGTTCCAGGGCTGGATCGAGTCGCGAGCGGACGCGCGAGGGCAGCCCGCGGACGAGGGCCGACCCCACCGCCACCGGACCACGGTCGAGGTGCCTGGCGGCGACGGACGCGAGGATCGGGAGGTTGCGCAGCAGCGTGGTCATGTCCCGGCCATCATGCCAGCGCAGACCGCTGCGCGGCTGGCAACCAGACGGGATGACGCAGCGGCTCCGGTATCGTGGTGGGGACGTCGAGCGGAGGAGACCCATGGCAGACGGATCGAACGGACTCGGGTGGCGAAAGAAAGCTCGCACCCTCGTCGCAGCTCCCCTCGACCCCGAGGCACGTGGGCGCGTCCGCCGCGGGCTGCGACGTGAGGTCGCCCACGTGAAGCGGCGGATTCGTGGCGAGGTCGGTCCCATGCGCGTCGCGCTGCCGCCCAAGTCGATCCCCGAGGGACCCATCGCGCGGCCCAACGTGCTGGCCGCGGTCATCCTCGACCCGTTCTCGGAGCTCGCCTTCCGCTTCGAGTGGGACCAGATGCTCCTGTCGCGCTCGGCGTGGCAGGAGGAGCTGACCGCCCGCCGTCCCGACCTGTTGTTCGTCGAGTCGGCCTGGCAGGGCAACCGGGGGCGGTGGCGTCGGTCGATGACCGCCGAGACCGGCCCGTCTGAACCGTTGCGTGAGCTGGTGGCGTGGTGCCGCGCCGAGGGCATCCCCACGGTCTTCTGGAACAAGGAGGACCCGCCGAACTACGACAAGTTCATCGAGACCGCCCGACTGTTCGACCAGGTCTTCACGGTGGACGCGGACCGCATCCCCGACTACGTCGCCGACCTCGGCCACGACCGCGTGGGCCTGCTTCCGTTCGGCGCCCAGCCCCGGATCCACAATCCGGTGCGTCGCGACACGAACGGTGCCGAGCGCCCCTACAACGTGGCGTTCGCCGGCACGTACTTCGCGGAGAAGCACCCCGAGCGACGGGAGCAGATGGACTACGTCCTGGCCCCGGCGCGCGAACTCGGACTCCACATCTACTCGCGGATGCAGACCGAGGACCCCAGGTACCGCTTCCCCGCCGAATACCGCGCCAACATCGTCGGCTCGCTGCCCTACGAACGCATGCTGTCGGCGTACACCTGCTACAAGGTCTTCCTCAACGTCAACTCCGTGACCGGTTCACCCACGATGTGCGCTCGACGACTCTTCGAGCTGAGCGCGTCCCAGACGGCAGTGGTCACGGCACCGGCCGCGTCCCTGGAGACCTTCTTCGGCGATGACATCACCGTCGTGCACGACGCAGCCGAGGCCACCACCCGACTCAAGAACCTCGTGGCGCACACCGAGTTGCGCGACCGCCTCGCGTTGCGCGCCCACCGACGCGTGTTCGACTCGCACCTGTACGGACATCGGGTCGACCAGGTGCTTGCGTCGATCGGCCTCGAGCAGGCCCCGGTCGACCGCTCGGTGAGCGTCATCGTGCCGACCATGCGTCCCGAGAACCTCGAGAACATCTGGGAGTTCACGGCCCGTCAGTCGCACCCGGACGTCGAGCTGGTGCTGGTCACCCACGGCTTCACCCCGGACGCGTCCCTGGTCGCCGAGCTGAACGAACGCCACGGGCTCAGCAACGTGACCCTGCGCACGGCTGACCAGTCCCTGCTGCTGGGCCAGTTGATGAACCTGGGCGTCGACGCCTCGGCCGGCCACTACGTCGCCAAGATGGACGACGACAACTACTACGGCGAGCACTACCTGAGTGACCTCGTCAACGCCTTCTCGTACACCGAGGCACAGGTGGTCGGCAAGTGGGCCCACTACGTGCACATCGGGGACGCGGACGGCCCGACGCTGTTGCGCTTCGCCGACTCCGAGAACCGCTACTCGCGACTGGTGCAGGGCGGGACGATCGTCACGCCGCGTGAAGTGGCGTCCGACGTGCGTTTCGAGGAGTTGCCCCGTCGCGTCGACACGACCTTCCTCGAGAAGGTGCGGAAGAACGGTGGCAAGGTCTACAGCGCAGACCGGTTCAACTACGTGAGTACGCGCAAGTCCGATGTGGGCGGGCACACCTGGGCCATCTCGAGCGACGACATCCTCGCCCGCTCGTCGCGGCTGGAGTTCTACGGTGACGCGACCGCCCACGTGACCGTCTGAGTCGGGAGCACCATGGACGCCGCCTCGACGCTCGTCGTCAGCTACTGCTTCCCCCCGTACAGCGACACGGCGGGGATCGTCGCGGCCAAGCGCGTCCGCGAGGCGGGCGTGCCGGTCGACGTGATCTGCAATGCCATGGACGCGATCCGCAAGCGCGACGCCTCCTTGACACGCATCGGCGGCGACCTGGTGCGGCGGTTCGCCGCTGTACCTTCGCGCACGGCCTTCTCGTCCGACCGTTCGGTCCGCGACTTCGTGACGGCCGGGCTGGCACGGGTCGACGCGTGGGAGTCGGTCCAGGGGCCCTACGAGAAGCTGTACAGCCGGGCGCAGTTCATCCACTCCCACTTCCTCGCGGCTCGCTACAAGGCCGCGCGTCCCGATGTGGAGTGGACGGCCGAGTTCTCCGACCCGCTCTCGCATGACGTCCTGGGGCACACGCGCACGAGCCCGTTCGGGGCGGGTTTCCTGATGGACCACCTGTCCAACGGGATCACCGCCGCCGGCTTCACCCCGCCCGAATCCGACAACATCAACGAGTGGTGCGAGGTGGCGGCCTTCGCACTGGCCGATCACTTCCTGTTCACGAATGCGCTGCAGCGCGACTTCATGGTCGATCACTGCCATGACCGTGCCCTCGCTGGCCGGGTGCTCGAGCGTGCGACGGTGTCGCCGCACCCCACATTGCCCAGGGAGTTCTACTCGCTCGTGGAGTCCGAGACACCACCTGCTGACAGGGTCAACGTCGCCTACTTCGGCAACTTCTACGCCAACCGTGGCGTCGACCTCATCCTGGACGCGCTGGCCGCGCTTCCGCGTGAACAGTCGGCCCGGCTGATGCTGCACGTGTTCACCGCATCCCCCGATTCGCTGGTCCCTGCGGTGGAGCGGGCAGGGCTGGGCCATTGCGTCCGGGTCGGTCCCTACGTCGACTACCTCGAGTTCCTGGCCCTCAGCGACCGCATGGACCTGCTGCTGGTCAACGATGCCGTCGCGCCCGAGGGTGTGGTGAACCCCTTCCTTCCCTCCAAGTGGAGCGACTACGCCGGGTCGACGACGCCGGTGTGGGCCGTCGTGCAGGAGGGCAGTTCACTGGACGCGCTCGACGCCTTCGCGTTCCGGACGCCCGTGGAGCATCTCTCCGGCCTCACCCAGGTGCTCTCGCAGCTGGCCCTCGGCGGGGCACCTGCGCGCAGGGTCACGACCCCAGGATGATCTGCCGATAGAGGTCTGCGGTCGTGTCGGTGGCGAAGCGGACGCCGACCTCGCGTCGGGCGGCCGCTGATGCGTCTGCCCAGGCGTCCGGCCCGGCCAGGGACAGGATCCTCGTCACCGCCTCGTCGACCGAGCCGACGACCCAGTCGTCCGGGAACAAGCCCCGAGCCCCGCCCATGCCTGAGTACGCGGGCCAGTCGCGGTAGACCGGGACCGCTCCGGCCGCCACCATCTCGACGGCGCCGATGTGGAACGACTCCCGGAAGCTGGAACTGATCGCGAAGCCGATCCGTCGGAGGTGTCGGGGGAGGTCGCGACTCTGACCGACGTACTCGACGGCGTCCACGATGTCGGGCTGGACGACGCGGGCCCGGAAGGCCTCGGCGTAGGCCTGTTCGGACGCGCGGCGGGCGGTGGGTGGGAAGTCGCGCCCGACCAGCACCAGCCTCCACGCAGGATCGACCTTCCGGAGGGCTGCGAGTAGTTCCAGCGTCCACAGGGGGTCCTTGACCTTCTGTCCCCACCCGACCATGCCGAGCGTGCGGGACGCGCCCGGGGCCGAATCGGCTGCGAAGCGTCCGAGGTCGACGACATTGCCGACGACGTGTTGCCGGACGTGCGCGAGGCGCTCACCCAGATTGCCGTTGACGGTGCGGCGCAGGTGGTCGCTCACGAAGATGACGTCGGTGACCCGTGACCAGTCGATCAGGTACTGCCACAGCGACAGCGTGTCGACACCGTGGCAACGGATGACGAGCCGGCATCCGGGGGGAGCCAGCAGGGACGCCAGGAGGGCACCCTTGTCGGCCCAGTCGGCGAAGATGACGTCGCGGTCGCGGAAGGCGGCAGCCATGGTGCCGCCGGAGGCGACGGGCAGGCCCAGTGAACGGCAGAGGCGCTCGTGGATGGGTCTCGGAGAGGCTGCCATCGCGCCCATCCCGGGCTGGAGCTGGGCCAGTCGGAGGACCTGGACCTCGGCGGAGTGCGTCAGTGCTTCGGTGACGGGGGCGGCGAACCGGGGGTACGAGCCGGGCAGCACGAGGACGCGGGGACGCGAGCCGGAGCGCGCGTTGCCCGGCGCGGACACGGATGGCATGGGAGAGCTGAGAAGAGACCAGACCCGGGAACCTGCAAGGGGGGCGAGGAGTCGCTCCCGATCAGCCAGGAGTGGAGGGTGCGCCACGTTGGACTGGACGTCGGGGTGGAAGAGTGTTTCGGCGACGAGCCCCATCAGGAAGGCTGCGCGCTCGTGTTCGCCCGCAGCAAGGGCTGCATCGGCGGCCTTCACCACCGATCCGACGACACCGAGGTGACGGTCACTCAAGGCGTCACCGCGCGCCAGGTCGGCCATTCCGGCAAAGAGGTCGAAGCCGTATTCGACGTGGGCGTCCGGGTGGATGCGCAGGGCCGCGTCCGCGAGGGTGCGCGCCGCTTCGATTCGGAAGGCCCGATAGAGGCGCCACGCCGCCACGGCCAGCACGGCGGGTGGGGGAGTGAGCAGGTCGCCTGCCGGCAGTTCGGCCAACGCCCGCGTGGCGGCCCGCACTGCGCGGAGTTCGGACGTGCCCCAGGAGGTCGAGGTCGCGGTGGCGGCCAGGACGAGGGAGTGGATCGCGACGGAGGACGCGGGATTCACCCCGCCCGCACGGGCGAGGCCGGCCCCGGCCCCGTCGAGCGCGATGACGAGGTCGGCTCGGGCGATGAGGTCGCGGGACGCCTGGTCGAGAGTGGGCGTCGGTGCGTGGGCGGGCCTCGGGTGCAGCGGCGTCGACTGGACCTTGCTGACGGCGGCGCTCCAGTACCGGCTCGCCTTTCGGCGCGCGCGCTGGGTCAGCGTCCGGGCCGGCTTCGCGGACGCCGGTCGATTGTTCTGTGCGGCGCGCAGACGATGGCGGGGAAGGTTCTTGAGCCCGACGTCCACTGCCCCGCTGAGGTGCAGGAGGTCGAGGGCAGTACCCGACGCGCGGAGCAGGGCGAGTTCGTGGACGAGGGCGTTGGCCCGGTCGGTGTTCCCGGCCACCAGGAGCACCCGCGGTTTGGTCGGCGGCTCGGCACCGAGAAGGACGTCGAGGTCGGGCCAGGTCCACCCGCCGGGGGCAGTGAGGCCCAGACCGGGGACACCGGTCGCCGCCACCGCATGGCGGACGCGCGACTCCTCCTCGGGGTGGGCGAGCCTGTAGGCCGACACGGTGGCCAACTGGGCGGCGACAAGGGCGTGCGTCAGGGGAGCGCGCTCGACCGGGTCGTGCTGCGTCCCGGTGCAGAGGAAGGCCGCGACGGCGAGCGGTCCATCGACCATGGTCGCGAAGGTGCTGGTCGTGGCGGGCCGGTCGACGAGGGTCAGGATCGCGCCCCGTTCGGCCGGACCGGTGTCGAGGACACCGAACCGCCTCGAGAAGGGAGCGAGGATGGCGCCGTGCAGGGCGGCGCCCCATCCCGGCCCCAGTCCGGGGGGAAGGCGGACGTCGACGCACCACGAGATCGGGATGACCGTGCCACGTCCGGAAGCGAGGATGTGGCCTGCCTGCCCCACGGGGAATCCGCGTCCGACCTGCCCGACCCCGATGTCGGCCACCGCGAGGCGATCGGGAGAGGCGGCGGAGGCCAAATCCTGAAGGTAATGGGGTGACACCCGGTCGCCTGCCGCGAGGATCGTCACGTACGAGCCCCGGGCCGCGTCCAACGCGAGTGTCAGTGCCTCGCCGACGTCGGTGGTGTGCGTTCCCATCGGGCGCACCGAAGGGCCGAGGTCACGGGGGATGTCGCACGCCCCGGGCACACCCGCGGGCAGGATCTCGACATCGTCCAGAACCGCACCCTGAGTCGCCAGGGACTCCCAGGTGGGCGCGGCGTCGACCCCCTCGGCGCACAGCAACACCACCGAAACCCGAGGTTCGGTGCGCGGGGTGGGACTCTCAGTCACGGTGCGTCCTCTCGACGTGGCGACCCTATCAACGAGCGCTGACAGCCCGGACGCTCACGGCGAGAACCCTCCGTGCGCCAGCAGGCTGGCGCCCCACCAGGCCGACGCGAGGGTGGCGACGACGATCGCGAGGGCGACCGTGGCGCGCCGCGTCCTGAGGTCGAGCAGCGGCAGCAGGAGGACGGGGACAGCCATGAGATGCCGCGCCACCGACTGGAAGTAGGACTGGTTCGTGAGCGCGAACGCCGAGGCGATCAGGCCGTACGCGGCGACCCACGCGTACTTCCTTCGGGCGGGCGGGAGGAGCCAGCCGGCGAGCAGCGTCCAGCAGAGCAGGTACCCGAGGATGATCGGAACATAGATCACATAGACCCTCGGATGGCCGCTCTCGGGGAAGACCACCCGCGCCATCTGGGCGAAGATGGCGTGTGGCCAGCCGGAGCGCATCCCCCAGTCACCCTGGACCTGGAAGTAGCCCAGGAGACTGCCCGTGCGGATGGCGATGAAGCCGAGGTAGGCGGCCAGCCC
>CALKHV010000175.1 GCA_937988865.1 uncultured Propionibacteriaceae bacterium | reverse complement strand
TTTGAACTCGTGAGGGCGTTAACCCAACCCGCTTTCCAAGCGAGCGCCATAGGCCACTAGGCGAATCCTCCGTGGACGAGGTTACAGGGTCGCCCGCGGTGGACGCCAACCGACCTCAGGGCGGGGGCGTCCGGGCTCAGCCCCCGATCGGGGCCCAGCGTCCGGTGCTCACCGAGTCGAGCAGGGCCTGCGTCACGGACGCCGCCCTCGCCCCGTCCTCGAAGGTGGCCACCCCGTCACGTTGCGCCTCGGACGCGTCCCCGCGCACCATGGCGTAGGTGTCTGCGATGAAAGCGTCGAAGGCGTCCGCATAGCCCTGGCTGTGACCCGCCGGCATGCGTGACAGGCGCTCCATCTCGGCGCCACCCGCCGTCGCGCCGCGCAGGAACTGCGTGTTCGCCTCGTACCCGCCGAGCCACAGGCTGTCGGGGTACTCCTGGTCGAACACCGCAGAACCCTCCGAGCCGTCGATCTCGAACCACAGTCGGTTCTTGCGTCCGGCAGCCACCTGGGACGCCACGACGTTCGCCACCAACCCGGACGCCGACCTCAGCATCAGGGTGGCGCTGTCCTCCGTCACCACGGGCGCGCTGCCGCCCGAGCGCGTCGGACGTTCCTCGAACAGGATCGACGTCGCGCCCACCGCCTCGGCGAACCGGACGCCCGTCACCCACTCGACGAGGTCGATCCAGTGCGAGCCGATGTCGGCGAAGGCCCGCGACTGCCCGCCGGCCAGGGGGTCGACGCGCCAGTTGGCGGTCTCGCTGGGCAGCATCCAGTCCTGCAGGTACGACCCGTGGACGAGGGCCAGGCGTCCCAGACGACCATCCCGGACGCGGGCCCGCACCTCGCGCACCATCGGGTGGAAGCGGTAGACGAAGGGGACCGCGCCAACCAGGCCCGCGGCGGTGGCAGCGTCCGCCATCCGACGTGCCTCGAGGACGCTGCGTCCGAGGGGCTTCTCGCAGATCACGTGCTTGCCCGCAGCCAGCGCGGCGAGCGCGAACGGCGCGTGGGAGTCGTTGGGGCTGGCGATGTGGACGACGTCGATGTCATCGGCGAGCAGCGCGTCGAAGCTCTCGTAGCCCCGGGGCAGTCCGTACGTCTCGGCCGCCGCCGCGGACCTCTCGGGGCTGCTCGCCAGGACGCCACGAATGTTCGCCCCGGCCAGCGTCGCGCCGCGACGGTGGAAGTGCGAAATGAGTCCGGCTCCGGCGATGGCGACGTTCAGTGTCTCTGACATACCCCAACGCTAGGGAGCACAATTCAGGTCTTCAACGCAGTATTTACGCCGATCCAGGACATAAAAACCGCGCAGATGGTGCGAGGAGCGACCTCTTCCACGTGCACGCCCACCACGGTTGGCCTCACCTTCGCCCACCGGCGTACACTGGGACACGGTCCTCCGCGCGGCGGTACCTTGCCCAACTCCCCCAGGGTCGGAAGGCAGCAAGGGTCAGCGAGCTCTTCCGGGTGCGCGGAGGGCCCCTTTTGTGTCCGGACGCGGCAGCGTCCGCCCCGGTGGGTTTCGCCCGAACGGGGAAATGTCAGAGGCGTGAAATAGGGTGCATCCGTGGACGACGACGAACGCATGACTCTCGACGACGGCCTCGACTTCTTCGACCAGGACGGTGTCGACCTGTTCGGACTGGCCGAACCGCCCGCCCCGCCTGCCCCTGCACCGATCTCGCCGGTCGAGGTCGAGGCGTCCGTGGTCGACGCCGACATCCCCGACGAGGACGTGGTGGGTGAGGACCAGGCCCTGCTGGACGCCGAAGTGGTGCAGCGAGCGATGGTCGAGTCCGACGACGACCCCGAGGCCGAGGCGATCGCCGACGGTGAGGTCCCCGTCCCCGGGGAGCCCCCGCGACGCGACCTCGCCCCGCCCCCGGCCCGGACGACGACGATGCGTCCCGACACCGCCCCCCGCGCACCGCTCGCCCTCTACCGCCGCTACCGCCCCGACACCTTCGACGACGTCATCGGCCAGGAGCACGTCACCGAACCGCTCAAGCGCGCCCTGACGAACAACAAGGTCAACCACGCCTACCTGTTCAGCGGTCCGCGCGGTTGCGGCAAGACGACGTCCGCCCGCATCCTCGCACGCTGCCTCAACTGCCAGGAGGGTCCGACGCCCACCCCGTGCGGTGTGTGCCAGTCGTGCGTCGACCTCGCGCGCGGCGGGCCGGGCAGCATCGACGTCATCGAGATGGACGCCGCCACCCACGGCCTCGTGGACGACGTCCGCGACCTGCGCGAGCGGGCCTTCTTCGCGCCTGTTCACAGCCGCTACAAGATCTACATCGTCGACGAGGCCCACATGGTCACGACGGCCGGCTTCAACGCGATGCTCAAGCTCGTCGAAGAACCGCCCCCCCACGTGAAGTTCATCTTCGCGACGACCGAACCCGAGAAGGTCATCGGGACCATCCGTTCCCGGACGCATCACTACCCCTTCCGTCTCGTGCCGCCCAAGGTGCTGACGGGCTACCTCGCCCACCTCTGTGACATCGAAGGCGTCGCGATCGAGCCGAGCGTCCTGCCCCTGGTCGTGCGGGCGGGCGCGGGGTCGGTGCGCGATTCGCTGAGCGTGCTCGACCAGTTGCTGGGTGGTGCGTCCGAGACGGGCGTCAGCTACACGCACGCGTCGACCCTGCTCGGCTACACGCCCGACAACCTGCTCGACCAGATCATGGACGCATTCGCCGCCGGCGACTCCGCCGGGGTCTTCTCGACGGTCGACAAAGTCATCGAGGTGGGACAGGATCCGCGCCGTTTCGCCGACGACCTGCTGCGACGCCTGCGCGACCTCGTGATCATCGCCGCCGTCCCCGACGCCGTCGAGTCCGGACTCCTCGACGTGGCCGGTGACCAGGCCGAACGACTTCGGACGCAGGCAGCCGGCATGGGGTCGGGTGAGTTGACCCGCGCCGCCGAGGTGATCGCAACCGGACTCACCGAGATGCGCGGGACGACCGCCCCCCGACTGCACCTCGAACTCATGTGTGCGCGGGTGCTGCTGCCGGGCGCCGACACCGACGAGCGGGGCCTCCACGCCCGCCTCGACCGTCTCGAGCGTCGCGTGGGCATGGCGGTGCCCGAGGCCGGACTGGTTCCGGTTGTGTCGACGCCTTCGACGACGGTGGTGACTGCACCAGAGCGAGATCGGACGCACCGCCCACCGACTCCTCCGGCTGCACCCCCGCCGTCGGCGCCCCTGCAACGCGAGCCCCAGCAACGGGCGCCCCAGCAACGTCCGGAGGGCCAGCGCGCCCCGGTGGCGGCCGCCCCCGCCACCGCCGCCGTCTCCGCCACCCCCACGGCTGGTGCGCCGGCAGCCACTCCCACGAGGCGTGAATTCACCGTCGCCGACGTCCGCGGGCTGTGGCCGCAGGTGCTCGACGAGGTCAAGCGCCGCCGGCGCTTCGCCTGGATGCTGCTCAGCCAGAACGCCCAGGTGCTCGATGTGGCGAACGGCGTCCTCGTGCTCGGGTTCGCCAACTCGGGCGCGCGAGACAACTTCCTCAGCGGCGGCAGCCAGGACGTCCTGCGCGACTGCCTCGTCGAGGTGATGGGTGCCGACCTGAGGATCGACCCGATCATCGACGGGTCGGGCACCCGGGGCGGGCCTCCGCCGCGCCAGGCAGGATCATCGAGACCGTCGGGTCCTGGAAACACGCCCCAGCCGAGCCCCGTGCAAGCCGAACCCGAGCCCACCCCTGACGACATCGACCCGGACGCGGACGTCACCCTGGACGGGTCGGCCGCGTCCGCCAGCGAGCTGATCGCCAGCGAACTCGGCGCCCGGATCATCGATGAAGAAGTTCACTGACCCCGAACCCAACGCGCCCACGGGCGCAGGAAAGGAACCTCATGTTCCCCGAAGGCTTTGACATGAATGACCTGCTCGCGCAGGCGCAGGCGATGCAGGCCCAGCTGCAGCAGGCGCAGGCCGAGTTGCAGGCGACCGAGTTCACGGGCTCTGCCGGTGGCGGTCTCGTGAGCGCAACCGTGACCGGTGGCAATGAACTCGTCGGCCTTGAGATCGCCCCGGAGGCGGTCGACCTCGATGACCTCGAGGGTCTCGCCGACCTGGTGATCGCCGCGGTCCGCGACGCGAACCACCAGGCGGCGATCGAGGCGCAGGCCATCATGCCGCAGCTGCCCAACCTGGGCTTCTGACCCCATGTACGAAGGCCCCATCCAGGACCTCATCGACGAACTCGGGCACCTGCCCGGCATCGGCCCCAAGAGCGCCCAGCGCCTGGCGTTCCACATTCTCGAGGCCCCCCTCGAAGACGTGCTCCGCCTGGCCGAGACGCTCAAGACGGTCAAGGAGAAGGTCCGCTTCTGCGAGGTCTGCTTCAACGTCTCGCAGGAGGAACGCTGCCGCGTCTGCCGCGACCCACGCCGCGATCCCACGGCCATCTGTGTGGTCGAGGAGAGCAAGGACGTCATCGCGGTCGAGCGGACGCGGGAGTTCCGCGGCCTCTACCACGTGCTCGGCGGCGCCATCTCGCCGATGGACGGCATCGGCCCCGGCGAGCTGCACATCCGGGAACTGCTCGTCCGCCTGGCCGACGGCACCGTCACCGAGGTGATCATCGCGACCGATCCCAACATGGAGGGCGAGGCGACCGCCACGTTCCTGTCGCGGCTCCTCGGAGACGTGGGCGTCCGGGTGTCGAGGCTGGCGTCCGGGCTTCCTGTGGGTGGCGACCTCGAGTACGCCGACGAGGTCACCCTCGGACGCGCCTTCGAGGGACGAAGGGTCGTCTCAGCCCAGAAATAGGCCCCAAACCCTCGACCAGAGCCTCAACCTGACTTCGCATGCGCGCCTGGGGACGTTTCAATGAGTCCTGACCCCCAACCGAACATGAGGACGTCGCCGTCCTCGAAGGGACGTGCAGCACCCATGACCAGGTTCCCGAGGTTCTGCCGCGCCGCGGCGGCGACGGCTCTCAGCGCCCTCGCCCTCGCATCGCTACCGGCGTCGATGCCCACCGCCAGCGCAGACGAGGTCTTCCCTCGGCCCGCGTCGGGGGTCGTCACCGTCATCGGTGGGGGTTTCGGTCATGGACGCGGGATGAGCCAGTACGGCTCGATGGCCGCGGCGACCGCAGGCAGGACGTGGCAGGAGATCATCGCCTTCTACTACCCCAACACCACGCTCAAGACCGGGTACACCGGCACCATCCGGGTCGGCGTGTCGAGCACGACCGGCATGACCGCGCGGGTCGCCGTGGAGACCGGCCTCGTCGCCACCAGCGGCGCCGGCACCAAGGTCACCCTGCCCGCGACCATCGGGGGAGTCACCGTGTCGTCGTGGCAGGTCGGACTGCCGAGTTCGTCCGTGAACAAGGGCGCGGCGCTGTGGGCCCGCCTGTCGAACGGGACGCGCAAGGAGTACAAGATCTCGACCAGTTCGTCCTGGACGTTCACGGCCCCGGACTCGACGCTGCGGGCCATGACCTCGACGGGTTCGAAGGTTGCCAACTACTCCAGCCAGTTCCGTGGCGTCCGCATCGGGTCGTCGATCCAGCCGGTCGTCATCGCGTCCCTCGAGACCTACACGCGCCAGGTCGTGCCCTGGGAGAACTTCGCGAGTTGGCCGGTCACGGCGCAGGCGGCGCAAGCTGTCGCGGCGCGATCGTACGGCGCCTGGTACATGGAGCACCCCCGCGCAACCACGTACGACATCTGCGACACCACCGCCTGCCAGGTCTTCCGGGGCCTGACGGCCGAGACGCCGAACACGCTCGCCGGGGTCAAGGCCAGCGCAGGGAACGTGGTGGCCGTCGGTGGTTCCCCGGTCCGCGCAGAGTTCGGCTCGTCCAACGGTGGCCAGATCGTCGGCACCGACCTCGACTTCCAGGTGGCGAAGCCCGACCGGTGGGAGCCGCTGCTGACCCCCTCGACCTACACGTGGCGCGCCAACCTCACCGTCTCCAGGATCCAGTCGACGTGGCCGTCCATCGGCACGTTCACGTCGATCGTGGTCACCTCGCGGGACGGGCTCGGGCTCTGGGGCGGACGCGTGCTCAGCATGCGGGTGCAGGGCATGTCGGGCAGCGTCACCGTTACCGGCAACTCCTTCAAGTCGGCATTCGGTCTGCGATCGAACTACTTCACCATCGCCAATCCGGACGCACTCGTGCGCGACCAGTCCGGTGACGGCGGGTCGGACGTGCTCAGTCGCGCGTCCGACGGACGCCTGCTCTCGACGCGGTCGACGTCGGCGACGACCTTCGGCGATCCCGTCGCCATCGGCAACACCTCGTGGTCGACCTACTCCCACGTCTTCGCAGCCGGTCACTTCGGCAGCGACCGGTTCGCCGACGTGCTCTCCGTGGACGCGTCCGGGACGCTGCGCCACCACCCCTCGTACGGTGACGCGTTCGGACCCTCCACCGTGCTCGGCACGGGATTCGCGGGGTACAACGCCTTCGTCACCCTCGACGACTTCGCGGGCACCGGGCATTCCGACATCATCGCCCGTCGCACCTCGGACGGAGCTGTCGTGCGGTTCAAGGGCAACGGAACGGGCGGGCTCGTCTCGACGACCCCGACCGTCATCACCCCCACGGGCTGGAACGGGACCGACTACAACCAGTGGTTCGGCTCGGGCGACATCACCGGCGACGGCTACTCCGACCTCCTCGTGCGCCGCTCGAACGGTGACGTGTACGCCTGGAAGGGCAACGGCTCGGGCGGCTTCTCGGGCCAGCAGAAGATGGCCACGGGATGGGGATGGTTCAAGTACCTGACCTCGCCCGGTGACGTGAACAAGGACGGCCTGTCCGACATGGTCGGCCGCTACTACGACGGACGCACGCGCCTCATCTCGGTGCGTACCGCGACCGGGTGGGCGTCCTTCATCCCGCTGGCCACGGCGGCGGCCGGGGAACGACTGGTCTCCTGAGGGCGATCACTTACGGTTGGGCGACGCACTCCCGCGGGCCTACACTGAACGCGCACGCAAGGCCGTGATGGGGCCATCACCCCGGAGCCGCCGGAAGAACAGAGGGTCTCCCTCCCACTAGAACCGGCCGCGGGCGCACCAGAGGGGGACGCGGAACGTCGCGTCCAAGAAGGGTGGTACCGCGGGTCGCGAGACTCGTCCCTTCGTCGTGACGACACAACGAAGAGGGAACATGACCACCAACGCCTACAACGCCGTGCCCCCGCAGGTCGACCTGCCCACCCTCGAGCACGCCATCCTCGACTTCTGGAACGAGAACCAGGTCTTCGAGGCGACCGTCGAGGCGACGCGCGGCGGCGAGCCGTGGACGTTCTACGAGGGCCCGCCCACCGCCAACGGCATGCCCGGGACGCACCACATCGAGGCCCGTGTCTTCAAGGACGTGTTCCCCCGCTTCAAGACCATGCAGGGCCACTTCGTCGAGCGTCGCGCCGGCTGGGACTGCCACGGCCTGCCCGTCGAACTCGCCGTCGAGCGCGAACTCGGCTTCAACGGCAAGCCCGACATCGAGGCGTTCGGCGTCGAGGCCTTCAACGCGAGGTGCCGCGAGTCGGTGAGCAGGCACGTGGGCGAGTTCGAGGCCCTGACCCATCGCATGGGCTACTGGGTCGACCTCGACGCCGCCTACGCGACGATGGACCCCGCCTACGTGCAGTCGGTCTGGTGGGCCCTCAAGCAGATCCACTCCAAGGGCCTGCTGGCCGAGGACTACCGCGTCGCCCCCTACTGCCCGCGCTGCGGCACCACGCTCAGCGACCACGAACTCGCGCAGGGCTACGAGGACGTCACCGACCCGTCGGTGTACGTCCGCATGCCGCTGACGAGCGGTCCGTTGGCGGGCAAGGCGTCCCTGTTGGTGTGGACGACGACCCCCTGGACGCTGGTCAGCAACACGGCCGTGGCCGTGCACCCGGGCGTCGAGTACGTCGTCGCGACGGACGGCACCGAGTCGTTGATCGTGGCGCGTCCGCTCCTGGGGAAGGTGTTGGCCGACAAGCCGGCCAGGGACGGTCACCCCGGCCACCACTGGACCGTCACAGATTCGATCACCGGACGCGACATGGAGCGCTGGACGTACCAGCGCCCGTTCGACCTGGTCGAGTTTCCCAGCCCGGCCCACTACGTCGTGCTTGCGGAGTACGTGACGACCGAGGACGGCACCGGTCTCGTCCACCAGTCGCCCGCCTTCGGCGCCGACGACATGGCCGTCTGCAAGGCCTACGGCCTGCCGATGGTGAACCCCGTGCGTCCCGACGGGACGTTCGAGCCCGAGATCCCCCTCATCGGAGGCCAGTTCTTCAAGACCGCCGACCACGCCCTCGTGCTCGACCTGAACGAGCGCGACGTGCTCTTTCGTGTGCAGCCCTACGAACACTCGTACCCGCACTGCTGGCGGTGCCACACCGCGCTGCTCTACTACGCGCAGCCCTCGTGGTACATCCGCACCACCCAGGTGAAGGACGCGCTGCTGCGCGAGAACGAGAACACCACCTGGTACCCCGAGCACATCAAGTGGGGACGCTACGGCGACTGGCTGAACAACAACATCGACTGGGCCCTGTCGCGTTCGCGCTACTGGGGCACACCGCTGCCGATCTGGCGCTGTGAGGACGACCACCAGGTGTGCGTGGGGTCGCTGGCCGAGTTGTCGGAGCTGACCGGCACCGACCAGTCGTCACTCGACCCGCACCGCCCCTTCGTGGACGACGTCACCTTCGCGTGCCCCGGCGTCGAGGGAACGCCGTGCGCGAAGGAGTCGCGCCGCGTCCCCGAGGTCATCGACGCCTGGTTCGACTCGGGCTCCATGCCCTTCGCGCAGTGGGGTTACCCGTGGAAGGACGGCTCGGTCGACAGCTTCGGGGCCGCCTACCCGGCCGACTTCATCTGTGAGGCCATCGACCAGACCCGTGGGTGGTTCTACTCGCTCATGGCCATCGGGACGCTGGCCTTCGACCAGTCCTCGTACAGGAACGTGCTCTGCCTGGGCCACATCCTCGCCGAGGACGGGCGCAAGATGAGCAAGCACCTGGGCAACATCCTCGAGCCGATCCCGCTGATGGACGACCACGGCGCTGACGCCGTCCGGTGGTTCATGGCCGCCGGTGGTTCGCCCTGGTCGGCGCGTCGGGTCGGTCACCAGACCATCCAGGAGACCGTCCGCAAGGTGCTCCTCACCTACTGGAACTCGGTCGCCTTCCACGCCCTCTATGCGCGGACGAACGGGTGGACGCCCACAGGCGAGGCGCCTGCGGTGGCGTCCCGGCACGTGCTCGACCGCTGGCTCACCTCGGCGACCCACGACCTGGTGCGCGGGGTGACCGACGCCCTGGAGAACTTCGACACCCAGCGCGCCGGGACGCTCCTCGCCGAGTTCGTCGACAACCTGTCGAACTGGTACGTCCGCCGTTCGCGTCGTCGCTTCTGGGAGGGCGACGCGTCCGCGCTGTGGACCCTGCACGAGACCCTGCACACCTTCACGCGACTCATGGCGCCGATGGTGCCGTTCATCAGCGAGCGCGTCTGGCAGGACCTGTTCGTGGCGAGCGACCCGGCGTCCGCGTCGTCGGTGCACCTGGCGTCCTGGCCCGTCGCGGACGAGACGCTGATCGACGAGCACCTCGAGAAGTCGATGAAACTCACGCGACGACTCGTCGAACTCGGACGCTCGGCCCGCGCCGAGGCCAAAGTCAAGACGCGTCAGCCCTTGTCACGGGCGTTGGTGCCGTCGCAGGCCTTCACCCAACTGGACGCCGACCTCCTCGCCGAGATCAAGGCCGAGCTCAACGTCGTCACCGTCGAGTCGTTCCGTTCGGCGGGCGACCTCGTCGACCACTCCGCGAAGGGCAACTTCCGCGCGCTCGGCAAGCGCTTCGGCAAGCAGACCCCACTGGTCGCCCAGGCGATCGCCGAGGCGGACGCGTCAGCCCTCGCCGCCGACCTGGCCACCACCGGACGCGCAGTCGTCTCCTACGACGGCGGCACCGAGGTCACCGCTGACGAGGTCATCATCTCCGAGCGTCCGCGTGAGGGGTGGAGCGTGGTCAACGAGCAGGGCGAGACCGTCGCCCTCGACCTCGAGATCACCCCCGAACTGGCTCGCGCCGGACTGGCCCGCGAGGTCGTGCGATTCGTCCAGGAGACGCGCAAGACGTCGGGGCTCGAGGTGAGTGACCGGATCTCGTTGCAGTGGGACGCGTCCGGTGACCTGGCGTCCGCGATCGGTGAGCACGGTGGTCTGATCGCCGACGAGGTGCTCGCGACCTCGGTCGTGAAGGCAACGTCGGGCGCGGGATGGGTCAGCGACGCCGACCTCGGCCTGTCGGTGAGGATCGGGAAGGTCTGAGTCAGCCGAGCTGGGTGTCGTCGTCGACCGGCGTGACACCCAGCTGCGCCAGGCCCTCAGCCATCATCGCCTGGACGTCGAGGGTGTGCTGCAGCGGCATCAGGGGCTGTTCGAGCAGCCTGGCGTGAAGCGCGTCGTTGACCGCCTGGATCTCGTGCGAATAGCCGTTGCCGGCAGGAGGCAGTTCGTAGGTGCGCGGGATGGCACCGCCGACGTGCACCGCCAATCGGGTGGGGTGGTGGAAGCGGGGCATCACCTCGGCCCAGCCGTGCGTCCCGATGACGACCATGCGTCCGGGGCCCTGGTAGCGCAGGGAGCAGTTGAGGGTGGCCGAGCGTCCGTCGCCGTAGTCGAGGAGCATCCCGAAGTCTGAATCGACCCCGTTGCGGTAACGATTGCCCTGCACGACCAGGCGCGTGGGCATGGCGTCGATCACGTCGCGCGTGAAGGCCAGCACGTAGACGCCGAGGTCGAGCATGGCGCCACCACCCAGTGCGGGGTCGAAGAGGCGGTCGTGGGGAGAGAAGACGCGTCCGGCGCACAGGTCGCCCTGGACGTTGCGGATCTCACCGAGTGCCCCCTCGTTGACGAGGTCACGCAGGCGACGGATGGCCGGTTGGAAGCGCGTCCACATTCCCTCCATCGCGAACACTTTGCGGGCGCGGGCGGCGTCCACGATCTGCTGGGCGCCTGTGGGCGTCGCGGTGAACGACTTCTCCACGAGGACGCCCTTGCCCGCCCCGATCGCGGCCAGGGCCAGCGTCCGGTGCTGAGCGGTCGGGGTGGAGATGTAGACGAGGTCGACGTCGGGATCGGCGAGGAGTTCGCGGTACGACCCGTGGACGTGTGGCACGTGGTGGGCGGCCGCGTACTTCTGCGCCCGTTCAGTCGAGCGGGACGCCACCGCGACCAGCTCGCCACCGGTCGTGTGTCTGAAGTCGTCCGCCATCAAGGCGGCAGCCTGGCCTGGTCCCGCGATGCCCCACCTGATGGTCGCCATGTGCCCAGCTTAGGATTTCGCGGCGCGTCCAGTCGGAACGGGATTCAAGCTGTTGCGGCCGCGATCAGCGTCCCGACCCCTTGCGCCAGGACGACGTCAGGGCGCCCAGCACCATGGGCAGGAGGATCACCCACCAGAATCGCCAGCCGGTGGCGAAACAGATGATCAGGGCGATCGGGAACGCAGCCCCGGCGAGCGCGTTGAGCCAGGCGGGCGCACGGTTGGCGGGGCCCGGCACGACCTCGTCAGGGACGGCAGCGATCGGTGCCGGCAGGTAGGTGGGCGGCGGCGTGGAGGGCAGGTCGGCGAACAACGGGTCGAGGTCGGACTGGGTGCGTGCCTCCAGGGCCCGGTTCATCCGATCGGTGAACTCCGAGAGGTCGAGGCGTCCCTCGGCGTGGTGCTCACGGAGGCGCTCCACGGCCGCGTCCCGTTCGTGGTCGCCGATCCGCGGTTCCATCGTTGTCACACCACCATCCTAGGAGCCTGCGCCGGGAACGGAATCGGGCCCTCGCCCCGCTACAGTGGGGCGACGGATTCTCAGGAGGTGCGATGGCTCGGGTCGTGCAGAAGTTCGGTGGTTCATCAGTGGCGGACGCCGCGTCGATCAAGCGCGTGGCGCGACGCATCCTCGGCACCAAACAGGCGGGCAACGAGGTGGTCGTCGTCATCTCGGCGATGGGTGACACCACGGACGAGTTGCTCGACCTCGCGCTGCAGGTGTCGCCGCAGCCGGCTCCCCGCGAACTCGACATGTTGCTGACGACCGGTGAGCGCCAGAGCGCCGCGCTGCTGGCCATGGCGCTGTCGGACCTCGGCGTCCAGGCCCGCAGCTTCACCGGGTCGCAGGCCGGCGTCATCACCACGTCCGCGCACGGCAACGCGCGCATCATCGACATCACCCCCGGACGCATCGTCTCGGCCCTCGACGAGGGCGACATCGTGATCGTGGCCGGCTTCCAGGGCGTCTCGCAGACGACGAAGGACATCACGACCCTCGGACGCGGTGCGTCCGACACGACGGCTGTTGCCCTGGCCGGTGCGTTGGGTGCGCAGTACTGCGAGATCTACACCGACGTCGACGGGGTGTTCACAGCAGATCCGCGCATCGTTCCCGGCGCACGTCGCATCCCTGAGATCAGTTACGAAGAGATGCTCGAGATGGCAGCCTGTGGGGCGAAGATCCTGCACCTGCGGTGCGTCGAGTACGCGCGCCGCGAGAACGTCCCCGTTCACGTGCGGTCGTCGTTCTCGGACAAGCCCGGCACCTGGGTCAAGGACATTGAGGAAGGAAACCCGATGGAGCAAGCGCTGATCAGCGGCGTCGCCCACGATCGTAGTGAGGCCAAGATCACGGTTGTCGGCGTCCCCGATCGTCCCGGAGAGGCGGCCGCGATCTTCGACACCGTGGCCGCGAACGACATCAACATCGACATGATCGTCCAGAACGTCTCGAGCGTCGCCTCGGGACGCACCGACATCTCGTTCACACTTCCCAAGACCGACGGACGCAAGGCCATCGAGGCCCTCCACGGGGTGCAGGAGCGGATCGGCTTCCAGGAGTTGTTGTACGACGACCAGATCGGCAAGGTCTCGGTCATCGGCGTGGGCATGCGCTCCCACCCCGGCGTGACCGCGTCCTTCTTCAACGCCCTGGCCAAGGCCGATGTGAACATCGGGATGATCTCGACGTCCGAGATCCGCATCTCGGTGGTCGTCGCCGACGAGGCCCTCGACCGCGCCGTCCAGGCCGCCCACACGGCGTTCGGCCTCGATTCCGGCGGTGAGGCGGTCGTGTACGGCGGCACCGGTCGTTGACCGGACGCGGACGTCCTGACGACGATCCCGGCGCAGGCGCACCGGTGGTTGAACAGTCGGTCGGGCGTGCGTCCGCGATCATGGCCGCCGGGACGCTGGTCTCCCGGGTCCTCGGGCTGGTCCGCACGTCACTGCTCGCGAGCGTCGTGGGTCTGTCGCTGTCGGCGGACGCGTTCGCCGTCGCGAACACCCTGCCGAACTACGTCTACATCCTGCTGTCGGCAGGGGTGCTCAACGCGATCCTGATCCCGCAGATCACCAAGGCCATGAAACGTCCGGACGGGGGACAGGACTTCGTCGATCGGCTGCTCACCGCCTCCCTGGCCCTGATCGCGGTCGTGACTCTCGCAGCGACGCTCGCGGCGCCCTGGCTGGTGTCGGCGACGTCCGACCTCGCGGGCCCGGCCCACCAGTTGGCCGTGTTCTTCGCCTACATCTGCCTGCCGCAGATCATGTTCTACGGTCTCTACGCGGTGCTCGGACAGGTGCTCAACTCGCGCGGGGAGTTCGCGTCCTACATGTGGTCGCCCGTGCTGGCGAACGTCGTCCAGATCGCCGGGCTCGTGACCTTCCTCGTGATGTGGTCGAAGCAGGTCGACCCTGCCACCTGGACGCCTGCGATGGTGTGGGTGCTGGCGGGATCGTCCACGGCCGGCATCGCGCTGCAGGGCCTGGTGCTGCTCATCCCGCTGCGCCGGACAGGCTTCAGGTGGACGCCGCGCTGGGGCCTGCGCGGCCAGGGTTTCGGCGCGGTCTCGCGGATCGTCGTGTGGAGTTTCACCGCCCTGGTCATCGCCCAGTTCGGCGGACTGTTCGCGCAGTGGGTCATGACGCATGTGAGGGCCCGGCCCGGGAACCTCGCGGTCGCGTCCATCGCGGCGCAGGCCAACGCGTTCCTCGTGTTCATGCTGCCCCACTCGTTCATCACGACGTCGATCCTGACCGCCCTCTACCCGCGGATGAGCCGCATCTGGCACGACCGGGACGTCCCGGGGATGCGGGGCGTCCTCAGGCAGGGCCTCGCGATGCCGGCCGTGGGGATCATCCCGGCGTCCCTCGCGATGATGGTGCTCGCCCGCCCGGTGATGGGGGTGTTGTTCCCCGGTTTCAATGCGCGCGAGGTGCGCGACGCGTCCGAGATCCTGGCGGTGATGGCGATCGGGACGATGGCCTTCGGTGTCACCACGTTGCAGCAGCGCTACTGCTTCGCCCGGGAAGACGGACGCACGAACCTGTGGTTGCAGATCCTCCTGACCGTCGTCCAGGTGGGGTTCGCGGTCGGTGCGCTGTACGTCCCGGGACGCTGGGCCGTCGTGACCATCGCCTCGGGCCAGACGGTCGCCAACATCGTGGCAGGGACGGTCTTCGTCCTGGTAGCCCGCAGGCAACTTGACGGGATCGGGTTGGCGTCCGTGGTGAGGTTGTACGTCCGGTTGGCGCTCGCGTCCGTGGTCGCCGCCGCTGCTGCGGCCGGGCTGGTCTGGTGGGCGGGCAGGTTCGGGGACGCGTGGCTCACCCACGTGGCGGTGCTCGCCGCGGCCGGCGTGCTCTTCGGGGCCGTCTTCCTGGTGGGGGCACGCGTGCTTCACCTCCGCGAGGTCGACGACCTCCTGGCACCGGTGGTCCGGCGGCTGCGACGCGGCTGATCGTCGGGGCGGCCGGGACGCCCGTTGGCCACGCCTACGCTGACCCGATCGACAGGGCTTCGTGGGCGCCCCGGATGTGTCGCTCGGTGAGGTCGGCGGCTTCGTCCGCCCGTCCGCCCTCGACCGCTTCGAGGATTCCGAGGTGTTCGGTCGCCAGTCGTCGGCGAAGGGCCTCCCAGTCGGCGACCGTCGACTGCGCCACGCGGATGATGGGGGCGACCGCCTGCCGGATCGCCACGGTGAAGTCGCCGATGAGGCGGTTCTCGCCGACCTCGGCGAGGGCCACGTGGAAGTCGGTGTCGAGTTGGTTGAACTCCTCCGAACCCGTGGTCAGGGTCATGCGCCAGGCGAGCGTCCGGGCGATCTCCAGCGCTTCGGGGGTCGCCCTCAGCGCCGCAGCCGCCACGGCCGCGCGTTCGAGGACGACGCGGGTGTCGGTCAGTTCCCCGAAGTCGGTCGAGCCCAGCGCCAGGTGGAGGCGGAGCATGCGTCCGAAGGCGGAACTGGGGGTGGTCGAGATCCTGGTGCCGTGGGCGCGCCCGGCGCCGGTGGTGATGATGCCCTGCGCCTGGAGCACCTTGATCGCCTCGCGCACGGCGCTGCGGCTGACGCCGAGGTCGGCAGCGAGCTGGCGCTCGGTGGGCAGTTGGCTGCCTGCCACGTAGACACGATCGAGGATTCCCTCGGTGAGGTGGGCCATGACGAGGTCATACCCGACGAGGGTCTCCTCGGCGGTCTCGTCGCCCGAGTGCTCCGGGTCCGCCGTGCTCACCATGGGCCCAAGTGTGTCACCACCGGGGGTGCGGTTCGTGGAGGGAGGTCCGCGCGGGCGGAGCCCTGGCCGGGTCACGCGCCGGGCGTTGACAGGGGAAGGAGGGAGAGATATGGTCTGACCATCAGCTTTTGGTCTGACCATTTGGTCGATCCCAGCCGCAGAGATCAACGGAGTCTCCATGGTTCTCCTCGATGCCTTCACCCCCGACACGAATCCCTTCGATCGTCGGTGGCTCTCGGCCCTGGTGGCCGCCCTCCCGATCCTCACGATGCTGGTGACCCTGGGTGTCCTGCGCTGGAAGGCCCACCTGGCGGGGGCGGTGTCGTGGGTCGTCGCATTCGTCGTCGCGGTCACGGCCTTCGGCATGCCGGCGTCCATGGCGGTCGGCACCAGCCTCCACGGCTTCGTCTACGGTCTCTTCCCGATCGTCTGGATCCTCCTCACCGCCATCTGGATGTACGAGGTGACCGTCGCCTCGGGCCGGTTCGACGACCTCAAGCGCACGTTCTTCCTTCTCAGCGATGACCCGCGCGTCCTCGCCCTGCTCATCGCCTTCTGCTTCGGTGGGCTGCTCGAGGCTCTGGCAGGCTTCGGCGCCCCGGTGGCGATCACGGCGGCCATGCTGGTCGCCATCGGGTTCAGCCCCCTGAGGTCGGCGATGACGGCCCTCCTGGCCAACACCGTTCCCGTGGCCTTCGGCGCCGTGGGACTTCCGGTGATCATGGCCGCCAAGGCCGGCGGCTTCGACGACGTCATCCCGATCGCCACGATCTCGGGACGCATGACCGCCATCCTCTGCCTCATCGTGCCCTTCCTCCTGCTCGCCGTCATGGACGGGATGAAGGGTGTCAAGGAGGTCTGGCCCTTCGGCCTGGTGGTCGCCGCAAGCTTCGGTGTCACCAAGTGGATCGTGTCGAGCACCCCGCTCTACAACCTCACGGAGGCCGTGGCCGCCGTCGTCAGCGTCGTTGTCGCCATCGGCTTCCTGCGCTTCTGGAAGCCCCGCGGAGGTGAGACAGCCGTCCACCGCGTGGCCCAGCCGATCGACCCCGCGCTCGAGCAGCACCTGACCGTGCACACCCCGGCCGACGTGAAGGACTCCGCCCTCACCACCCGACGCATCCTCATGGCACTGGTGCCCTACGCCCTGGTCATCGTCGTGTTCAGCATCGCCGCGATCCCGAGGGTCAAGGCGGCGCTGGTCTCGACCGATCTCGAGTTCTCGTGGCCGCTGCTGGCCGGGATGAACAACGTCGCGGGCGCCCCGGCGTCCCATCAGACCTACCACTTCGCGTGGGCCTCGACCCCGGGCATCCTCCTCGCCCTCGTCGCCGTCGTCGTCGGCCTCATCTACCGTATGACGCTGCCCGCGATCTTCGGGGTCCTCTGGACCAACGCGAAGCGGCTCCGCTTCACCGCCCTCACCATCGGTTCCGTCGTCGCACTCGCCTACGTCATGGGTGACTCCGGGCAGACACTCGCGCTGGGCCTCTTCATCGCCACCACCGGAGCCCTCTACCCGTTCTTCGCTCCCGTCCTCGGGTGGATCGGCACCTACGTCACCGGCTCGGACACGTCCGCCAACATCCTCTTCTCCGGACTCCAGTCCGGGGTCGGCGAACAGATCGGCGGCGCGGGCGCGCACCTCTCCGTGGACGAGATGCGCATGCTGCTCGTCGGCGGCGGTGGCGTCGGCGGTGTGGTCGGCAAGATGATCTCCCCGCAGTCCCTCTCGGTCGCCTCGACCGCCATCGGCATTCCCGGGGCCGAGTCCGCGATCCTGCGACGCATGATTCCCTGGAGCCTGATCCTGCTGGTCCTGCTCTGCGTCCTTTCCGGACTCATGTCCACCCCTGTCCTCAGCTGGCTGCTGCCCTGAGCGTCCGTCCCACGAAGGAGATCAGCATGACTGTCCCCACCGCCGCTCCGCCCACGGTCGGCACCCCCGGTCTCGGGAAGCGGGTGGCACTGTTCGCGACCTGCATCAACGACACGATGATGCCCGGCGCGCCGGCGGCGACCGTGAAGCTGCTCGAACGCCTCGGCTGCACGGTCGAATTCCCCCGCGCCCAGACCTGCTGCGGGCAGATCCTCACCAACACCGGGTACTTCACTGAAGCCCTCGGAACCGTCACGTCGTACGTCAAGGCGTTCAGTGACTACGACTACATCGTGGCGCCGTCCGGCTCGTGCATCGCCTCGGTGCGTCACCAGCACCCCATGCTGGCCCGACACGCGGGGGACGCAGGCCTCGAGAAGGTCTCGACCGAGGTCGTCGGACGCAGCTACGAACTCAGCGAGTTCCTGGTCGACGTGCTCGGGGTCGTCGATGTGGGGGCCTACTTCCCGCACCGCGTCACCTACCACCCGTCGTGCCACTCCGTGAGGCTCGCGAAGATCGGGGACCGCCCCTACCGGCTGCTGGAGGCGGTTCGCGGGATCGACCTGGTGACCCTTCCCCACGCCGATGAGTGCTGCGGCTTCGGTGGAACCTTCTCGCTGAAGAACCCGGACGTCTCGGTCGCGATGGCGTCCGACAAGGCACGACACGTGCGGTCGACCAACTGCGAATACCTCATCGGGGCCGACAACGCCTGCCTGCTCAACATCGGTGGCATCCTCGACCGGCAGCGGTCGGGCATCACCACCATCCACCTGGCCGAGGTTCTCGCCATGACCGAAAAGGACGCCTCATGAGCACCGGTGCCGAGCGCCGCACTCCCGCGCCGCCCCCTGCCGCCTGGGAGACCTATCCCGTCTTCCCCAAGGCGGCGAAGATCGAACTGCAACTCACCGAGCAGCGCAAGAACCTGCGTCACGCGACGGGGACCATTCGCGCCAAGCGCCTCGATCGCGCGTCCGAAGTTCCCAACTGGGAGGACCTCCGCACGGCTGCTGCGGCGATCAAGGACCGCGTGGCACGCCACCTCGACGAGTACCTCGTCGAAGCCGAGCGCACGTTGACGGAGGCCGGTGTCACCGTCCACTGGGCGAGCACGGCCGACGAGGCCAATGCGATTGTGGCCGACATCGCCGTCGCCAAGGGTGTGGACGAAGTCGTCAAGATCAAGTCGATGGTGACGCAGGAACTCGACCTCAACGAGTACCTCGAGAAGCGCGGCATCGCTGCCTGGGAGACCGACCTCGCCGAGTTGATCGTCCAGTTGGGCCACGACCTGCCGAGCCACATCCTCGTCCCGGCGATCCACCGCAACCGGTCCGAGGTGCGCGAGATCTTCGTCGAGGAGATGGGCCGTTACGGCACCCCGGCGCCCGAGGGCATCTCGGACGACCCCCACGAGCTCACCCAGGCCGCGCGGGCCCACCTGCGTGCCAAGTTCCTGCGGGCGAAGATGGCGGTCTCGGGGGGCAACTTCATCGTGGCTGACACCGGGACCCTCGTCATCGTCGAGTCGGAGGGCAACGGCCGGATGTGCCTGACCCTGCCCGAGACGCTCGTGTCGATCGTCGGCATCGAGAAGGTGTTGCCGACCGTCGAAGACCTGGAGGTCTTCCTCAAGCTGCTGCCCCGGTCGTCCACCGGTGAGCGCATGAACCCCTACACCTCGATGTGGTCGGGTGTGACGCCCGGGGACGGCCCCCAGGACCTGCACGTCATCCTGCTCGACAACGGCCGCACCAGGGTGTTGTCCGACCCGACGGGACGCGCGGCACTGCGGTGCATCCGGTGTTCGGCCTGCCTGAACATCTGCCCCGTCTACGAGCGGGTCGGCGGTCACGCCTACGGCTCGCCGTACCCGGGCCCGATCGGTGCCATCCTCAACCCGCAACTGCACGGGATGGGGAGCGAGCGTGACCGGGCGCTGCCCTTCGCGTCCACTCTGTGTGGGGCCTGCAACGACGTCTGCCCCGTGCGGATCCCCTTCACCGACATCCTCGTCCACCTCCGTCACCTGGCCGTCGAGCACAAGACGGCGAAGCACCCCACGGTGGAGCAGGGGATCATGAAGACCGCCGCCTGGGTGCTGTCCGACGGCAAGCACCTGGAGAAGGCCCAACTGGCGACCCGGGCTGCCGGCCGGGTGCTCGGTGATCGGCCGCTGGGCCCCATGCCTGTGCCACTCGCCGGACGCTGGCTTCGCGCCCGCGACGTGGACGCGCCGCCGACGGAGACCTTCCGTCAGTGGTGGAAGAAGCACGAACAAGAGCGAAAGGAGTCGTGATGAGCGCGCGAGAAGACATCCTCGGCCGGGTTCGTGCCGCCACCCGTGATGTGACCGAGAAGGATCCGGCCCTCGACGTGCCGGTGACGTGGGCCTACGGGCAGCCGTTGGCCACCCCGGACGTCCTGGCGGACTTCGTCGAGAAGGTGGAGGACTACCGGGCCGTGGTCGTGCGGGTGCCGTCCGACCAGGTGCCCCGGGCGATCGCCGACGCCCTGACCACGCTCGGTGTGCACAGCGCGGTCATGCCTCCCGGCGTTCCTGCGGCCTGGGCAGAGGCGGCATCGGCCGCCGGCGTCCGGCTGTTCGCCGACGAACCCCCGCTGACCCACGCCGAACTCAACGACATCGACGCGGTCGTCACCGCGTCCGCCGTTGCCATGGCCGACTCGGGGACGATCGCCCTCGACCACCACACCGACCAGGGTCGTCGGGCGCTCAGCCTCCTCCCGGACGCGCACGTGTGCGTCGTACGCGCCGACCAGGTGGTCAGCGACGTTCCCGAGGGGATCGCCCGACTCGCTCCCGCCATGAGGGCGCGGCGTCCGGTGACGTGGCTGAGCGGTGGCTCGGCCACCAGTGACATCGAACTCAGCCGCGTCGAGGGCGTGCACGGTCCCCGCCGACTGTGGGTGGTGCTGGCGGAGGACTGACACCGGGTCCACGGTGCGCCCACAGCGGCGCCGTCGTGTCGGCGGCCGGTCAACAGCGGGCAGAATCAACCCATGAGGATTGAAACGTCCGGGTTGAGTGGGTGCTCGGGATCGACACCGTGGACGCGGGCCGCCCGTGCGGGCGTCCGGGTGGGGGTGCTGGTCCCGCTGCTGGTGGCCGTGTGCAGCGTCGTCTGGACGGGACCCGCCTTCGCCGAGACCGTCGTGCCGACTCCCGTCGAGACTGCCACGGTCCTGCCGACCGACGTGCCCACCCCGACGGTGGATGCCACGGCCACGGACACCCCGGTGACGTCGGCACCATCCACCCCGGACGCGTCGGTCGTGACCACGCCCGCCCCGACGAGCGACTCCCCGGTTCCCTCGAGCGCTGCCCCCACCGCGACGCCCACGGCGTCCACGAGTGAGGTCGAGCCCACCACCTCGGCCAGCCAGCCGGGCTCGGCCGTTCTCGAAGGTGAGCCGCCCGCGTGGTGGATCGCCGGCGAGGATCCCACGTCGTGGATCATCGCGGTGCTGGTCCTGATCGCGAGCGCCGCGCTGGTCGTCCTGCTGTCGCGTCGGCCGGACGTGGCCGAGCCCGTCCTCGCACCGCCGGCCCAGCCGAGCCTGGATGCTCGTGTGGGGACGGCCGCGGGACTGGCCACTCTCGAGGCGGTGGGCGAGGCCATGATCGACGCCGGCTATTCGGTCACCGGCGTCCACTCCGCCCTCGTCGACATCGCCCGGGTCAACGGTTACCCGGCGACAGAGATCGTCGTCTTCCCGACCGCGCTGCTGATCTCGGCCAGGGGGGTCAGCGAGGTGCGCACCGGCGTGGTGTCAAGCGGGTACCGGCCGCTCCGACTCGACCAGATCGACGCCCTTGACGACGTGATCCGGGCAGCGCGCGCGCGTCCGGCCGAGGGGGGCGTGATCACGGCCGGGATCGCAGCCATGCGCGAGATGCCGTCGCCGTACTCGAAGCTGCAACGGGTGGTCGCCTACTCCGTGCTGTCCGCCGGTCTCTCCGTGCTGCTGGGTGGCTCGTGGGTCGGCGTGGGAGTGGCGGCGCTCCTCGGCGCGATCGTCGGAACGATCCTCATGGTCACGGTCGACATCCAGCGCCAATACCAGGCGCTGGTCACCGTGGGATTGTCGTTCTTCGTCTCCGTGACCGTGTTCACGCTGACCCAACTCGGCTTCGATCCCGGCGTCCTCGCGGCCCTCATCGCGCCCATCGTCATCCTCCTGCCGGGCGGGCTGTTGACGACGGGTGTGATCGAGTTGGCCACGGGCCAGATGATGGCAGGCGCTGGACGCCTCGCCGCCGGGACGATGCAACTCATGCTGCTGGCCGCCGGCGTCGTCGCGGGAGCCGGTCTGGCGGGTGTGCCTGAACTTGCCTTCGGTGAGGCCCAGACGCCGATCGGGCCGATCGGTCCGTGGCTCGCGGTGGCGATCTTCGGCATCGGGATCGTCATCTACCAGGGCGGCAGGCCCGCCTCGATCGGATGGATACTGCTCGTGCTCTACGTCGCCTACGGGGGGCAGGTCCTGGGGGACGTGTTCTTCGGCGGGGTCCTCTCGGCGATGATCGGCGCGTTCGTGATGACCCCCGTCGCCTATCTGGTGGCGAAGCAGCCCAAGGGGCCTGCGGCCTTCGCGTCCTTCCTGCCGGCCTTCTGGATGCTGGTGCCCGGCTCGCTGGGGCTCGTGGGGGTGACCGGCATCCTCGACGGGGACTCGGCCGGGCTCACCACCCTGTCGACGACCGCATCCACCATGGTGGCGATCATGCTGGGCATCCTCGCGGGCTCGGCGCTGGGTAACCGACTGGACGGGAGCGGGACGGTCGCGGCGGTGTAGCTGGCGCTGGCCGGACTCAGCGGACGGCGGCGAGCACCGCAGCGAGAACGTCCGGGTCCTTGAGGACGCGGAAGTGCCCCATCGCCCGCACCTCGACGTTCGTGGCACCGTCCAGCCTCGAGCTCTCGGGGATGTGGGGGTCGAAACCGGGGTAGATCGACGTGATCCTCGCGTTGACGTGGGCGTTCGCTGCCATGTCGAGGATGGTCGGTTCGTTGGGACGCAGGGCCCGGATCGGCCTGGAGGGGACGAACCGTGCCAGGCCCGAGCCGTGGAAGGGCGTGGCGATGGCGATCAGCCGGTCGATGCGTCCGTCGGTGTCGTCGAGGAGGATCCGCTTGCCGATCAGCCCCCCCTTGCTGTGGGCGACGAGGATGACGCCCGACAGGCGCCGGTCCTGGATCGTCCGCGTGACCAGGGCAGCGGAGTCGGCGAAGGTGGCGAGGTTGAGTGAGAGTTCGGGAATGACGTGGACCGGATGTCCGGCGGCGTGGAGTGCCGCGACCACGGGCAGGAGCATCGTCCAGGGTTCGACCACGCCGGGAAGGATGACCACCGGGGCCAGCGCGCCCGTGGTGTACCGGGCGGCGATGCGTCGATCGAGGGGGGTGCGCGAGAGTCGGCCGGCGGCGTACACGTAGTCGCGCGTCCAGTAGTGCCCGCGGCGCGCGACCTCGTGGACGCGCGGGAGCCAACGGCGTGCCGGGTCAGCGGTAGGCATGGTCGGCGATGTGCTGCGCGATGAGTTTCGGGGCGGCGAACATCGTGGCGTGCGGGCCCGGGACGCTGACGAACCACCCGTGGGCGAACGCGTCCGCGAGGTGGCGTCCCCAGTCGAGCGGGACGATCGGATCGGCCTCACCGCAGATGACCAGGGTCTTGGCGGTGATCTTCGCTGCCGACTCCTCCATGCGGTTGTCGAGGAGGTGCGGGGTCTGCTGGATCATGTACGGGATGCCGGCCCGGAAGAAGTAGTCGTACATGGCCATCACGGTCACGGCCGGTGGTTCGCGGAGCCCGTTCTGCAGGAGGAGCCGCGACACGATCGGAAGGCGCCGTGCTTCGGGGGCGACCACGGGGGCGATCAGGACGATGTGGTCGACCTCCTCGGGGAAGCTGAGGGCCAGCTCGACGACGACCTGCGTCCCCATGGAGTGACCCACGACGACGGGGTGGTCGAGCTTGCGTTCGGCGAGGAAGTCGCCGAGCACCTGGGCGTGGTTGGCGATGGTCATGTCGACGTCGGGACGCGGGGAGCGTCCATAGCCGGGAAGGTCGACGAGGTAGACGTCCCCGTGCTCGCCGAGTTCGACGGCTGTCGGGGCGTAGGACTTGGCAGAGACCCCGATGCCGTGGACGAGCACGAAGTCGGGTCCGGACCGTTCGCCCAGGCAGGGGAAGTGGTAGACGACCATGGACGCGTCCCCGTGGCCGTAGCGGCTGGTGTGGTAGACGACGTTCCCGACGTACTTGTCGCGATAGGTGATCTCATCCCGGGACTCGTGGCGCGACATGATCTGAGCCTAGCCAACTCCGGCAGGCGCCCCGTCGCTCGCGTGGGCACGTAGACCTTGCACGAGCCCTACGCTGACCGGATGGTGATGACTCAGCGCGAGGCGCGGACGCTCGGGAAGTCGGTGCGTGACCGGCTGCCACGGAAGGTTCAGGGCCGGTTCGTCGCCCCCGACCGCGATGCGGTCGACCTTCTCGACCGACAGAACGCGACGCGTGTGCCGGAGCTGGTGCCGGTCAGGTTCGGACGCATGCTCGAGTCACCCTTCGCCTTCTACCGCGGCAGCGCCGCGCTGATGGCGCACGACCTCGGACGCAACGACCACAGCGACATCCTGGTCGTCTCGTGCGGCGACGCCCACGTGTCGAACTTCGGGCTCTACGCGTCCCCCGAGCGTGCCCTGCTGTTCGACCTGAACGACTTCGACGAGGGCGGCTACGCGCCGTGGGAGTGGGACCTCAAGCGACTCGCCGCCAGCGTCCACATCGGGGGACGCGCGAACGGGTTCAGCGAAACCACGTGCGGTGAGATGGTGCGTTCGGCGGTGGCGTCCTATGTGGACCGCTTCGCGTCCATGCTCGAACTCACCGTGCTGGAGCGCAGTTACGTCCGGGTTGACACTGCGATGCTGCAGGAGATGGCGAAGCCCCGACACCTGAAGGACATTGCCAGGGCCGAGAGCAGGGCGCGGCGGCGCACCTCGGAACAGGTGGTGCAGCGGCTCGTCACGACCGGCGAACGCGGGGCTCGCCGGATCATCGAGCAACCGCCGATCACCACCCACGTGATCGGAGCGACGTCCGAGCAACTGGGCGAGGCGTTCCGGCAGTACCACGAGACGCTGCCCCACCACACCGCCCTGCTCCTGTCGCAGTTCGAACTGCAGGACGCCGTGCACCGTGTCGTCGGGGTGGGAAGCGTCGGGACGCGTGCCTACCTGGCCTATCTCGAGGGCCCCAACGACGAGCCACTCATCCTGCAGGCGAAGGAGGCCGACCGATCGGTGCTCGCGAGCTTCGGCGGAATGCCCGACAGGCTCCCCCCGGGCGTCCCCCTGCCCGATGGTCACAGCCAGGGGCAGCGGGTGGTGGCCGTCCAGCGGATACTCCAGGCCGCGAGCGATCACTTCCTCGGATGGATCACCTTCGCGGGCCATCATCGGCGCGTTGACTACTACTGGCGGCAGTTCCGCGACATGAAGGGTTCGGTCGATCTGGCCACCCTCGACTCGCGTCAGTTCACCGACTATGCGCGGCTGTGCGCGTGGCTCCTCGCCCGTGCGCACGTCCAGTCGCCCAACGCGGCGGTCGTGGGCGGCTACATCGGACGCTCGGACGCCCTCGCCGAGCCTCTCGCGCAGTGGGCGGCTCGCTACGCCGATCAGGCCGAGGCTGACTACGCTGCGTTGGTCGCGGCCGTCGATCAGGGACGCGTCCCCGCCGAACGCGGTGTCTGAGGTGGTCGCCGTGCACTCGAGGCCGCTGGTCAACCGGATCGCGTTGCCGTTGGCGGTGCTGACGTTCTACTTCCTGGTTCCCGTGAGTGCGAACGACGCACCCGTGGGGGCCCTCCTGGGGGTCATGGTGGGGGTGGTGTCGCTGGTGGCCGTCACCGCAACGGTCGTGAGCGAGGTTCGCCGCTCCGAGAAGAGGCTGAAGCCGATCCACCTCCTGGTGGCCTTCGAACTCGTGCTGGTCATCTTTGCCTTCGGGTACTACGTGGTCGCGATCCAGCATCCGGGCGAGTTCGAGGGGTTGCACACCCGTCTGGACGCGCTCTATTTCTCGATGGCAACCATGTCGACGGTGGGCTACGGCGACATTCACGCAGCAGGGCAACTCTCCCGCCTCCTCGTCACGGTCCAGATGGTGTTCAATCTGATCTTCGTGGCGACGCTCGTGGGCCTGTTCCAGAACAGACTGCGCCGACAGGGTGCCGCCTGACCGCCTGAGGGACGATGCGAAGGTTTCCTTGCGCAAGCGTCCGAACACGCGCTTTCGGACGCAGAACCGGGCGATTCTGCTGCCGACGCAAGGAAACCCACCTTCAAGGCCGTCGATGAGGTTCTGTTCGTCGTTCCCGGGATGACGGCTGCCATAGATTTGCAGGGTCGGCGCCGCTCGACGACCGATCAGCGAAGGTGGGGGAACAACATGAAACTCGTGGTGGTCGGTGGGGTGGCAGCGGGCGCGTCAGTTGCGGCGAGGGCGCGTCGTCTGGACGAATTCGCCGAGATTGTGGTGCTCGAGAAGAGCCACCACGTGTCGTTCGCGAACTGTGGGCTTCCGTATCACATCGGCGAAGTGATCAGGGATCGCAACCGGCTCCTCCTCCAGACCCCCGAGAGCCTCCGGGAGTCCCTCGACATCGACGTCCGGATCGCCAGTGAGGTCATCTCCATCGATCGGGACGCTCACACGGTCACCGTGCGCGACCTCGAGGGCGGACGCGAGTACGTCGAGTCGTACGACAAGCTCGCACTCTGCATGGGCGCGGGTGCGGTGCGTCCGCCGTTGCCCGGCATCAAACTGCCCGGCATCCACGTCCTTCGCCGGATCGGCGACATGGACGACATCAAGGCCCAGGTGGACGCAGCCCTCGGCGCGCCCACATCGAAGGGCAAGCCGTTCCGCGCCGTCGTCGTCGGCGCCGGCTACATCGGTGTCGAGATGGCCGAGAACCTGCGCCACCGCGGCGCCGAGGTGGCGCTCGTCGAACTCGCCGACCAGATCCTGCCGCCGCTCGACAAGGAGATGTCGATCCCCATCGAACGGCACATGAAGAGCCGGGGGATCAGCCTGCACGTGTCGACGGCGGTGGCCGCCTTCGCGTCCGCGCCGGGCGGTGGGCTGTCGGTCGAGTTGGGCAACCACACGACCCTGCCAGCCGACATCGTCATCCTGTCGGTGGGTGTGCGTCCCCGGACGAAGCTGGCGACCGACGCCGGCATCGAGCTGGGCCCCCGCGGCGGAATCAAGGTCGATTCGCACATGCGGACGTCCGATCCCGACATCTTCGCCGCCGGCGACATCGTCGAGACGGCGCACACGGTGCTGCCCGGCTCGTACCTGGTGCCGCTCGCGGGCCCTGCGAACCGCGAGGCTCGTGTCGCCGCCGAGAACATCTGCGGACGTGACACCGAGTACAAATCGACCCAGGGGACCTCCGTCCTCAAGGTCTTCGACATGGTGGCGGGCGGTACGGGTGCGTCCGAACGCCAGCTCAAGGCCGCCGGCCTGCCGTTCCAGGCCGCCCATGTGCACCCGTCGGGGCACGCGGGCTACTACCCGGGCAGCGCCATGCTGCACATCAAGGTGCTGTTCGATCCCACGACCGGACGCCTGCTCGGCGCTCAGGCCGCCGGTTTCGACGGGGTGGACAAACGTCTGGACGTGCTGGCCACGGCCATCCGGACGGGGTCGACGGTGTTCGATCTGGAGGAACTCGAGCTGGCCTACGCGCCCCCGTTCGGGTCGGCCAAGGATCCGGTCAACATGGCCGGGTTCGTCGCGTCCAACGTCGTTCGCGGTGACCTGACGCTCTGGTACGCCGAGGACTACCCGGGCAACACCGAGGGTGCCCGCATCATCGACGTACGGACGCCCGAGGAATTCGGCATCTGGCACATGCCGGCGGCCGAGAACGTCCCGTTGGGCACGCTCCGGTCGGTGTGTGAGACGTGGGACAAGTCGGTGCCGCTGCGCCTGTACTGCGCGGTCGGATTCCGCAGCTACCTCGCCCACCGTGCACTCGTCCAGCGCGGCTTCACCGACATCGCCACGTTGTCGGGCGGGTCGACCACCTTCCGCTTCTGGCACGACGTTGCCGCGGATGACCTGATGGCCCCGCAGCCGGTCGAGAACTATGCCGAACTCGAGTCCCTGCCCGCGCCGGAGCGGCCCGCGACGGGTGTGCGGATCGATCTGGACTGCACCGGCCTCGCCTGCCCCGGCCCGATCCTGAAGCTCACCGAGCAGATGAAGTTGCTCGACGTGGGTGACGAGATCCTCGTCCACGTCGCTGATCCGGGGTTCGCCTCGGACGGGCCGGCCTGGGCTCGTCGGAACCGTCACCAACTGATCGACATCCAGCCCGAGGGGCCCGGCTTCAAGGCCACGATTCGGAAGGGCGACCCCGGACGCTTGGTCGGCGCGCCGGCGTCCGCTCTGGTTGGCGCGAAGGCCAAGACGTCTTTCGTCGTGTTCTCCGGGGACCTCGACAAGCTCATCGCGGCGTTCATCATCGCCAACGGCGCGATTGCGATGGGGGAGGAGGCGACGATGTTCTTCACCTTCTGGGGGCTGAACGCGTTGCGCAGGACGAAGCCGCCCAAGCGCGAGCGCAGTGCCATGGACAAGGCGTTCGGCGCGATGATGCCCGCTGGTCCGGAGGAGCTGAAGCTGTCGCAGATGCACATGTTGGGGGCCGGGACCAAGATGATCAACCGGGTCATGAAGAAGGGCGGCGTGCCCACGCTGCCCGAACTCATGAAGTCGGCTCGCGACGGTGGCGTCCGCTTCATCGCCTGCACGATGACGATGGACCTGCTGGGCATGGCCGAGAGCGACCTCATGGACGGGGTCGAGTTCGGCGGCGTGGCCGCCTTCCTCGACGAGGCGGCAGACTCCCGCACGACCCTGTTCATCTAGCACGCGTCCATCCATCGGACGCGGTCCACCAGGAGGAGACTCATGTTCATCGTTCACGTGTTCGTCCGCGTCCTGCCCGGAACCGAGGACGCGTTCGCCGCGGCGTCGGTGGAGAACTCACGCAACTCGCTGTTGGAGCCGGGCGTCGCCCGGTTCGATGTCGTGCAGGAGGTCGAGGATTCCACCCGGTTCGTCCTTGTCGAGGTCTACCGCGACGAGGACGCGGCGGCCGCCCACAAGCAGACGGCCCATTACGCGACCTGGCGCGATGAGGTGGCCGACCTCATGGCCGAGCCTCGAAGGGGCGTGAAGTTCCGGGCACTGGCGCCCTCGGAGGATGGGTGGGCGTCGGCCTGACCTTCGGCGCGAGCGGCGCCCCTGGGAGCCCGCCATGACGAGTTTCCTTGCGCGTGCAGGTCAACACGCGCCCCGGAGCCCGAAACGGGGAGGTTTCCCAGAGGACGCAAGGAAGCCTCCGGGGCCCGACCTCGCCACGGCCGACGAGCCAGGTGGGGCGACCGTCAGGCGGTGACGGTCCGCAGCCGACCCAGTCGACGCACCGCCTCGTGAAGGACGTCGTCCCGCTTGCAGAAGGCGAACCGCAGGAGTGTTCTGGCGGCGTCCGGTTCGTCGTGGAAGACCTGCACCGGGATGGCTGCGACGCCCACACGGGCGGGCAGCTCGCGGGCGAAGGAGGCGGCGTCGGTGGCGCCATCTGTCCTGAGGAAGGAGGCGACGTCTGCCGTGACGAAGTACGTGCCGCCGGGCACGGCGACGGTGAGTCCGGCGTCCCTCAACCCGTCGACCAGGAGGTCGCGCTTGTGCTGAAGGCTGTCGCGAAATGCCGAGAAGTAGGCGTCCGGCAGGGCGAGGGCGGTGGCAGCGGCGAGCTGGAAGGGGCCACTGGCGCCGAAGGTCAGGAACTGTTTGACGGTGCGGACGGAAGCCACGGCGTCGGCCGGCCCGGTCACCCAGCCCACCTTCCACCCGGTGACCGAGAAGCTCTTGCCGGCCGACGAGATGGTCAGCGTCCGCTCGGCCATGCCGGGCAGCGTCGAGATGGGGATGTGGTCGGACGCAAAGGTCAGGTGCTCGTAGACCTCGTCGGTGACGACCCAGACGTCATGCTCGCGGGCCACCCGGGCGATCAGGTCGAGCTCGGCGCGCGTGAAGACCTTGCCCGTCGGGTTGTGGGGGGAGTTGAGGAGGACCAGCCGGGTCCGGTCGCTGAAGGCGTCGCGGAGGGCGGCCTCGTCGACCGCGAAGTCGGGGAAGCGCAAAACCACGGTGCGACGGGTCGCACCCGCGAGGTCGACCACGGCTGCGTAGGAGTCGTAGTAGGGCTCGAACATGATGACCTCGTCGCCGGCCGAGCAGAAGGCGAGGATCGTTGCGGCCAGGGCTTCGGTCGCGCCCACGGTCACGAGCACCTGGGCGGCGGGGTCGAGGTCGATGCCGTACCAGCGGCGCTGGTGGTCGGCGATGGCGCTGAGGAGCTCGGGACGTCCGCTGAGGGGAGGGTACTGATTGGCCCCGTGGGCGATGGCGTGGCGAGCCGCCTCCAGCACCTCCGCGGGCCCGTCGGTGTCTGGGAAACCCTGCCCGAGGTTGATGGCGTCGTGGCGTTGGGCCAAGGCAGTGATCTCGGTGAAGATCGTGGTGCCGTAGCGGCGCAGGGGGCTCACGAGGTCCATGGCGTCACGGTACTGGGTCGAAGTCGGGCCTCTGGTCAAGCTCAGCCGGGCACCACCCGCGCAGGCTGTTGACGAAGGCCAGGGCATCTGCGCGCGCGAGGTCGGCAATCGACAACTCAGCCTCGCGGAGCGCTCCGGATTCCAGGAGTTCCCCGCGAAGGACTCCTGGAAGGAGCCCCACGCCGGCCGCAGGGGTGAGCCATTCACCATCGATGCGCAGGGCGACGTTGCCGGTCGTGCACTCGGTCAGCTCGCCCCGCGGGGTCCAACAGATGACGTCGAACACCCCGGGTGCGCGGTCGCGCCGGGCTGCCTCGTAGTGGGAGCGCAAGGTCGTCTTGTGGACGATCAGTGGACGCAGGTGTCCGCGGGTCTCCAGTGGGTGGCTGGCGAGGGCCAGCCGGACCACCGCGGGAGTCTCTGGCATGGGGTGCAGCTCGACGCTCGACCCGTCGTGGGTGATCACCAGGCGCAGGCGGTGGCGTCCGAGGGGGTGGGACGCTGCGACATCGAGGAGCTGCGTCCCAGCCTCGTCCCGGGTCGGCAGGCCGAGTGCATGGCACGTTGTCTGGACGCGGACGAGGTGTCGGTCGAGTCGGGCGATGCGTCCGGACTCGAGAAGGAGTGTCTCCAGGGCAGCGAGCTCGCGACCGTGGAGGAAACGGGCTTTGGCTGCCCACTCGGCGACTTCGGACGCGGGATCGGAGTCGAACACGATGCCGCTCCCGATGCCGCAGCGGTAGCCGCCGTCGGCCGCCTCGACAGTGCGGATGGGCACGTTGAAGATGGCGTCCCCGCCGGGACGGATCACTCCCAGCGCGCCGCAGTACCAACCGCGGGGTGCACTCTCCAGTTCGGCGATGACCTCCATGGCACGGATCTTGGGCGCTCCGGTGATCGACCCGCACGGGAAGAGGGCGGCGAAGATGTCGACGAGTCGGGTACCGGCGGACGTCCTTCCGGTGACCGTGGACGTCAGCTGCCACACTGTCGGCAACTCGACCAGTTCGTACAGCGCCTCGACCCGCACCGAGCCCGGGTCGCACACGCGTCCGAGGTCATTGCGCAGGAGGTCGACGATCATCAGGTTCTCGGCGCGGTCCTTGTCGCTGGCGAGCAGGGCCCGGGCCGAGGGACCGTTCGCATCCTCGCCCGGGGGACGCGCGGCAGTCCCCTTCATTGGTTGCGTCGTCAGGCGTCCGTCGAGGGCGGCCTGGAAGAACAACTCCGGAGAGACACTCGCCACGCCCGCGCCGCGAAGGAAGAGCGCGTACCCACCGGGCTGGGTGGCGCTCAGGCGCTCGAAGAGGACGTCAAGATCGACCGAAGCGGACGCCCACAGCCGCGTCGTGAGGTTGACCTGGTAGCAGTCGCCTCTGGCGATGTGGTCGCGGACGACTTCGATCGACTGCTCCGCCGAGGTCCCGCCGACAAGTGTCCCGAGATCCCGCCAGTCGAGCTGGGGGACGCTGGCCTCCGCGTCTGGCCAGGGCTCGGGCTCGCCGTCGTAGACCTCGAAGTGGGCCAGCGGACGCGCGCTCTCGAGTCCGTGCTCTTCAGCGAGTCGAGTCCGCTGCGCGCGGTCCCACGCACCGGCAGCCTCGTAGCGGAGTCCTCCGACCACCCAACTCCCTGCACGAGCCGCGTGGTCGGCCTCGTCGACCACGCGAGGCACTTCGTCGAGCGTCGCGGCGGCCAGCGTCCGAACGGGTGGGCGAAGGAATCGTCCGCGCAAGCGTTCGCCTTCGCGGCGCCCCGGCTCGGTGGGGAAGTCGAACGCTGCCCACACCACCGAAGTCATGCGGTTATGGTGCCATGGACGCCGCCACTGGACCTGCCGAACAATGGCCAGGGCGCCGGGCTCGTTGTCTCGCGCTCGGCCCGACGGCGTCGACACTGACACTGGCCGAGCATCGTCGCCTGTCAGCATCGGGTCGAGGGTCCGGCGCTGAGAGCACTCCCACCGGCCGGCTGGTTGGGCGGTTTGGTCCCAGCCCGCGGGTTTTGAGCCTCACGTCCGCACGGGGGGGCAGCCCTTCCGCGGCCCCCCTCGAACCGCACTCGCCGACACATGTCGACGCTGACGGGCGTCGCCACAGCCGGTGGCTCTCGATGAGGGCCACGCCGCATCCCCTTTCCCACCCGTGCCGTCGTCCAACCTCGGCGTCAGCATCGGGTTGAGGGTGTCGGCGCCGAGGGTGCTCCCGCCGCCAGTCGCTTGGGCGGTTTGGGCGGTTGGGTCCCGGCTCGGAGGCGGCGGGCTTTGAA
>CALKHV010000174.1 GCA_937988865.1 uncultured Propionibacteriaceae bacterium | reverse complement strand
CTCCAGTCCGGCGGACGCTTCTGCAGGAACGAGTCGCGTCCCTCGACCGCCTCGTCGGTCATGTAGGCCAGTCGGGTGGTCTCACCCGCGAAGACCTGCTGGCCGATCAGACCGTCGTCGATCGCATTGAAGGCGTACTTCAGCATCCGCTGCGCCGTCGGCGACTTCCCGCAGATCTTGGCCGCCCACTCCAGCCCCTCGTCCTCGAGCGACTCGTGGGGCACGACCTTGTTGACCGTCCCCATCTCGTACGCCCGCTGGGCGTCGTAGGTGTCCCCGAGGAAGAAGATCTCCCGAGCCACCTTCTGCCCGACCTGACGGGCCAGATAGGCCGAACCGAAACCGGCGTCGAAGCTGCCGACATCGGCGTCCGTCTGCTTGAACTTCGCGTGCTCCGCGGACGCCAGTGTCAGGTCGCACACCACGTGCAGCGAGTGCCCACCCCCGGCCGCCCACCCGTTCACCAGGGCGATCACCACCTTGGGCATGAACCTGATGAGTCGCTGCACCTCGAGGATGTGCAGGCGTCCGAGTTTGGCGGCGTCCAGCGGCGACGGTGCCGCAGCCCCCGTGTTGGGACCCTCCGACCCCTCCTCGTACTGGTAGCCGGCCCGCCCCCGGATGCGCTGGTCGCCGCCCGAGCAGAACGCCCAGCCCCCGTCCTTCGCGCTGGGTCCGTTGCCGGTGATGAGGACGCAGCCGACATCCGCCGCCTGCCTCGCGTGCTCGAGGGCCGTGTACAACTCGTCGACGGTGTGCGGACGGAACGCGTTGCGCACCTCGGGACGGTTGAACGCCACCCGTACCGCCGGCACGTGCTTCGCGCGGTGGTAGGTGATGTCGGTGAAATCGAACCCCGGGACGACGTCCCAGAGTTCCGGCTTGAAGGGCTGCTGCATGGGGCAAACCTAGCTGGCACACGGGCCGACCGGCCGGCCGACGATGGATAGTCTCGGTGCATGCGTCCCGACCATCTGCCCCTGATCACGTCCGTCTCCGCCCCCACCGTCCACCCGCGCGACCGCTGGGCGGTCGTCGCGACCTCGCGTCCCGACTTCGACGCGGACGCCTACGTCGGCCAACTGTGGCGCGTCCCCCTCGACGGGGACGCCCCCCGCCGCCTGACGCGCGGATTCAGCGACTCGTCCCCGAAGTTCTCCCCGGACGGTCGCCTGATCGCCTTCATCCGGTCGACCCCCGACGGCAAGCCCCAGCTCTTCCTCATGCCCGCCGACGGCGGCGAGCCGATGCAGGTGACCGACCGCAAGCTGGGCGTCAGCGACGTCGTCTTCTCGCCCGATTCACGGCACCTCGCGTTCGTGTCGCGCGTCCCCGAGGAGGGACGCTACGGCACCCTCGACGGCGTCTCCCCAGGCCAGGAGGACGCCCGCCACCTCACCACCTTCCAGTTCCAGATGAACGGCCTCGGATACACCGCTGACAAGCGCAGTCACGTCTTCGTCATGGACGTCCCCGACGTCTTCGCCGAGCCCGCCGTCAAGCCCGTCGGACGCGCCGCCAAGGCCCTCGCGGACGCTCGCGCCACGCTCGGGGAGAGCGCCGAGGACGCCGAGCAGGACACCGGCCTCTTCCCGCAGGCGACCCAGCTCACCGAGGGGGACGCCGACCACACGCAGCCGGTCTTCGCCGCCGACGGACGCTCGGTCATCGTCGTCGCGCGCCGTCACGAGACCGCCGACACCGACCTGGTCAGCGACCTCTACCGCTTCGCCCTCGACGGCGGTGACCCTGTCCGGCTCACCAATCCGGGCGGCGGGTCCCGCCTGGGCGTCGACGGCCCCGCCGTCAGCGAGGACGGCGAACTCCTCTTCTTCATCGGTGAAGACATGGGCGCCAGCGGCCGCGACTTCGTCGGACGCAATCCCGGCCTGTTCGTCATGCCCGCCTCCGGTGGCGAAGCCACCCGACTGACGGACGCCGAGACGATCGCGATCACCTCGCGTCCCGTGCTGGACGGTCTCGACGGCGTCCTCGTCGTCGAAGAGGTGCGCGGAGACGCGCGCGTGCTGCGCGTATTGGCCGACGGGACGTCCGAGGTGGTGCTCGAAGGATCACTCGTGACGCAGGCCGTCGAGCCTGTCCCCGGCACCGACGAGGTCGTCGTGACCTTCGCCGACCATCACACGGCCGGCGACGTCGCCCTGGTCAGCCCGGACGGCATCCTCGACCGCCTCACCGACTTCTCCGCCTCCCTGCGCGACCAGGCGAAGGTGCTGACCCCGATCGAGATCGAGGCCACGGCGCCCGATGACTACCCCGTTCACGGCTGGGTCGTCCTCCCCGAGGGCGAGGGCCCGCACCCGGTGCTCCTCGTCATCCACGGTGGTCCGTTCGCGGCCTACCACGGGTCGTGGTTCGACGAGTTCCAGGTGTACGCGTCCGCCGGCTACGCGGTCGTGGCCTGCAACCCGCGCGGATCGTTCGGGTATGGGCAGGCCCACGGACGCGTGATCAAGGGCGACATGGGCAACCTCGACATGGTCGACATCCTCGCCTTCCTCGACCACGCGATCGCGACCGTGCCGGGGCTGGACGGCGAGCGGGTCGGCGTGATGGGTGGCTCCTACGGCGGCTACATGACCGCCTGGCTCATCGGTCACGACCACCGCTGGCAGGGTGCCATCGTCGAGCGCGGCTACCTTGACCCGGCGTCCTTCATCGGCTCGTCCGACATCGGGTGGTTCTTCTCGTCGGAGTACACCGGCGAGGGCCTCGAGGCGGCCAACCGCCAGTCGCCGATGATGTTCACCGGTGAGGTCACCACACCGACGCTCGTCCTGCACTCCGAGCAGGACCTGCGTTGCCCCTTGTCGCAGGCCCTTCGCTATTACACCGAGATCAAGCTCAACGGCGCGGACGCCGAGTTGCTGATCTTCCCCGGTGAGAACCACGAGCTGTCGCGCTCAGGCACGCCGCACCATCGGCGCCAGCGTTTCGAGAAGGTCCTCGACTGGTGGAGCCGCAAGCTGCCGGTCCACGTCTGAGGCTCTGGACGCGGTCATCACCCACGCACGCGGAGGGCGAGCTCCGGGTCGTTGGTGATGACCGCGTCCACGCCCAGCCTGACGAGCGCGTGCAGGGCATGCTCGCCGTCGACGGTCCAGGCGTGCACGGGGACCCCGGCATCGTGGGACGACTCCACGTAGCCCGGCATCAGCACCGTTGGCCAGTACGGGTGGATGGCTGCGGCGCCGAACCCCTTCGCGTACTCCCACGGCTCGACCAACGCCTCGGCGAGGAGAAGACCGAGGCGGACGCGGGTCCCCGCGTCCCTCAGTTCGCGCAGCGTGTAGTGGTTGAAGCTCGAGTAGACGACCCGGTCGACCAGTCCGAACGACTCGACGAGGGCGTCGACCTGGGCGCCCATGCCCGGGTAGGGCACCTCGCCGTCCTTGAGTTCGACGTTGATCGTCATCCCGGTGTCGCGCAGCAGGTCGAACACGTCCGCGAGTTCGGGGAGCACCACGTGGCCGAAACCCTCGCGTCCGTCGTCGAAGCTGAAGGCCCGCAGCTCGGCCAGCGTTTGGGTCCCGACAAGGCCTCGTCCCGTCGAGGTGCGGTCGATCGTCTCGTCGTGGATGACCACGAGTCGACCGTCGGACGTCCGCTGGACGTCGAGTTCGACCCCGTCGGCTCCCAGCGTCCGGGCCAGGTCGAAGGCCTCCAGCGTGTTCTCCGGCGCACCCTTGCCCGCCCCACGGTGGGCCCACACAGCAGTCATCGCGAACGTCCTTCCTCGTTGCCACCACGCTAGCCGCCGCGCGCATGGTCGTAGGGTGGCCCAATGGCATCTCCGCTCATCAGGCTGGCAACAGGCGTCCAGGACGCGTACCGGGCGTCCGGGGCCGACGGCGCGTGGGGTGACCCCGAGCGCGCCCACGGGGTCGCCATGGAGGGGTACTTCTGGCGGATCACCGACCGGGCGTCCGGTCGCGTCATCATCGCGCTGTGTGGGATCAACACCCCTGGCCGCAACACCACCCCGAGCGGCAACACCACCACACGCACTCGGCCGTGGGCGACGGTCGGACTGGCGACGACGCCCGACGGCGTCCTCGTCACCTCGGCCCCGGACGGCTGCACGGCAGACCCGGACGCGTTGGGCGCGCGCGTCCCCGACGTGTTCGAGGGCGCGGCAGACCACCTCGAGGTCACGCTGGACGGCGCGTCCCTGTCGGCGACCTTCACCGACCTGCAGCGCTGGCCACGTGCCCGGCTGGGTGGATCGAGCGCCTTCCAGATGATCCCCGGCCTCAACCAGTACTGGCACCCGTGGTTGCTCGGCGGACGCGCGTCCGGGACGCTGCGCCTCGGCGAGCGCGTCATCACCTTCAGCGACGCCCAGGTCTACGGCGAGAAGAACTGGGGGGCGGCCGGGTTCCCGGACGCCTGGTGGTGGGGCCAGGCGCAGGGCTTCACCGAGCCGGACGCGTGCGTGGCCTTCGCGGGCGGCGACGTCACGGTCGGTCCCCGCGTCCTCGGACGCCAGGTGTCGACGCACGTGACCGCCGTCGTGGTCCGCGCCCCCGACGGCAGCCTGATCCGTCTCGGGAATCCGGGCACGTCGCCCGTCCGTGCGTCCATCACCCCCGGACGCTGGCTCCTGACCGGCGACAATCCCCAGTGGCGCGTCCGCATCGACGGCCACGCGCCGGAGTCGCGCGGGTTCGTGCTCCCCGTGCCGCTGGTCGGAGAGGGACGCAACACCCCCGGGGCAATCGAGCACCTCGACGGGTCGATGGAGGTCAGGGTGTGGCGTCGAGGACGCCTGTTCTGGCACGGGACGTCCGAGGTGGCGGGCCTGGAGCGGGGTGGACGCGAGCACGCCGAAACCGTCCTGGCCGCGCGCCGGGGAGATCCGCGCCCTCAACCGGGGCGCTGAGTCAACCCCCACCCCCCTCTCGTGTGAGGAATCTCACCCGCTATCATCCGGCCTGTGTGAACTTCTTCACATAGGCCTCTTGGCGCGTTTTTGAACGTTTCATCGACCACTATCTGGACTGTTCACCCGCACTATTTCGGCGCATCCGACACGCCACCGTCGCGTGTCGCGTCGAGACACGACACAGGCCCCGATCAGTCGTGGTGACCGATCGGGGCCTGTCATGAGCGCGCTCGGAGGGACTCGAACCCCCAACCTTCTGATCCGTAGTCAGATGCTCTATCCATTGAGCCACGAGCGCGTGCCGTGTGGGCAGTCAGTGACTCTACCCTGCACCGAGCGTCCCGGTCCAATTGGATCGATGCCGCGCACTGAGCACAAGATGTGAATCAGCAACACTCCAGCCCCTTTGGGGGCAGGCTGGACGCCATGGAGTGGGACGTTGAGTCCATCCCACGTACACCGACGTACAGGAGCCATCACACATGTCCACCATCCCCGTTGCAGGCAACATCCCCAACCACCCCGGCATCGTCGCCTGGGTCGAAGAAGTCGCCGCCCTGACCAAGCCGAAGTCCATCCACTACTGCGATGGCTCCGACGCCGAGTGGGACGCCCTGGTCGACGAACTCGTCGCGTCCGGGACGCTCATCAAGCTGGACGAGACCAAGCAGCCCAACTCGGTCTACGCCCGCACCGACCCCAGCGATGTCGCCCGGGTCGAGGACTCGACGTTCATCTGCTCGGTCGACGAGGTGGACGCCGGCCCCACGAACAACTGGATGGACCCGGAGCAGATGAAGCACATCCTGCGTCCGCTGTACGACGGGTGCATGGAGGGACGCACGATGTACGTGATCCCGTTCTGCATGGGCCCCCTCGACGCTGAGGACCCCAAGTTCGGCATCGAGCTCTCCGACTCCGCCTACGTCGTGCTGAGCATGAAGATCATGACCCGCATGGGCGCCGCAGCCCTGGACGAGATGATCAAGCGGGACGCCCCGTACGTCCCCTGCCTGCACTCGGTCGGCATGCCGCTGAAGCCGGGCGTCCATGACGTGCCGTGGCCCTGCAGCGAGACCAAGTACATCGTCCACTTCCCCGAAGAGCGCGCCATCTGGAGCTACGGCTCCGGTTACGGCGGCAACTCGCTGCTGGGCAAGAAGTGCTACGCGCTGCGCATCGCCTCGGTCATGGCACGTGACGAGGGCTGGCTCGCCGAGCACATGCTGATCCTGAAGCTCACCAGCCCCGAGGGCAAGAGCTACCACGTCACAGCCGCGTTCCCCAGCGCCTGCGGCAAGACCAACCTGGCCATGCTCGAGCCCACCATCAAGGGCTGGAAGGTCGAGACCCTGGGCGACGACATCGCCTGGATGCGCTTCGGCGACGACGGACGCCTGTACGCCACGAACCCCGAGAACGGGTTCTTCGGCGTGGCGCCGGGCACGGGCATGAGCACGAACCCCAACGCCATGCGCACCATCGAGGGCGGCAACAACATCTTCACGAACGTGGCGCTCACCGACGACGGCGACGTGTGGTGGGAGGGCATGACCAAGGAGAAGCCCGCGCACCTCACCGACTGGCTCGGCCGTTCGTGGACGCCGGAAGCCGGCCCCGAGGGCGGGCGTCCCGACGAGAAGGCCGCGCACCCGAACAGCCGCTTCTGCACCCCGATCGCGCAGTGCCCGATCCTGTCGGACGACTTCAACAGCCCGAACGGCGTGCCGATCGACGCGATCCTCTTCGGCGGACGCCGCGAGAACACCGTCCCGCTCGTCACCCAGGCCCGCGACTGGGAACACGGAGTGTTCATGGGTGCGACCTGCTCGTCGGAGACCACCGCTGCCGCGACCGGCGCCGTCGGCGTCCTGCGCCGCGATCCGATGGCCATGCTGCCGTTCATCGGCTACCACGCCGCCGACTACCTGCAGCACTGGTACGACGTGACCGATGGACGCGACGAGGACAAGCTGCCGAAGATCTTCTACGTCAACTGGTTCCGCCGCAACGCCGAGGGCGACTTCCTGTGGCCCGGGTTCGGCGAGAACAGCCGCGTCCTCAAGTGGGTCATCGAGCGCCTCGAGGGCAAGGTCGGCGCGGTCGAGACCCCGCTGGGCTTCATCCCCAACGTCGAGGACCTCGACACCGAGGGCCTGGACCTTGATCCGGCCATCCTCGAAGAGGTCGTCCGCTACGTGCCCGCCGAGTGGGAGGACGAGTTGCCGCGCCTCGAGCGCTGGCTGGAGAGCTTCGGCGAGAAGCTCCCCCGGCAGTTGGGCGAGGAACTCGACCGGCTCAAGGCCGTCGCCAAGGTCTGACGAGCAGCGGAAGTGGGGCGTCCCGGATGAGGGGACGCCCCACTTCCGCGTCCGGGGCCGGCCGTGAACACCACAGAGCCCCCCTCGCAGCATGGCGAGAGGGGCTCGTGGTGTGGCGGAGGTGGCGAGATTTGAACTCGCGATGGGGTTGAAGCCCCAAACCCGCTTAGCAGGCGGGCGCCATAGACCGGGCTAGGCGACACCTCCAATGGTGCCCACACAGCGTATCGGCTGCCACGCCCGCGCCGCAAAGCGTGCGTCCAACGCCACACGACCGACCGGACGCCCCCTCGGCCCTGCTCACCAGAGCTCTCCCCGGTCACCCGGTGCGGGGGCGTCATGATCGGCTGTTAACGTGGGAAAGTGATCAATTCCTCGCCGCCCCGACGTCCTCTCGTCACGGCTGCCATTACCTTGTTCGCGGTGCTGATGGGCCTGTTCCTCCCCACGTCGTCCTCACCGGCTTCGGCGATTGACGACCCGGACATTCCCGTACCCGGACAACTCTCCTACCTCATCAGTGACGGTGCATGGACGCAGTACACGGCACCCACGGTCCTTTCGACAAAGGCTGCGACCTATATCGCCAGCGTCAACTCGGTGGGCACCGTCCAGGTGACGCGTGTGAGTCACGTGTACGGAGACATCAAGAACACCGTTCTGCAGACGAACCTCCTGGCTGATGACCACGCCGCGCCATCGCTGCTCCAACTCGCAGATGGACGCATTGCCGCGTTCTATTCGGGCCATCAGACGAGCCCGCTGTATTACCGCGTGTCGACGAAGCCGGACGACACCAGCAGTTTCGGACCACGGCTGACCTTGGTGGGCTCCGGCATGGAAACCATGCGCCCCACCTACACCCACGCGCTCTACCTGCCCGGAGAGACCACGTACAAGTACTACCTGATCACCCGCGCCAAGGATTTCACCTACTGGATGACGTCGAGCGCCGACCTCGTCCGCTGGACGAAGGGCTACCAAGTGATGGGGAACAGCTTCCCCAACACCCCCAACCACCCTTATGCCCGCTTCGTCAGCAATGGCATCGACACCATCCATTTCGCGATGGATGAGGGTCACGTCGTCCTTACCCCCACCAACTCGCTGTACCACATGTACTACCGCAAAGGGGCCTTCTACCGGAGTGACGGCACGATGATCCGGACCACCACCCAGGTGCGGGGGACGACCACGACAGCGGCACGGCCCATCGCCGTGCGCGCGGGGACGCTCGTTCACGACGGCACCGGGCCGAAAGGCAAGAGCCGGGTGTTCGACGTTGCCATGAGCCCGACCGGGCCAGTCATCGCGAACTTCTCGGAGACCGACACGAAGGTGCGCTACGTCAATCGGTATTCCATCACCGATGGCAATTGGGCTTCATCGACGCCCCTGACAACCTCGGCATCCGTGACCGGCGTGGCGCTGTCCCATTCGAATCCGGACATCGTCTTCGTCACGGCTGGAGACACCGTCTACCACTTCGAGACCGCCGACCTGGGAACGACCTGGCAACGTGCGAAGCTCTCTGCAGCCACCAGTTCCGCGCAACGCCAGCGCATTGTGACCACGCCCTGGGGGGCGTCCACACCGGTCGACGCGGTCTGGATGAGCGGTCGCTACACCGACTGGAACGATGGCGGCTACCACACGGCCCTGATGGCCTGGACCCGCGGCCTGCGGCCACGGACAGTCCGTGCCACCTACTCGGCCAACTGGCGACTGGGCGGGCGAATCGTGGCAAATGTGCGTGAGGGTTGGGACGGCCAATTCGTGGGCGATGTCCCTGTCTCGATCCAGTATCGGGTGAACGGCGCCTGGGTCACCGGCGCGACCCTCCATACCTCGACGGGGACAGCTGCCGGAGCGCAGCCGAAGGGTACTGCGACCTTCACTGTGACCCCGACCAAGGGCGCTGACGCCGTGCGTCTCTACGTCCCCCGTCTCAACGGGTGGGGGCTTGCGGCCACTGCGGCGGCCTCGCTGAAGTAGCCGCCTGCACTTCTCGCGAAAGGCTCTCGCCACAGCGAGGGGCGCTCCACCGGAACGCCACCTTGGGACTCCTCGCTAGCATGGAGTCTCACGAGGAGGACGTATGGACAGGCCCCGCGGCGATGACGTGCGCGATTTCGGCGTCCCCACCCCCCGACGAAGTGCCGTCGAAGGCGACGGCCTCGACCCCGTGTACGACAACGACGTCCCCATTGGACGCCGGCACGCCGACCCCGAAGAGCCCCACCGCCACCTGTTCACCCGCGCGCTGGTCGCGACCGGGTTGAGCGCCCTGGTGCCCGGCCTTGGCCTCATCAGGTCGAGGCGTCGCTGGCTCGGCGTGGGCATCACCGCCACGTTCGTCGGCCTCGTGGTCGCCCTGGCCATCGGCATCGCACTCGATTTCGACAATGTGGCCGCGATCGCCGTGCGTCCGAAGACTTTGACCGCGGTGTCCATCGCATTGGTGACGGCAGCGCTGCTCTGGGTCGCGGTGATCGTGGGGACGCACCTGATCGCGCGTCCGCCTCGCCTCACGTCGACCCAGCGCGTCATCGGCGCTCTCGCGGTCGGCGGGTTGTCGTTCCTGGTCAGCGCGCCGCTGGCCGTCGCCGCCCGCTATGCCTACGACCAGGGCCACCTCGTCAACTCGGTGTTCAAGTCGGGCAACGACGTGCGCTCCCAGACGAAGCCGACCGACCTCGACGGCGGCGCGTCCGACCCGTGGGCGAGCAAGCCGCGCCTCAACATCATGCTGCTGGGCGGTGACACGACCGATGAGACGGGTGGCGTCCGCACCGACACGATCATGGTGGCGTCCATCGACACACAGACCGGCAACACGACGATCTTCCAGATCCCCCGCAACACCGGACGCATGCCCTTCCCCGCCGACTCCGAACTCGCCAAGGTCTACCCGAACGGCTTCTACGACGGGGTGAGCGGCGAGAACCTCGAGTACATGGCGAACGCCATCTGGAAGAACGTGCCCCTGAGCCACCCCGAGTTGTTCACGGACACTGATCAGCCCGGGGCGGACGCCCTCAAGATGGCCGTCGGTGAGGCCCTGGGCCTGCAGATCGACTACTTCCTGATGCTCCGCATCGACGGTCTGGTGAAGCTCATCAACGCCATGGGCGGGATCACCCTCAACGTGAACGAGCGCATCCCGCTCGCCGGCAGCAAGGACCACCCCGGCCTCACCAAGGGCTACATCGAGATCGGCGCGAACCAGAAGCTGAACGGCTACCAGGCCATGTGGTACGCCCGGGCCCGCTACACCAGCGCCAACGGCGACAACTCACGCATGGGACGCCAGACCTGCGTCGTCAAGGCCATCATCGACCAGGCTGATCCCGCGACGATGCTGACGAAGTACGAGTCGATCGCCAAGGCGTCGCAGGACCTCATCAGCACCGACCTGCCGCAGGAGATTCTGCCGGCCATGGTGACGCTGGCCCTCCGGGTGCGCGACGGGACCATCAGGCGCTACCTCTTCGCCACCGACAAGGACGGCTTCCAGCCCTGGGACCCCGACTTCGACGCGATGCGGGCGAAAGTCAAGACCTCCCTGGAGGAGTCGTCCGCGGAGCCTCCGGCGTCGGCTGCACCGACCGCCACCTCGACCGCCAAGCCGTCGACGTCGAGCTCATCCAGGCCGTCGTCCGCCGGCTCACCCTCGTCGTCCCCGTCGACCACCAGTGAGAACCTGGACGACGTGTGCGCCTTCAACCCCCCGGAGTCCTGAGACCCGCGGAGTCCCTGAGACCTGCGGAGTCCTGAGACCCGGATCGTGCCGAAGCAGGCTCAGATCTCGATCGTGCCGTAGCCGCGGTCGGCGTCCAGATGCGCCGCGATGTCGGCGATGAGTCCCTGCATCTGCGGATCCTCGCCGCCGCTGGCGCAGAAGAGGTGCGTCCGGGCCACCTGGCCGTGGTGGAGGCTGATGTGCGCGCCGTGGTCGCTCGTGGTGACCTTCGTGACGTCGGCCCAGGGACCGTGCTTGTGCTGGCCCGCCCCGCGAACCGCCCAACCCTCGTCGGTGACGTCGACGAAGACCCGCATGGTGCGCATCGACACCGCTCCGGCCGCCCCGAAGGCGACGCCGAGCGCGAGGACGAGGGCGAAGATGACGACCCACAGCGTCCCCCAGCCACCGCTGGCGGCCAGGGCGATCAACACCGCACCGGCGACCGACAGGCCGGCGGCCAGGACGAAGGCCCTCAGGGGCGGGCGCGGCTTGAGCACATAGGTGGTCATCTGCGGGCTCCTTGCATGGCACGTGGACGTGGTGGCGGCGAGGGTGGGATTCGAACCCACGGAGCTTTCGCTCGGCCGCTTTCAAGGCGGCTGCACTAGACCACTATGCGACCTCGCCCGGGCTTTCGTCGGGCGTCCACCATGGTAGCGGGAACGCCGGGGAAGGTAGCGGCACGGGCGCTACCGTTGAGCAATGCGAGCAATCACCGTGGCGGCCCCCGGAGGCCCGGACGTCCTGCAGTTCAGCGAGGTTCCCACCCCCGTTCCCGGCCCCGGTGAGGTGCTCGTGCGGACGGTCGCGGCCGGCGTCAACCGCGCCGACCTCCTGCAGCGGCAGGGCCACTACCCGCCGCCCCGAGGGATCAGCGACATCATCGGGCTCGAGGCGTCCGGGGTGGTCGCGGCACTGGGCGAGGGGGTGGACGCGTGGGCGATCGGCGACGAGTGCGTCGCCCTGCTGGCGGGTGGCGGCTACGCCGAATACTTCGTGGCGCCTGCCGGCCAGCTGGTGCGTCCGCCTGTCGGCGTCGACCTCGTGACGGCCGCGTCCCTCATCGAGGTGGCGGCGACTGTCGTGTCGAACCTCGACCACGTCGGACTGAAGCCCGGTGAGACGTTCCTCGTTCACGGTGGCTCGGGCGGCATCGGCGTGTTCGCGATCCAGTACGCGTCCCAGCTCGGGTGCCGCGTCGCGACGACCGCCGGGACGCCTGAGAAGCTCGCCCTCTGCCGCGACCTCGGCGCCGAGATCGCCCTCGACTACCACGACGACTGGGCGTCCGGGTTGAAGACGGCGACCCAGGGACGCGGCGTCGACGTGATCCTCGACATCATGGGCGCCAAGTACCTGGAGGCCAACGTGGCGTCCCTCGCCCTCGACGGACGCATGGTGACCATCGGACTGCAGGGTGGCACGAAGGGGACGCTCAATCTGGGCCTCTTGCTGAGCAAGCGGGGCACCGTCACCGCGACCAGCCTGCGCTTCCGTCCGGTCGAGCAGAAGGCGCAGATCTGCGCGCGCGTGGCCGAGATGGTGTGGCCCCTCATCGAGTCCGGTGCGATCCTTCCGGCACCCCTGACGACGTTCCCGCTCGCGGACGCCCGGTCGGCGCACGAGCAACTGGAGTCCGGGGCGAACGTGGGGAAGATCGTCCTGATCGCCTAGACAGGTCACGGTTCACGGGCCGCATAGATATTCGCGCGAGCGAATACTTATGCGGTACCGTTGTCAGGTGTCCAAAGTCCTGACCTCACTGCCCGTCGGCGAACGCGTCGGCATCGCCTTCTCCGGAGGCCTCGACACGTCCGTGGCCGTCGCCTGGATGCGCGAGAAGGGTGCGATCCCCTGCACCTACACCGCCGACATCGGCCAGTACGACGAGCCCGACATCGACTCCGTCCCCGGACGCGCACTCCAGTACGGCGCCGAGATCTCGCGCATCGTCGACTGCCGCGCCGCGCTGGTCGAAGAGGGCCTGAGCGCCCTGGCCTGCGGCGCGTTCCACGTGCGCTCAGCCGGACGTGCCTACTTCAACACGACCCCCCTGGGACGCGCGGTGACCGGCACCCTCCTCGTCCGCGCCATGGCCGAGGACGCCGTGTCGATCTGGGGCGACGGCTCGACCTTCAAGGGCAACGACATCGAGCGGTTCTACCGCTACGGCCTCATGGCGAACCCGCAGCTGCGCATCTACAAGCCATGGCTCGACGAGGACTTCGTCGACGAACTCGGCGGACGTCACGAGATGAGCGCCTGGCTCACCGAACGCGACCTGCCGTATCGCGATTCGCAGGAGAAGGCCTACTCCACGGACGCCAACATCTGGGGCGCCACGCACGAGGCCAAGACCCTTGAGCAACTCGACGTGAGCATCGAGAGCGTCGAGCCGATCATGGGGGTCAAGTTCTGGGACCCGTCGGTGGTCATCGCACGTGAGGACGTGTCGATCACCTTCGAGCAGGGACGCCCGGTGGCGATCAACGGCGTCCGCTTCACCACACCGGTCGACCTCGTGATGGAGGCCAACGCCATCGGCGGCCGCCACGGCCTGGGCATGACCGACCAGATCGAGAATCGCATCATCGAGGCCAAGTCGCGCGGCATCTACGAGGCGCCCGGCATGGCGCTGCTGTTCATCGCCTACGAGCGGCTCCTCAACGCGATCCACAACGAGGACACCCTCGCCAATTACCACACGCAGGGCCACCGCCTCGGACGCCTGCTCTACGAGGGACGCTGGCTCGACCCGCAGTCGCTCATGCTGCGCGAGTCGACCACCCGGTGGGTGGCGTCCGCGGTCACCGGCACCGTCACGCTTCGGCTGCGTCGCGGCGAGGACTACTCGATCCTCAACACCGAGGGCCCGTTCCTCTCGTACCACCCCGACCGGCTCTCGATGGAGCGAGTCGAGGACGCGGCGTTCGGGCCCACCGACCGCATCGGCCAGCTCACCATGCGCAATCTCGACATCGCCGACTCTCGCGAGAAGCTCGAGATCTACGCGTCCCAGGGGCAGTTGGGCGGGCCCCAGGCACAGCTGATCGGACACCTGCGCTCGGGTCAGGCCTACCGCATCCCCTCACTCGGCAAGCGCACCGAGGACGAGGAGGCCGCCCTCGACCGCGCGGCCATCGACTCCGGCGTCGACTAGACGCCCACCCACCCGGGACCCCCGTCCCGGTACGACAACGGCGTCCAACTCCCCCTTGGACGCCGTTGTTGCGTGTCGGGGTCGGTCAGGCGCCGAGTGCGCTGATCGCCTCGGCCATGGCCGTGTGCGAGAGGGTTCCGACCTGCACCGAACGGATCGTGCCCGTCGCGTCGACGAAGTAGTGCGTCGGCACACCTGGGACGTTGTAGCGGGCCGCGATCGACGTGTCAGGGTCGGGGATATGGGTGAAGGTGAGCCCCAACAGCGCGGTCCACTGCTGCACCACGGACGCGTCCTCGTTGAGGTAGACGGCGACGACCTCGAGGCCGGCGTCCGCGTGGGCCAGCGACAGCGCCTGGACCTCGGGGGCCTCGGCGCGGCAGTCCGCGCACCAGGTCGCGTTGAAGATGAGCCACACCGGGTGTCCGCGCAGGGAACTCAGCGTGACCGTCGTGCCGTCGATCGCTGTTCCGGTGAAGTCGGGCGCCGCCTGCCCCACGACGGGGCGCGCGGGGGTCCCGTCGTTCACCTTCGCGCCGGTGGCAGTGGCGCCGTTGCCCCGGTTGACGATCCAGACTCCGCCCATGACGAGGGCCGTGACGACGGCGAGCACGCCGATCAGCCTCAACCATCCCGCAGACGTGGCGTCCGGTGCGGGGTCGAGTTCGGTGGGCTCGAGGGCGGTGATCATGCGTAGCTGTGCAGTCCGCCGAAGAAGGTGTTTCCGACGAAGGTCAGCACGATCGCCGCGAACCCCGCGATCAACAGCCACGCTGCCTTCTCACCCCGCCACTCGCGCGTCACGCGGGCGTGCAGGTAAGCCCCGTAGATCAGCCAGGTGACCAGTGCGGACGTCTCCTTGGGGTCCCAGCTCCAGTAGGTCCCCCACGCGATTTCGGCCCAGATGGCACCCAGCAGGATCATGACCGTCATGAAGGGGTACGAGATCACGATGGAGCGGTAGCCGATCTCGTCGAGGAACTCGCGCTTCGGCAGACCACGCCAATGGAGGCGGGGGTGCAGCAGGTACAGGACGGCCGCGGCCCCACCGATCGCTGCGGCCCCGTAGCTGAGCACGGCGGTGAACACGTGCAGGGTGAGCAGCCAGGAGTTCCTGAGGGCCGGCACGAGTGGACGCACGTCAGAGTCGGTCGTAGACGCGTACAGCAGCATGACTCCGACCGCCGCGAGGGCGAACGGGGCCAGGGCACGTGCCTGGTGGCGCCACTCGAAGTACAGGTAGGCCGCGAGGATGCCCCACGCGAACGACACGGCGAATTCGTGCTGATTGGCGAACGGGCCGTGCCCGGTCACGATGGCACGCAGCACGAGGCTGGCCGTCAGGAAGGCCAGTGCGAGCCATGAGAACGCCGTCGCGTAGAGGCTCAGCCCCTGCGGGCGAGGCGCAGGGGGCCGCGCGACGTCAAGGGTCAGAGGTCCGCCCCCCGCACCGGCACCGGCCATGGCCGGCTGCGCCACCCGGCGGGTCGCTGTCTGCGGCACGAGCACGATCGCCAGCGACATCAGCAGGCTCAGGACCACCAGGACCCCGGCCACCACCAGGAGGTACTGCGAGTACTCGATCATCCTGCGTCCCCTTCGCTACGGGACGCACCCACGCGTCCCTCGTCGTCGTGACGGGACGCTTCGTCGCGCCCCTCGAGGTCGGTCACCAGCGTGGTGAACCAGGTCCGGAATCCCGTGTCGTAACGTTCGGCCGACGCCACCCGCACTGTCGAGCCGCCCTCGGCGGAATGCACGCGCACCCAGACACGACGATGACGGAAGAACATCGTGGTGAACATGCCGGCGAGCAGCAACCCGGCACCGATCCACACCCACAGCGCGCCGGGATCATGGGCGACCCGCAGGCCTGTGAACTTCTGCTCGCGATCGAACGAGAACGTCAGCGTCCCGACGGTGGCCGGCGTCCCCTGAACGACGGTCGCCGTGCCGACCGGGGTGTCAACGGACGCGTCATAGAGCTCGACGTCCACCTGACCAGCGCCGGAGCTGATCACGTACGCCGTCGACCCGTCCGGCAGCGTCAGCTCGCCGTACTGGACGCCCGCGTCGGTCTGCCACTGCAGTGGCACGCCGCCCGAGTAGACCGCCGCACCGAGTTCGTCGGTCACGGTCATCACCGCGGCGACGCCGAAGTACGACTGGTAGAACGACACGCCCTTCCAGCGCAAGGGCTCGTTCACGCGAATGACCCCGGACGCGACCTGTGTGCCGTTCTCGAACAGCACGACGTCGGACGCATAGTCCTTCGGCTGGCCGTCCTCGAAGTAGGTATCGGTGAAAGACGCGAGCTCGATGGTCAGACCGGTCTCGTGACCCACGTCGGCCCGCTCGCCCACCGTGACAGTGAACTCGGTCTCCTTGAATCCCATGGTCGAGCTGACCAGGACGCCCAGCAGGATGATCACGAACGCGGCGTGTGCGACGGCTGTACCGAAGGGCGCGTAGCGGTGGGCATCGGCGTAGAGGTTGAGGCCCGGACCACGGGGGTCGACGATCGTCCGGTAGCGGCGGACGCGGAAGGCGGAGGTGACCCGGTCCAGGGCCTGGTCAGGAGACACGGGCACGCTGATCGTGGCGTGCTGGCGAGCGTGGTCGTAGAAGTGCTCGCTGACGTGCGTGTGCGGTGCGCGAGCGTTGCGCCACAGCTGCGGCAGCCGGTGCACCGTGCAGGCCACGATGCTCAGGCTGAGCGCGATCGTGACGAGCTTGAACCAGATCGAGCCGAACACGTTGAAGAGGTTAAGGGCGCTCAGCACACCCGTCCAGCCGCGGTACTTGCCGCGGAGCTGGTCGACCCAGTGGGCGTAGGCCGCAGGATCGTCGAGGACCGAATCTGGAGCCTGCACCAGCAGCGTCCCCAGGAGGGTGAGCACGGCCATCGCGAGGATCAACGTCAAGCCGGTGTTCTTGTTGTGGAAGAGGCGGTAGATCCGACCGAAGAACTCCCCGACCGACAGGTCGGCCCTCTCGCCGGCGTCATCGTGGAGGGCGTCGGCGCCCGTCTCGTCCGTCTCAGTGGTTCTGGTGTCGCTCATGGGGGCTCCTAGCGTCCGGAGGCCGACGGAGAGGGGGACGCGTCCAGGGCCGCGATGTGACCGGCCACAACCTTGGCGATGTCGGACTCGGGATCGATCTCGACGACCTTCCGCCACATCTGCTTCGCCGTCACCGGGTCGGACGGGGTGCTGCTGAGGTAGAGGAATCCGAGATCGTAGTAGGCCTCTGCCGCCTTCGGGTCGAGCTCGACGACCTTGAGCCATTGCGCCTCGGCGTCGGCGAGGTTGGAGCTGTTGAAGTAGGCGACACCCAGCACGAGGCGCGCCTCGACGTCGGCGGGCGCGAGGTCGACCACCTTCTGCCGCCAGACCGCGGCCGACTTCCACTCGTCGGCAGCCGAATAGAGGTCCGCGAGCTGCTTCATCGTGCCCACGTTCTCGGGATCATCCGACAGCTGGTCCATCAGCGCGGTCACCTTGGCCACGTCGACGGGCGTGGCCGTGCTGGACGCAGTCGGTGTCACCGACGCCTGCGTTGCCGGCGTCCGATCACCCATGAAGTAGACGCCCACCACGACTGCGACGATGGCGACGACCAGACCCGCCCTGGCCCAGGTGGAGTAGCCGGGACGTCCGGAGACAGGCGCAGCCGACCGGGTGGCAGGGCGAGAACGCGGACGCAGGGGCACGTCGTCGGCGTCGGGGTCCGGGTCGGACGCACGGTCGTCGGCCTCGCTGGTTGAGTCCGTCGTCGTGGCGGCCGTCGGCGTCCGGCCGGAGAGCAGCGTGAAGGCGGCCTCGGCGGCGACGGACTGCTGCGCTGCCCACCCGGCCAGTTCATCGGGGGCAGAGGCAAGGAAGGCGGTCAGGGCCTCGTGGGCCCGTCCGATCTCGTCGCGGCCGGCGTCGTCGGGGAGCCCCAGCGACGCAAACAATGCTCGCGTCAACTCCGCCGGGTCACCCGTGCCCCCGTTCGATGCTCCATTGCGGATCATGATGACCTCCACTCCCATCCGGCGGCTGCGATCCGGCGCGTGGCAAGCGGATTTGGCTGCGTGATCCCCAGCATAAACAAGGCGGAGGGGCCCACTTCGGGCCCCTCCCCCTTGGCGTGCGCGTGACTCGTCATCACCTCGACGGCGTGGCCGATGGAGTGGCGGACGGGGTGGCCGGCGTGCTGGTCGACGAGGCGGGCATTTCATGACCGAGCAGTGCCAACTGTCCGCGCCGCGACTCGTCGGTGACGTCGTTGAGAATGCGGATGGTGTAGGCGGGGGCATGGAATCCCCGACTGTTCTCGGACACCACATAGTCGAGGAAGAACTGCGCCTTGCGCTGGTGGGTGCGGGCTGAATCGAGCAGGTCAGTCGCAACACCGTTCTTCTGGGCGGCCTCAATGTCGGTGATGAGCTGGTCGAGCGCATCGAAGCTGATGTTCTTCGCGTGGTCGTAGCGGTCATGGATCACCTGGACCCGCTCCTTCATCTCTGCCTCCGTCTCGTGGTGGCAGGTGAGGCAGGACGCGTTGACGTTGTCCTTCATGGGGCTGCGAACCCAGTGGTCTGAAACCTTGGACGCACCCACGCGCTTGTACGGCATGTGGCAATCAGCGCACGTGACGCCGGCGCGTGCATGGACGCCGTTGCTCCACGTCTCGAAATCGGGATGTTGTGCCTTGACCACATTCGCTCCGGTGAGCTTGTGGGTGAAGTCAGACCAACCCACCTCGTCGTAGTAGGCGAGTGCGTCGTCAACCGTGAGGCCCTTCTCCCAGGGGAACGTGAGCGTCTTCTCTTCTCCCTTGAAGTAGTACTCGACGTGGCACTGGGCACACACATAGGTGCGCATCTCGTTGGGGGACGCGTCCTTGTTGGGATCGAAGTCGGCGACCCCGACGCTCGCCTTGTACTCCTTGATGCCTTCGATGAAGGCGGGACGCGTCACGCGCAGCTTCATGGTCTGCGGCTCATGGCAGTCGATGCACGCCACCGGGTGCTGGGCGTCCGGATTGGTCGCCAGTTCCTTGTACGGAGTCTTGTTCATCGTGGCCCACCCGGCCATCGTGTCGCCGTTGCCGAGATTGTTCATCAGCACGACGGTGGACGCATGGCAGTTGATGCACGCGCCGGGCTGTTTGAACTCAAGCATGCGGCGCGTGTAGAGCTGGTCGATCAGCGTGTAGGCGTGGCCCCGGGGTTCGCGGTAGTCCACCGAGAAGGCGTACCCCTGCCACATCGTGACGAGTCGGGGGTCGGCCTCGAGCTTGCTCAGTGCGGTGAACTCGCGGGGGTCTTCGGCGGTCGGCGTCCGGGCGACCTTCTCGTCGTCAGGCATCTGGGCGGTCTTGGTGAAGGCCTCGTACTGGATCGGGAAATTCTGTCCCCACACAGCCGGGTCAACGGTGGTGTCGGTGAGTTCGACGACCTGGAAGTAGGGATGACTCGCCTCCTGCTTCTTCTCGGCGATGTTGAGCAGGAGCGAAACGATCCCGAACGTGACCAGGGCCCCACCCACGGCGACCAGGGGGATGATCCACCACCACTTCTTCCGCGACGGCCTCACGGGCTTCTCCTGCGGAGTCTCAGCCATTCCCCTCACCTCTTGTGTCCGACGTCACTGTGGCAATGCAGGCAGTCAACGGTCTTGTCGGTGCCCAGTCGTGTCATCTCGATGTCTGCCACCATCTCTTCATGGCAATGGAGGCAGGCAGCCTGCGTGATCTTGCGGTTGACTTCGCGAATCTGAATGTTCTCCGGGTAGTTCTGAGTCGTGAACTTCAGCGAGTGCCAGAATCCGTTGTCGGCCTTGTTCCAGTAGTAGTGAACGATGTTGTCGTGCGGCGCGTGGCAGTCGCCACAACCGGCCACGTTCTTGTGACTACCGGTCTTCCAGGCGTTGTACTGCTCGTTCATGGCGTGACAGCTGTTGCAGGTGGCGGGGTCGTGGCCGAAGTAGGCGAAGCCGTTCGCGTAACCGAAGGTGAACACTGCAACCCCGAACAGGACGCCGAACAATCCGGAGAAGATCCAGATCGCGGCGCCCACCGGACCACCCATTGCCGACAGGATCGACGACTTGTTCCATGACATGTCGTCCCCCCTTCACGAGGCGTCCACAACGTCGGCAGCCACGCAGCCACCATTTGTCAGGCTAGACCTCACAGGTTCGTCACAGCTGGAGTCGCTTTCAACCGCGAGAGCGACATTTGTCACACTGATCGCACGCGGAAGTCAGCTCGTCCAGGCACGCCACAGGGATGCATATTCCCCGTCGAGATCGATCAGTTCGTGGTGGCTGCCGAGTTCGGCGATGCGTCCGTCGATGACCACCGCGATGCGGTCGGCGTCGTGGGCGGTGTGGAGGCGGTGGGCGATCGCGACCACTGCGCGGTCCTCCAGCAGGGCCGCCATCGACCCCTCGAGGTGACGGGCGGTCTGGGGGTCGATGAGGGAGGTCGCCTCGTCGAGCACGAGCGTGTGCGGGTCGGCGATGACCAGTCTCGCCAGGGCGACCTGCTGGGCTTGTGCGGGTGTGAGGACCTGCTTTCCCGAGCCCACCAACGTCCGCATGCCGTCGGGGAGCCGCTCGACCCAGTCGCCGGCGTCCACGGCGGCCAACGCTGCGTTGACCTCGTCGTCCGTCGCGGTGGTCTCCCGCGCGAGGACGATGTTGTCGCGGATGCTGCCGACGAAGACGTGGTGTTCCTGGGTGACGAGCGCGACCCGGGTCCGCAGGACGTCGAGGGGCAGTTCCATGAGGTTCACGCCACCCACCTGAACCGCACCGGTGCGCGGACCGTTGATGCCGGCGAGCAGGCGTCCGAGGGTCGACTTGCCCGACCCGGACGGACCGACGATCGCCAACCGCTCGCCCGGATGGACCGTGAGGTCGATGCCGTGCAGCACGTCATGACCCTCGCGGTAGGCGAAGCGGACGTCCGCGGCGATGAGACCCTCCCCCTCGGGGAGCTCTTCACCGGGAACCCGGTCCTGCGGCACGGCAGCAATACCGAGCAGACGGGTCGTGGACGCCATGCCCACCTGCAGCCGGTCGAGGGTCTGAACGAGCCGATCCATCGGTTCGACCAGTTGCTGGGTGTAGATCGCGGCGGCGGTGATCTGGCCCAGTGTCACCCACCCACGCGTGTAGCCGTAGCCGCCGAGCAGCACGATGAAGACCAGCGGGCCCTGATAGGCGAAGTCCATGAACAGGAACATGAGGTTGCGCAGGCTCATGGTGTAGCGCTCGGCCTGGCCCGACACCGCGATGTCGGCGTCCGTCAGCTTGGTGCGGTAGTCCTGCAGTCCCAGTGCCTCGACCGTCCGCGCGCCCTCGACCGACTCGGTGAGGGAGGTGTTGATGACCGAATACGTGCCACCCTCGGTGATGTAGCCCATCGGCGCACGCGCCAGGTACCGGCGGACGACGAAGAACAGCAGCACGAGCGCAGCGATCGTCGGCAGACCGAGCAGCAGCGAGTTGGCGAACATGGCGACGAGGGTGAGGACCGTCATGACGCCCGCGATCACGAGTTGCGGTAGTGCCCAGCGGACCGCCCCCGACATGGTCGAGACGTCCCGGGTGACGCGGGTCACCAGGTCGCCCGTGGACGCCGACTCCACCTTCGACAAGGGGAGCTTGAGCACCGTCCGGACGATCTGTTCCCTGGCAGACGCCAGGAGGTCCTGCCCGAAGACGGCCGAGATCCGACGGGCCGCGAAGGTGAGCAACGCCTGAACCACCACGATGCCGGCGACCCCCAGCGCGAGCCCGTTCAGGGACGCGGCGAGGTCGTCCCCGCCCGTCGTCGCCCGGTCGACCAACTGGCCGAGCACGCGGGGCACGATCAGCCCGGCGAAACCCGCGGCCGCGTTGAGCACGACGAGCCAGATCACGACCGTGCGCCGCGACCCCAGCAAGTCCTTGAGGAAGGCGAGCACGGCCGAGTTCTCGGCCACCGGAAGACCGCGTTCCGGGTTCCGTGAGCCCGCGTAGTAGTCGTCGGCCCTCTGTCGACGCAGCGCGTGGCGCTGCCACAGACCGGGGATCCGGCGCAGCACCGGCCAGTCGTCGTGCACGGTCAGCAGTTCCGGGACGCGCGACTCAGGCGTCCCCGCGTCCTGCCAGGTCTCGGCGGACGTCTGCAACAGGTCGACACTCACGCGTCCGCCTCCAGGCCTCGTGCGACGACGGACCGGTAGGCCGCGCTGGTGGCGAGCAGGTGTTCGTGCGTCCCGTGGACGACGGCGACGCCGTCCACGAGCAGCACCACGTCGTCGGCCTGGTGCAGCAGCAGCGGCGAGACGCTGGTGAGGATCGTCGTGCGTCCACGCCTGTGGTCGGCCAGACGGACAGCGATTCGGGCCTCGGTGTGGGCGTCCACCGCGGACGTCGGCTCGACGAGGATGAGCACCTCGGGGTCTGCCAGCAGGGCGCGCGCCAGCACGAGCCGCTGACGTTGGCCGCCGGACAGTCCGCGTCCACGCTCGTCAAGGATGCCCTGCCAGCCACCCGGCAGGGAGTCGTAGATCTCCTCGGCGTTCGCGACGCGCAGCACCTCGTCGGCCTGCTCGCGGGACGCGCGTGCGTGGGGGTCGATGAGCTGCTGCAGGGTGCCGGCGAAGACGAGGGACGCGGTGTCGCTCACGAGGATGCGAGCGCGCACCTCCTCCAGCGTGACCTGTGCGAGGTCGACCCCGCCCACGGTGACGCCCCACTGGGCCGCTGCAAGTTCTTCGTCGTGGCGGGCGCGTTCGGCGCGCTCACGCAGCTTCCCGGCCTTCGCGCGCCGGCGCGCGCGTCCCCTGAGGTCGTCGTCGACGTCACTCGAGACGGGCTCCTCGTCGCTGGGGAGATAGCGTCCGAGGCGATCGGCCAGGGCTGCCGAGTCGTCCGGCAGGGCCGACACGACAACGGTGAGGCGTCCGGGTTCGGCGACGAAACCCGATTTCGCGTCCACGATCGTGGCGTGGGCGGGCAGCGGAACCGGGGACGCAGGGGCGTGCCACGGCGAGAGCTGACCCAGCGTCGCGATGGTCTTCTGGGCGCTGACCAGGCCCTGGACCCACTTCTGCACGAACTCGAAGAAGGTCTGGATCGGCCAGACCATGAAGATGGCGTAGCCGAAGAAGCTGATCAGCTGACCGATGGTCAGGCGTCCGGCGAGCATTTCGAGGGTGCCAAGCCAGGTGAGCGCCACGAGCAGGAGGCCCGAGAGCAGCACCGCCAGCGAGTCGACGCCGGCCTGCCAGGTGCCTGCGACAACGCCCGATTCGCGGACGCGCTGCGATTGCACGGCGTAGTTGTCGCCGAACGTCCGCTCGCCGCCCACGCCGCGCAGGATCCGCAGGCCGGCCACGATGTCGGTGGCCATGCCGGTCAGTTCCGAGAGGCGCGAGCGTTCAGTGGCCTGCGCGCGTCCCAGGGGACGTAGCAACGGACTCGCCGCGCCCACCAGCAGTGGGGCCGCGACCAGCACGAGGACGCCCAGCTTGAATGACTCGTTCAGTACGAGGAAGGCCACGAAGACGAACGCACCCAGCGCGGCGATCGCGCGTCCGACGATCTCGGTCGTGGCCCCGAACGTGTCGGAGTCACCTGCAGCCACGCTCAGCACCTCACCGGTCGGTGTGCGGCGTGGCATCACGTGCCCCAACTGGGACACCTTGCGGACGACCAGCTGCATGGTGCGGTAGAGCGCGATCAGCCAGCCGGTGACCGCCGCCGTGTGCATCGCCACCCCGCCGACCACACCGATCGCGATCGACACGAACATGAGGGACGCCCACATGGCCGTGCGTCCGAAGTCGTGGGTCAACACGCCCTCGTCGATGGCGCGGCCCATCAGGTACGGCGACAGCGCGCTGGGCAGGAACCACAGCAGCCCCATGGCCACCGAGATGGCGACGATCTGCCACTGTCCCCGCAGGATCCACAGCAGGAAGCGCGAGGGGGAGGAGGTGTCCGGGTCGCCGGGGTGACGGGAGCCCGCCCCCGGGACGCGGGAGCGCACGCTGAAGGCGTCGACGCGGGGTGGGAATGTCTGCATGGCCCGTCCAGCCTATGCGAGGGGCATGACAGGGCGCCTCTCAATTAGTGGAGGTGCCCAGTTTGTGGGCGGCCGATTGCCGTTGGTGGGCAGGTGGCGCCGCTCAGCGTCCCTCGACGTAGGTCAGGCAGCCGCGTCGCGCGGCGCACTCGGCGCCGAGTTGTATCGGGGCGATGAGACCCGCGTCCCTCAGTTCGCGGAGTCGTGGCGCCAGCCGGTCGCGAAGTCCGTCCGGGGCGATCGTGGTGAGGTAGATCCGCGTGCCGCCCTCGAAGCCTGCGAGGGTCGAGATGCGCAACTTGATGATGATGCGCCACGGCATCGCCACGCCCGCGTCCGGTGGGCGACTGTGCCACTCCTCGTTGGATGCCACCCCCGACCCGGACGCGGCGTGCATCGCGTGGACGAGGTCGCTCATCCCGCGCCTCGCGGCCGGGGACTGCAGCCACGGTTCGTTCACCGGATCCTTGGAGAAGACCTCGATGGCCGGGTAGCGGTGCCCGAAACCTGCATACGCGATCGCGTGGGCGTTCTCGGCGAGGACGAGTCGATTGTCGATGCCGACGTTCACCGCCCAGTCGTTGAAGGCCTGGGGGTGCACTGACAACTTGCGGATCGCCGTGGCGTTGTTGATCCCCACATCGTCGATGGCCACGATCTGCTTGTGGAGGTGGTCGAAGGACGCACCGGCCGGCTTCAGCCAGTTCTGGTAGACCGCGACGTAGCGCGCGTGGGGGAAGTCGTCGTACAGGTCGGCGGCGGTCGCCGCGGTGAGGTCGGTGTAGGCGGAGTGTTCGTCGGGAGTGAGCGTCCCGGACGAGGCGAGCTGGGACGAATCGGTGGCGTCGTCGGTGAAATGGCGTCTCGGGACCACGAGGTCGTGCCCGCTGCCGAAGAATCCGTCGCAGGCGGCGAGCAGTTCGACGGTGCCGATGTCGTCGGGGCCGACCGGGCGTCCGGCGGCGCGGGCCTTGGTGACCGCCATGGAGCGCACGTGCTCGAGGCCCTCGGGGGTTGAGAGGTAGGCCTCGCGGGCGGCCCTGGCGGACGCGGACAGGTCGAAGCCGTAGTTCTCGTGCCAGTACTCATACGTCATGATCTGGAACAGGTTGGGGATGCGCCGGAACTCGGCGCGGGTGGAGAAGAGCTGGTCGGCGCCCACGTGGTCGAGTTGCCGATATCCCGACCCGGACGCGACGAGCCGCGACCGCTCGGGCGGGCTCTCGAGGTAACGGTCGGCGCAGAAGGCGCAGGTGGCGGTGTGGGCGTCCGGAGGGAGGGGTGTCGCGTCGGGGGTGGAGGTGCCGAGGGGGCGGTTGCCGCGGCCTGCGACGGTCCAGACCTCGACGCCGGTGATGGGGTTGACGGTCTTGACGGTGCCGTCGGGCAGGTGTCGGATCCAGTCCTGGTGCGTCCCGCTGGGGTCGGGGTTGAGGTGCAGGGACGCGGCGATCTCCATGCCTCCCCACCCTAGGCTCGCGCCGGTTGGTGCGCAGCAGCGGGGACATGACCATTCGGTGGGCTCCTAGGATGGGGACATGTCTGACCAGCTGCCCCGCGTCCCCGAACCCACCCTTGTCGGCGCCGACGACGAAGGACGCGTCTTCCTCCTCGGACCCTCGGACGTTCCGGTTCCTGCGGACCCCGGGTCGACGGACGAAGACCCGGTGAGCGAGTTCGTCGAGGAGCCGGCGAAGGTCATGCGCATCGGACGCATGATCAGCAAGCTGCTCGAAGAAGTGAAGGACGCACCGCTCGACGACGCGTCCCGGAACCGTCTGGCGCAGATCTACGACGCGTCGATCAAGGAGCTGTCCGACGGTCTGGCGCCCGAGCTCGCGGACGAGCTGGCGCGCATCACGAGGCCGTTCGCGTCCAACGGAACGGCCCCGTCGGACAGTGAGCTGCGGATCGCGCAGGCGCAATTGGTGGGGTGGCTCGAGGGCCTGTTCCAGGGAATTCAGACGGCACTCGTCGCCCAGCAGATGGCCGCGGCGTCGCAGCTGGAGAACATGCGACGGGCGCTGCCCAAGGAGGCAGGTCAGCAGCGTCGGCCCGAGGGACGTCCGGACGCGTCGGGGATGTACCTCTGACACCGCCGTGACAAGCCTGGACGCTCAGAACCAGCGAAGGAGTTCGTCCGCGGTGCCGCCGTCGTCGAAGAGACCGGTCACGTGGTCTGCTGCGGCCTGGACCTCGGCGGGGGCGTCGCCGAGCGCGACTCCGCGTCCTGCCCAGGTGAGCAGTTCGATGTCGTTGTGCCCATCACCCAGGGCGAGCACGTCCTCGCGGCCGACGCCGACGAGTTCGCAGACCCTCGCCAACCCCGCAGCCTTGTCGACGCCCTGGGGAGCGATGTCGAGCCAGTTCGACCACCCGATGAAGTAGCTGACCGGGTGCATCCCCAGCTTCTCGGCCATGCGCTTGAAGTCGACGGCCGAGCCGTTGGGGTCGCGGACGACGACGCGGGTGACCGGTCGGGACGCCAGGTCGTCGATCGAACTCAGGACCATCTCGCCCGACAGGTCGCCCTCGGGGAAGAGCCGGTTGAGCCGGAACCCGACGCCGACCTCTTCGACGGCGATGGCGGCGTCCGGGTTGAGTCGTGCCGCCGCTCGCACCACGTCGGACGGATCGAAGGTGACCGTCTCGTGCACGCGCACGGGCGGGTAGCTGATGATGACGGCGCCGTTGGAGCAGATGTGAGGGCCCTCGGGAAGATCGAGGGCGTCAGCGATGACGCGTGTGCTGTGCCAGGCGCGTCCGGTGGCAAGCACCACGGGGACGCCGGCGTCCACGACGCGGCGCACGGCCTGGGTGACGGAAGGGGGCAGGACGCCGTCGTGGTCGACCAGCGTCCCGTCGATGTCGAGCGCCACGAGGCGCGGAGTGAAGTCGTTCATATGTCGTCCACTGTGCCACGCACAAGTGACACTGGCGTGAACTCAGGCGGTCGGGATGAGGAACTCGCGTCCACCCAGGTAGGGACGCAGCGCCTCGGGGACGCGCACCGACCCGTCGGCCTGCTGATGGTTCTCGAGGATCATGATGATCGGACGCGCCATCGAGCACAGCGTCCCGTTGAGCGTCGCGACCGGGCCGATGCCCTCGGGGTAGCGCGCGCGGACGTTGAGTCGGCGGGCCTGGAACTCGGTGCAGTTGGAGGTGGACGTGATCTCGCGGTAGCGCTCCTGGCTCGGCACCCAGCCGTAGCAGTCGAACTTGCGGGCGGCCGACAGGCCGAGGTCACCGGACGCGACGTCGAGCACCTGGAACGGGATCTCGAGGAGGCTGATGAACTCCTTCTCGAATCCGAGGAGTTTCTCGTGCCACTCCTCGGCGTCCTCGGGACGGCAGTAGACGAACATCTCGACCTTGTCGAACCAGTGGACGCGGAAGATGCCCTTCGTGTCCTTGCCGTAGGAACCGGCCTCGCGGCGGAAGCAGGGGCTGAACGCGGCGTACCGGAGCGGCAACTCGGCCGGGTCGAGGATCTCGTCGGAATGGTAGGCCGCGAGCGCCACCTCGGACGTCCCCACGAGGTAGAGGTCGTCCTTCGGCAGGTGGTAGACGTCCTCGGCGGCCTGCCCGAGGAAGCCGGTGCCCTCCATCGCGCTGGGCTTGACGAGGGCCGGCGGAATCATGGGAGTGAACCCCCACTCGGCCGCCTTGGTCATGGCCAGGTTCAGCAGGGCGATCTCGAGCTGGGCGCCGATGCCGGTGAGGAAGTAGAAGCGGGAGCCCGACACCTTGGCCCCGCGTGCCATGTCGATGGCGCTCAGACCCTCGCCGATCTCGAGATGGTCGCGCGGCACGAACCCTTCGGACGCGAAGTCGCGCGGCGTCCCGATGGTCTCGATGACGTACAGGTCGTCCTCGCCGCCAGTGGGGACGCCGTCGATGATGACGTTGGCCAACTGCTTGGCCAACTCGGTGTGGCGTGCCTCGGCCTCGCCGGCGGCGGCCTCGGCGGCCTTCACCTCGGCGGACAGCTCCTTCGTCCGGACAAGAAGCGCGGCCTTGTCGTCGCCCTTCGCCTGCGCGACCTGGCGTCCGAGGTCTTTCTGACTGGCCCGCAGCAGTTCGAACGTGTTGATGGACGCGCGACGCGCGTCGTCGGCGGCCAGCACCTGATCAACCAACTCCACCGACTCGCCCCGCGCCTCCTGGGAACGGCGGACGCGGTCGGGGTCGGAGCGGAGCAGCCTGGGATCGATCATGACGCACAGTCTATGGCCGGGCAATGACACAACCCCGGCCGTGACCGCCCGGGAATGTCCGGGGCGGCTGGCAGAATCAATGCATGGCCGGCCCGAAGCGGATTCGCGAGAACTGGTTCGCGTTCGCCGCGTTCACAGCGTTCGCGATCGGGTTCTCCGTGTGGACGTGGCTCGTCTTCGGCACGACGGTCACCGCCTCGATGGACGCCAGTTCCCTGACTCCCCGCCTCGCCCCCGACTCGAACGGTGCCCAGCTCATGGCCGCCTGGGCCCTGTTCACGCACCCGTTCGTCGTGACCCTGGGCACGGCGGGTTTGGCCTGGTGGGCGTTCCGTCGACGGCTGCGCGACCTGTCCCTCGGCGTCCTGGTCGGGGTGGTGCTCGCGTGGGGCGGCAACTCGGTGGTGAAGCAGCTTGTCGGACGCGAACGCCCGCCGTCGCCGCTCGACCACCTGCTCACCTACTCCGGTTCGTCGTACCCCAGTTCGCACGTCGCCGTCGTGACGGCTGCGGCGATCATGGTGATCGCCACGACCACGACCACGCGTCAGTCACGCTGGACGATCCTCGGCTGGCGCATCGCCGGGTTCGCGATGATCGCGTCCGTGGCCTACAACCGGTGGGTGCTGAATGCGCACTACGCGTCCGACCTGATAGGTGGTCTGCTGTTCGGTGGGGCCGCCGCTTCGCTGTCGCTGTTCGGGTTCGGCGTCCACATGCAGCCGTTGCTGCGCAAGCCTCCGGAACCGGCGGTTCGGGGACGCAGGGTCGCCCTCATCGTCAACCCCGCCAAGGTCACCGACCTGGCCACCTTCCGGCGCCACGTCGAGTTCGAACTTGAGGCCGCCCACTGCGACGAGCCGATCTGGCTCGAGACCAAGCGGTCTGACCCCGGACGCGAGATGGCTCGGGAGGCCCGGGCCCAGGGCGCCGACCTCGTGCTGGTCGCGGGGGGCGACGGAACGGTGCGGGTCGTCGCGTCCGCCCTTGCCGGGACGGGAATCCCGGTAGCCCTCATCCCCGCAGGGACGGGCAACCTGCTGGCTCGGAATCTCGGCGTCCCCCTCGACGAACCTTCAGCCCTGCGCACCGCCCTCGAGGGGACGCCCACCGCCGTCGACCTCGTCAAGGTGACCATCGACGGTGACGCCGAGTCGTCCACCCACTTCTGCGCGATGGCCGGTGTCGGGATCGACGCCGAGGTGATGTCGTCCACCAACGCCGACCTCAAGAGGGCGGTCGGATCGGCCGCGTATTTCATCGCGGCCGCGCAGCACATCCGTCCGGAACCACGGGACGTCTGGATCACGGTCGACGACGGCGAACCCGCGCATCACCGCTACTCGATCGCGGTCGTCGGCAACATCGGCATCCTCCAGGGCGGCCTGCAACTGATCCCCGGCGCCTCGGCCACGGACGGGCTGCTCGACTTCATCATCGCCTCACCCGAGGGGACGCTCGACTTCGCGTCCATGGCGGCGAAGGCGATCACGAGAGTGGGGCAGCAGTCCGAACGGGTGCAGCACGTGAAGGCGCACAGGGTGACCATGCGGCTCGATGAGCCGGTTCCCTACGAACTCGACGGCGACACGGCCGGACGCGTCACGGTCTTCGAGGCCGTGGTCGTCCCCGGTGCCCTGACCCTGATGCTGCCTGCCTGACCGATCAGGAGCGCAGGCTCCTGAGCCACTCCCCTGCCTCGGCGTACTCGGCGTCCGAGGAACCACGAAGGATCGACGGCGCGACTTCGTCAGCGCGAGGGTAGGAGCCGAGGAAGACGACGTCCTTGCAGATGCGGTGCAGACCCATCAGGGCCTCGGCCATACGGGAGTCGAGGATGTGCCCTTCGGCGTCGATCGAGAAACAGTACGAACCCAGCGTCGTCTTGGTGGGACGCGACTCGATCCGGCACAGGTTCACCCCGCGCGAGGCGAACTGCTCGAGGATCTCGAGCAGCGCGCCGGGGTGGTCGGCGTGCATGTAGGCGACGAGGGTGGTCTTGTCGGCCTCGGTGCGCTCGGTCGGCGTGGCGCGCGGGGCGACGACGACGAAGCGGGTGACCGCGCCCTCGTTGTCGGCGATCCCGTACGCAGCGGGCTCGAGCCCGTACATCTCGCCCGCCACCTTCGCGCACACGGCTGCGTCGTAGCGGGACGCGGGGTCGGAGACTTCAGCGGCAGCAGCGGCGGTCGAGCCGCCCTCGGTGACCACGGCCTGCGGGAGGTTCGCCCGGAGCCAGTCGCGGCACTGGGCTGCTGCGTGGGTGTGGGTGAGGACCTTGCGGATGTCGGCCAGGGACGTCCCCGGACGCACGTAGAGCCCGAACTGCACCGGCAGCAGGATCTCGCGGATGATCATCAGCCCATCAGCGGACGCGAGGTTGTCGAGCGTGGCCGAGACACCGCCCTCGACGGAGTTCTCGATCGGCACGACGGACGCGCGGACGGTGCCGTCCCGGACGGCGTCCAGGGCGGCGGCGACGGTGTCGAAGGGCGTTGCCTCCTCATCGCCGAGGGTGAGCAGCGCCTGATGGGTGAAGGTCCCCGCGGGTCCGAAGTAGCCGAGCATCCCTCAAGGGTAGTGACGCGGGGTGGATGGGCCGGGCTGGTCCACAGTTGGCTGTCGGGGGCCACCCCCGCCCCCAGCCACGGCGTGTTTCCTTGCGTGAGCACGAGAACAGCCCGGTTTGGCGTCCGAAGTGGGCTTTTGCCTTGGACGCGCAAGGAAACCCGCCGTCGGACGCGATCGCCCGTCGCCGCAGACGCCGCCCAGACTCCCAGTCCCCGGGTGGGGCTGCCTCGCGCGGCTAGGATCGCGGGATGGCGACTTCAGCGCACGACCCTGCCGGCGCCGGTGTCGGCGTCCACTCCGAGACCGGACGCCTGCGGACCGTCATGCTCCACCGGCCCGGCGCGGAACTGCTGCGACTGACACCGCGCAACAACGACGCCCTCCTCTTCGACGGGCTCCCGTGGGTCGAGCGCGCGCAGGACGAGCACGACGCGTTCGCGTCCGTCCTGCGGGCGCACGACGTCGAGGTCCTCCTGCTCGCCGACCTCCTCGTCGAGTCCCTGTCGGACGCGGACGCCCGCGCGCAGGGCATCGCGTCCACGCTCACCGACCTTCGTCTGGGCGAGCAGTTGCGGGCCTACCTGGCCGGCCATCTCGCCGATCTCGCCCCCGCCGATCTCGCGATGGCGATGATGGCCGGCCTGCGGCACGACGAGGTGGGCGTCCGGACGCTGGTCACGGCACTCAAGGCCCCCGAAGACTTCGTCATCGATCCCCTGCCCAACCTGCTGTTCACCAGGGATTCCTCGCTCTGGATCGGGGCCCATCCGGTCGTGACGTCCCTGGCGATGCACGCCCGTCGCCGCGAGAGCAGCATCACCGAACTCATCTACACCCACCACCCGCGCTTCGCCGGGATCGAGCGGCTCCACGGGGCCTCCCTGGAACACATCGAGGGTGGGGACGTGCTGGTGCTCGCGGACGGCGTCCTCGCAGTGGGTGTCGGCGAGCGCACGACTCCTGCGGGTGTTGAGCGGCTGACGCGCGACCTGTTCGAGCGGGGGCTCGTCACCGCGGTGGTCGCTGTGCCGATCGACCAGGAGCGCGCGACCATGCACCTCGACACCATCTGCACGATGGTCGATGTCGACGCCGTCGTCATGTACCCGAACATCGCCAGCCGGCTGCAGGGGCACCTGATCACCTGGAACGGCGAACTGCAGATCGGCGAGTCGGCGCCCTTCCTCGAGGTGTGCGCCGAGGCGATGGGGATCGATCAGTTGCGCCTCATCGACACCGGTCTGGACGCTGTCACCGCCGAGCGCGAGCAATGGGACGACGGCAACAACACCCTCGCCATCGCACCCCGCGTCTGCGTCGCGTACGAGCGCAACATGCACACGAACCGGCGGCTGACCGAGGAGGGCATCACGGTGCTGCCGATCGCGGGGTCGGAGTTGGGGTCGGGACGCGGCGGTCCGCGCTGCATGTCCTGCCCGATCGACCGCGACTGAGGATGCGGCCGGTGCCGACGACGCTGGGAATCGCGCTGGGTGCCTGCGTCGTCGTCGGGACGTTCGCCGCGCTCCTGGCCCTCGCCGGAAGGCGCGACACCGCCACGTTCGACGAGGACGCCGTCATCGTGCTCGGTGCGTCCGTCCACGGGACGACAGTGTCGGGGGCACTCGCCGGACGACTCGACAGGGCGATCGAGTACCGCGACCGGAATCCCGGGGCACTGCTCGTGGTGTCCGGGGGCATGAACCCGCAGGGTGAGGTGACCGAGGCGGTCGCGATGCGTGACTACCTGGTGGCGCGGGGCGTGCCGGCGTCCGGGACCGTCCTCGAGGATCGCTCGACCTCGACGCGGGAGAACTTCGCCTTCACGCGTGAACTGCTGGACGGGCGGCTGGCGTCCGGGTATCAGGTCTGCTTCGTGACGGACGGGTTCCACATCTATCGCAGCGCTCGCATGGCGAACGCGGCGGGCCTGGACGCCACCCACCTCAGCAGCGCGCAGGCCAGATATTCGCGGCCGTCCCACTACGTCAGGGAAATGGCCGCGGTCGTGCTGATGTGGGCGGGACGCATCTGATCGAGGCCGGCCCGGATCTCGAGGTGATGGAGGAGAAAGGCCTTCTCGTCGAGCCCCTTGCGCCGGAGCCAGCCGGTGACCTCGTCCGAGCACTTGCTGGCATTGCATGATCGGCAGGCGGGAACGACGTTGTCGAGGGTGTAGCGACCGCCGCGCGCGATGGGCAGGACGCAGTCGCGCTGCAGGTGGTCGTCCGGGCGGCCGCAGTAGGCGCACGCGCCCCAGGCGGCCTTGAGGGCGAGCCACTGGGCGTCCGAGAGGTCGTGGACCTGGGCGTCCAGGCGACGCTTGCGGCGACGGGCTGCGCGTGCCCTCCGCGTCCTTGTCACGGCCATGCCCGCAGCTTACGTCCG
>CALKHV010000173.1 GCA_937988865.1 uncultured Propionibacteriaceae bacterium | reverse complement strand
GGACGCACGATCTTGTGGCCCTGCCAATCGCTCGCGACACTGGCGCTCCGCGTGACGGCCAGGCCGGCAGTGAGAGCGCCCTCGGCGAGATCGGCAGGGTCGAGGTGACCCCGGCGTCCGACCTTGGGCGTGACGAGCCAGATGTAGCCGGACTCGGCCAGGTCGGTGAGCGAGTCGACGAGCCCGTCAACCACGTCGCCGTCCTCATCGCGCCACCACAGGAGCACGACATCAACCGCTTCGACGGTGTCCTCGACGAGGTCGCCATCGATGAGATCCATCACCTCGGTGCGGAGTTGCTCATCGCAATCCGAGTCCCAACCCAACTCCTGAACCACCTGACCCGCGCGGAGCCCCAGACTCGCTGCCCCGCGGACCGCCGGGATGACCGGCTCTGCCGTCGCCACATGACCTCCGCACGCTGTTCGGGCGTCCCTGCGTCCGCCCTGTGCCTCCAAGCCTGCCAGATCACAGGCGTGCACGAAAACAGCCCCCGGAAGAATCCGGGGGCTGTTACGAGGTTGGAACGTCAGGCGTCGCCACCGATCGAGCCGGAGGAACCGGCCGTGACGTCGAGCAGTCGGTACTTGTCAGCGGCCTGGGCGGCCCACTCCACGGGTACCTCACCCCGAGCGGCGAGGGCCTGGAGGGCCCGCACCGTCACCGACGGCCCGTCGATGTGCAGGTAGCGGCGGGCGGCTGCGCGGGTGTCGGAGAAGCCGAACCCGTCCGCGCCGAGCGTCACGTAGTCGCCGGGCACCCACTCGCGGATCTGGTCCTGCACGGCGCGCATGTAGTCCGACACGGCAACGACGGGGCCGGGGCGTCCCTGCAGCTTCTGCGTGACGAACGGCACCTTCGGCTCAAGGCCCGGGTACAGGAAGGCCTGCTCGTCGCACTCCAGCCCGTCGCGGCGCAGCTCGTTCCACGACGTGACCGACCAGACGTCCGCGACGATCCCGAAGTCGGCCTTGAGCAGCTCCTGGGCCTCCAGGGCCCAGGCCACGCCGACTCCGGACGCGAGCAACTGGACGCGCCGTGCGTCCGGACCCACGCCGTCGAACGACCCTTCCTTGAGCAGGTAGAGGCCCTTGAGGATGCCCTCGGCGTCCACATTGTCGGGCTCCGGCGGCTGCACCATCGGCTCGTTGTAGACGGTGATGTAGTAGATGACGTTCTCGGGATCGTCCCCGTACATACGACGCAGGCCGTCCTCGACGATATGGCTGATCTCGTAGGCGTAGACCGGGTCGTAGACGCGCATGGCCGGGTTGGTGGACGCCAGCAACGGGCTGTGGCCGTCCATGTGCTGCGTGCCCTCGCCGGTGAGCGTCGTCTTGCCCGCCGTGGCACCGATCAGGAAGCCGCGCGACAACTGATCGGCGGCCGCCCACATCGAGTCACCGGTGCGCTGGAAGCCGAACATCGAGTAGAAGATGTAGATCGGCACCATCGGGACACCGTGCGTCGAGTACGCCGAACCGGCGGCCGTGAACGCGGCCATCGAGCCGGCCTCGTTGATGCCCAGGTGCAGGATCTGCCCATTGGTGGCCTCGCGATAGGCGAGCATCAGCTCGTTGTCGACCGGCGTGTAGTTCTGGCCGTGCGGGTTGTAGATCTTGATGGTCGGGAAGAACGAGTCCATGCCGAAGGTACGGGCCTCATCGGGGATGATCGGCACGACGTGCGGGGCGAAGTCCTTTTCCCGCATCAGGTCCTTGAGCAACCGGACGAACGCCATCGTCGTGGCGATCTGCTGATTGCCCGAGCCCTTCTTGACCCCGTCGAAGGCCTTCGCTGCGGGCATCGGCAGCGCCTTGCCCGTCTCACGACGTTCGGGCAGGTAGCCGCCCAGCTCGTGCCGGCGTCCGAGGAGGTACTTGATGCGGGGGTCGTCCGGGCCGGGGTGGAAGAACGGCGGACGGTACGGATCGGCCTCGAGGACCTCGTCCGAGATGGGCATCTGGAGCCGGTCACGGAAGGCCTTGAGGTCTTCGAGCGCCATCTTCTTCATCTGGTGGGTGGCGTTGCGTCCGGCGAAGTGGGAGCCCAGGAAGTAACCCTTGATGGTCTGGGCCAGAATCACGGTCGGGGCGCCGGTGAACTCCGTGGCAGCCTTGTAGGCGGCGTAGACCTTGCGGTAGTCGTGCCCGCCGCGCGTGAGTGCCCAGATCTGGTCGTCGGTCCAGTCCTTGACCATCGCGGACGTCCGGGGGTCGCGGTCGAAGAAGTGCTTTCGCACATACGCACCGTCGTTGGCCTTGAACGTCTGGTAGTCACCGTCAGGCGTGGAATTCATGAGGTTGACCAGCGCACCCTCGGTGTCGGCGGCGAGCAGGGAATCCCAGCCGCGTCCCCAGACGACCTTGATCACGTTCCAGCCGGCACCGCGGAAGAACGCTTCGAGTTCCTGGATGATCTTGCCATTCCCACGCACAGGGCCGTCGAGGCGCTGCAGGTTGCAGTTGATGACGAAGGTCAGGTTGTCGAGGGCCTCGTTGGCCGCGAGTTGCAGCAGTCCGCGGCTCTCGGGCTCATCCATCTCGCCGTCGCCGAGGAACGCCCAGACGTGCTGCTGCGACGTGTCCTTGAGGCCACGATTGTGCAGGTAGCGGTTGAACTGCGCCTGGTAGATGGCGTTCATGGGCCCGATGCCCATCGACACCGTCGGGAACTCCCAGAAGTCCGGGAGCTGACGCGGGTGCGGGTAGCTCGGCAGTGCGCGGACCACGCCGTCCACCATGTGGCTGTGCTCCTGGCGGAAGCCGTTGAGGTCGTCCTCTTCGAGACGTCCCTCGAGGAACGCGCGGGCGTACATGCCGGGGGACGCATGCCCCTGGAAGAAGATCTGGTCGCCGCCGCCCGGGTGGTCCTTGCCTCGGAAGAAGTGGTTGAACCCGACCTCGTAGAGCGTGGCCGAGGACGCGTAGGACGAGATGTGGCCGCCGACGCCGACACCCGGACGCTGGGCGCGGTGCACCATCACCGCAGCATTCCAGCGCAGCAGGCGGCGGTAACCGCGCTCCAGATCTTCGTCGCCCGGGTAGGAGGGCTCCATGTCGACCGGAATCGTGTTCACGTAATCGGTGCTGGTCAGTGACGGGACGCCCACCTGGCGTTCGCGTGCCCGCTCCAGCAACTTGAGCAGCACGAAGCGCGCCCGGTTCCGGCCTTCCGCATCTATGATCCCGTCGAGGGACTCAAGCCATTCGGCAGTCTCGCCGGCGTCCGTCTCGGGCAGGTTGGTCGGCAACCCGTTCAGGATGGGGCCGGGCTCGTCGCGAGGAATCATGGTGTCCCTTTCTCGTCAGGCAGCGCCCCGACAGGGCCGGGGAGTCATGACCAATCTTCCCCCGAAGCCAACCAGTTGTCCGGCTGGATCAACAAACCCACGTGTCCGCAGGGATCGACAAGCCCACTCATCCGGAGCAGACGGCCAGTCACCCGGAGCAGAAGGCCAGGAGTTCGTCCGCAGGCCAGGTCGTGATGATGCGCTCGGGCGCAATGCCGGCCGCCTCGGCGCGCGCGCAGCCGAGATCGAGGAAACACAGCTGCCCGGGCGCGTGGGCGTCGGTGTCGATGCTGAACAGGCATCCGATGTCGCGGGCCAGCTCGAGGAGGCGGTCGGGAGGGTCGCAACGCTCCGGACGGGAGTTGATCTCGACGGCCACGTTGAACTGCCGACACGCCTCGAAGACGACCTCGGCGTCGAACACCGACTCCGGACGCGTGCCCCGCGTCCCCTCGACCAGGCGTCCCGTGCAGTGACCCAGGACATTGGTGTGACGGGACGCGATCGCCCCGACCATGCGTCGCGTCATCGTCGCGGAGTCGGCGCGCAGGTCGGAGTGGACACTGGCCACGACGATGTCCAGGCGTCCCAACAGGTCGGGTGCCTGGTCGAGCGAACCGTCGGCCAGGATGTCGACCTCGATCCCCTTCAGCACCCGGACGCCCACGTCGGGCGCGAGGGCGTCGATCTCGTCCCACTGGGCGAGCAGGCGCTCCCGCGAGAGGCCGTTGGCGACCTTCAGCCTGGGTGAGTGGTCGGTGATGGCGAGGTACTCGTGTCCCAGGTGCTCGGCGGTGGCGACCATCTCCCACAGCGGCGACCCGCCGTCCGACCAGGTGGTGTGTGAGTGGAGGTCACCCCGGACGAGCGCCCGGAGCGCGCTGGGGGCGAGCGGCGCGCGTCCGGCTTCGCGCAGGTCGGCCAGTTGATCGGGGACGCGTCCCGACCACGCCTGATCGACGACCGCCGCCGTCTTCGGACCCACCCCGGGGATGGTTGCCCACGCGTGCGCCTCGCCCAGGATCGCCAGATCGTCCGGGTCGAGCGCGGCGAGGGCGTCCGCCGCCTTCCGGTACGCCTTGACGCGATACGTGTCGGCCCGGTCGCGTTCGAGCCAGAAGGCGACCTCCCGCAGCGCCTGGACGGGCGAGAGGGAGGGCGGGAGTGCGGGCACGCGACCACCCTAACCTCGGCGCACGGTCAGCAGCGGATTCGCGGGCGCGCTCCCACGCGGACGCCGTCGTCGCCGTTAGGCTGGCGGATCGGGAGGCACCATGACCACACGAGCCGAGCCCCAGGACAGCGGACGCGCACTGGTGCCGTCCGAACGCGCACGGGCGGCGATGGCGAAGCGCCTGGCCGGGGCCACGTCAAAGATGACCACGGCCACGCTGGCCGCGATGGAAGAGCGTCACCCCTGGTTCACCGAACTGGACGCCGAGCACCGCTCGTGGATCACCCTCGTCGCCCGATCGGGTATCGACGGCTTCGTCGACTGGTTCGCCGACGATCCCGACCACGCGTTCGACCCCGCCGGCGTCTTCGGAGCAGCACCCCGGTCGATCACACGCCAGATCTCCCTCCACCACACGGTCGACCTCATGCGGACGACCATCCAGGTCGTCGAGGAGCAACTCGACAACCTCGTGCCCCGCGGTGACCGGCCGGTGCTGCGGATGGCGATCGTCCACTACTCACGGGAGATCGCTTTCGCCGCCGCCGAGGTCTACGCGAGGGCGGCCGAGGTGCGCGGCGCCTGGGACGCCCGGCTCGAGGCCCTCGTCGTGGACGCGATCGTCCGCGCCGAGACCGACGAGACGGTCGTGAGCCGCGCGTCCACCCTGGGCTGGCGATCGGGGACGCGGGTCTGCGTGGCCGTCGGGTTCGCCCCGGCCGATCCACAGGCCGAGATGAGCGAGCTGAGGCGTCGCGGCGAGAAGTCTGGCGTCGACTTCCTGGTCTCGAGCCAGGGCGACCGGCTCGTGGTCGTGATGGGGAGCGAGAAGCTTGCGACCGAGCACGACGCCAACGAGTTCGTGAAGACCCTCGCCCCGCACTTCGCCGCAGGACCGATCGTGGTCGGCCCGCTCGTTGACGACCTCGTGGATGCGTCCACGTCGGCGCGGGCTGCGATCTCGGGACTTCGCGCCGCCCAGGCCTGGCCCGAGGGGGAACGGGTGTTGTCGAGCCAGGAACTGCTCCCCGAGCGGGCACTGTCGGGGGACGGCCACGCCCGTCGGACGCTGTCCCAGGAGATCTACCGTCCTCTTGAGGAGGCCGGCGGCGACCTGCTCCAGACCTGTGTGAGCTTCCTCGACCACGGCTGCTCCGTCGAGGCGACGGGGCGGGCCCTGTACGTGCACGCCAACACCGTGAGGTACCGCTTGAAGCGGATCCAGGACGTCACCGGCTACTCCCCCGGCGACGCCCGGGACGCCTACGTCCTCCGTCTGGCGATCACCCTCGGACGACTGGCGTCCACGCGTTGAGGCCTCACGCGCAGGCTGTGCTTGTAACACCCCTCACACCCGATGTCCAAAATGGACGCGCCCTTGGTTGGCTGGCCCACGCGTCTTTGTGGTGATCCCACAAAGGCGGGCGTCCAGATTTCGTGGCTGCAGCCCGCACGCGGCAACCCGCAACACGCGACAGTTGTTATGTGCTCGCAATCGTTGCCCCCGGACAGGGCGCCCAGACTCCCGGTTTTCTCACCCCCTGGTTGACCGATCCCCAGTTCGCTGCCCGCCTCTCCTGGCTCTCGGCAGTGAGCGGGATCGATCTGGCCCACTACGGAACAAACGCTGACGCGGAGACCATCCGCGACACCGCCATCGCCCAGCCCCTGCTCGTCGCCGCCGGCCTCGTGACCGCGGTGCAGCTCTTCCCCCGGCCCGCGGACGCTTTCGGCCGCATCGGCGTCACCGCCGGCCACAGCGTCGGTGAGATCACCGCGGCTGCCGCCGTGGGCGTGATGAGCGCCGAGGCCGCCATGGTCTTCGTCCGCGAGCGTGGACGTGCCATGGCCAAGGCGTCGGCTGCGCGTCCGACCTCGATGACAGCAGTCATCGGCGGAAAGCCCGAAGAAGTCCTGGCAGCGATCGAGGCCGCCGGCCTCACCGCCGCCAACGACAACGGCTCGGGCCAGATCGTCGCCGCAGGCACGGTGGAACAGCTCGCGGCCTTCGCCGAGAATCCTCCGGCCCGGGCACGCCTGATCCCCCTGAGCGTCGCCGGTGCCTTCCACACGGTTCACATGGAGCCGGCCGTCGACCACCTGCGGACGTTGTCCCGCGCCATCTCGACACACGACCCCCGCACCCGCGTGCTGTCGAACGCCGACGGTCAGGTCGTCCAGTCGGGTCAGGACTACCTCAGCCGTCTGGTCAACCAGGTCGCGAACCCGGTTCGCTGGGACCTCTGCATGGCGACGATGGCCGAACTCGGCATCACCGGCCTGCTCGAACTGCCGCCGGCCGGCACCCTGACCGGCATCGCGAAGCGGAACCTCAAGGGCGTCGAGCTGTTCAGCCTCAACACCCCCGACCAGATGGACGACGCCCGTGCGTTCGTCCAGAAGCACGCCGAACCCGAGTCGTCGTCCGACATGGGCACGACGCCCACCTGGCGTCTGGTGGTCTCGCCCGGCAAGGGACGCTTCGACAAGGCTTCGACCGTCGTCGAGGACCGCGTCCTCGCCCCCCACACCGAGATCGGCAGCGTCTCCAACCTCCGTGACCAGGTCAAGATCGAGGCGCCCCACGGCGGACGCGTCGTCGAGTGGCTGGTCGAGGACGGCGACCCCGTGAGCCCCGGGCAGCCGCTGCTGCGCCTGCACCCGACGGCCGACTCGGCCGACTCCCCCGACTCCGCGAACTGATTGGCTTCCGACATGGCCCAGATCCAGCCCTCCAGCGGCGCCCAGTACGCGCGCCTGATGTCCGTCGGCGGTGCGCGCGGTAGCCGCGTCGTCGACAACGCCGAGATCTGCACGATGATCGACTCGACCGACGAGTGGATCCGTCAGCGCACCGGCATCGTCGAACGCCGCTGGGCCGACGAGAACGAGACGCCGCTGACGCTCGCCGTCGAGGCGTCCCGCAAGGCCATCGAGCGCGCCGGCATCACGCCCGACCAGGTCGGGGCCGTGATTTGTTCGACCATCTCGCACTTCAAGCAGACCCCCTCGCTCGCCTGTGAGGTCGCCCGAGAGCTCGGTTGCGCCGAGCCCGCCGCCTTCGACATCTCGGCCGCGTGCGCCGGTTTCGCCTACGGCGTCGCGATGGCCGAATCGATGGTCAGGGCCGGACAGGCCACCTATGTGCTGACGATCGGCGTCGAGGCGCTGTCGTGGATGCTCGACATGGAGGACCGCTCGACGGCGTTCCTGTTCAGTGACGGCGCCGGGGCGGCCATTGTCGGCCCGAGCGACGTCCCGGCCATGGGCCCCGTCGTCTGGGGTTCGGCCCCCGAGCAGACCGAGGTCATCAGCATCGACTCCTGGTCGGACGTCGACCCCGGGACGAACCCGAAGATCCACATGGACGGCAAGAAAGTCTTCCGCTGGGCGACCACCTACATCGCCGAGAAGACCCACGAAGCCCTGGCCAAGGCCGGCCTCCAGCCCGAGGAACTCGACGTCTTCATTCCCCATCAGGCCAACAACCGCATCACCGATTCGATGTTGCGCCACCTGAAGCTGCCCGAGAAGGTGGTGGTGGCCCGCGACATCGTGCAGATGGGCAACTCGTCCGCGGCGTCGGTCCCCCTCGCCATGGAGGCACTGCTCGAGTCGGGCGATGCGAAGAGCGGCCAGACGGCCCTCATCATCGGCTTCGGCGCGGGCCTGGTCTTCGCCGGCCAGGTCGTCACCCTCCCCTGATCCACCCCCCGGACGTCCGCGTCCACCCCAGAACCGGTCGAGCACCGCGAGACCAGCAGGTAAGCAGTTCACCCGAATCAACAACACAAGAAGGAGGCCATCATGGCCAGCACCGAAGAGATCCGCACCGAGCTCGCCGCCATCGTCAACGAGGTTGCCGGCGTCGCAGTGGAGGACGTCCAGCTGGACAAGTCCTTCGCCGACGATCTGGACGTCGACTCGCTCTCCATGGTCGAGATCATCTACGCCGCCGAGGAGAAGCTCGGCGTCTCGATCCCCGATGAGGACGCCAAGAACCTGAAGACCGTCGGCGACGCCGTGGCCTTCATCGAGCGCGCCCAGGCCTGAGCCAGGCCTCGCCGGGATCTCCCGGCGACCTGCCCGACGCGGGCACCCGGGCGCCATGCGTCCGGGTGCCGCGCCAGGCACGTGACACCCGCAACACCGCAACACCGCACCACCCGTGACCCCGCACCACCGCACCCCCCGCGGACCGCAGCTTCTAGTCATTTGGAGAATCCCCAACATGTCGACCGTTGTCATCACAGGTTTCGGCGCCATCACCCCCCTCGGCGGAGATGCCCCCACCACGTGGGAAGGCCTGCTGGCTGGGCGGAGCGGCGTCCACACACTCAAGCAGGACTGGGCCGCAGACATGCCCGTCCGCTTCGCGGCCGAGTCGGCCGTCGACCCCGAGACCATCATCGACCGTGTCGAGGCCCGGCGCCTTGACCGTTCGGCACTGTTCGCCCTGATCGCCGGCCTCGAGGCCTGGGCGGACGCAGGCCTGGGCCTGGATGCCGACAACACCATCGACCCCGAGCGGCTCGCGGTCGTCTGCGCGTCCGGCATCGGTGGCATGCAGTCACTCCTGGGCCAGTGGGACATCATGAACGACAAGGGCGGACGCCGCGTCAGCCCCTTCGCCATCCCCATGCTCATGGCCAACGCGCCCGCCGCGAACCTCGGCCTCAAGGTGAAGGCCAAGGCCGGCGTCCACACCCCGGTGTCGGCCTGCGCCTCGTCCAACGAGGCCATCGCCCAGGGCCTTGACATGCTCCGCCTCGGACGCGCCGACATCGCCATCGTCGGTGGCACCGAAGCAGTGATCCACCCGCTGCCGATCCAGGCCTTCGCCAACATGCAGGCGCTCAGCCGCCGCAACGACTCGCCCGAGACGGCGTCCCGCCCCTGGGACACCGGACGCGACGGGTTCGTGCTCGGTGAGGGCGCATCGTTGATGGTGATCGAGACCCTCGAACACGCCACCGCCCGTGGTGCGAAGATCTACGGCACCCTCGCCGGCGCCGGCATCTCCGCGGACGCCCACGACATCGTCCAGCCCGACCCCACGGGTCACGGCCAGAAGTCGGCCATGCTGCGAGCCCTCGCGGACGCAGGCCTGACCCCCCGCGACATCGTCCACGTGAACGCCCACGCCACCTCGACCCCCCAGGGTGACGTGACCGAGGCCGGTTCGATCCGCCAGGCCCTCGGCGACGACACGTCCCACGTGGTCGTGACGGGCACCAAGTCGATGACCGGCCACCTGCTCGGTGGCGCGGGTGCGCTCGAAACGTTCGCCACGATGATGGCGCTCGTTGACCGCAAGGTGCCCGGGACGATCAACATCGAGAACCTCGAACCCGACCTCGGGATCGACATCGCGACCACGGTCCGCACCCTGCCCGAGGGCCCGCTGGCAGCCCTCAACAACTCGTTCGGCTTCGGCGGGCACAACGTCGCCGTCGCCGTGACCAACGCCCACCAGACCCGCTGACCCCAGCCCCGCCTGCGGACGCAACTCGCGTCCGCGGTCGGTCGGCGCCCCCAACCTCCAGAAGGAGACCCCATGTCGGCCATCAAGGAGAAGCTCCCCCGCGAGCTCGACCCGCGCAATCCCAACACCCGCCTGGCTGCCCTGATGGACGAGGGCACCCTCGAGCTCATCAGCGACGACAACGGCAACGGCATGCTGGCCGGTGTCGGCATGATCGACGGCAATCGCGTCGTCGCCTTCTGCTCGGACGCCACCGTCATGGGTGGCGCCATGGGCGTCGACGGCTGTGATGTCGTCGTCGAGGCCTACCACCGCGCGCTCGTCGACCGCGTCCCGATCATCGGCATCTGGCACTCCGGTGGCGCACGACTGGCGGAAGGCGTCCTCTCGCTGCACGCCGTGGGCAAGATCTTCAACGTCATGACCCGGGCGTCCGGCAAGGTTCCGCAGATCTCGATCGTGCTCGGCGCGGCCGCCGGTGGCGCCGCGTACGGCCCGGCGCTGACCGACATCGTCATCCTCGCCCCCGAGGGACGCATCTTCGTCACCGGTCCTGAGGTCGTCCGCTCGGTCACCGGTGAGGACGTCGACATGGCGCGCCTCGGTGGTCCGGACGTCCACGGGCGTCGCTCCGGTGTCGTGCACATCGCTGCCGACGACGAGGCGGACGCCATGCACCGCGGGCGCGAACTCGTCTGCCTGCTGTCGAGCCAGGGACGCGTGGCCCCCGAGATCGAGGACACCGATCTCGAGGCGCTGCTCCCCGAGTCGGCCAAGCGCGCCTACGACGTGCACCCCCTGCTCGACGGCATCCTCGATCCCGGGACGACGTCTGAACTGCACGGACGCTGGGCACCCAACATGGTCGTCGCCCTCGGACGCCTGGGCGGACGCACGGTCGGCGTCGTCGCCAACAACCCGCTTCGCCTCGGCGGCTGTCTCGACTCGCTGAGCGCCGAGAAGGCGTCCCGTTTCGTGCGCATGTGTGACGCGTTCGGCGTCCCGCTCGTCGTCGTCGTGGACGTCCCCGGCTACCTGCCCGGTGTGGGCCAGGAGTGGGACGGTGTCGTGCGACGCGGCGCCAAGCTGCTGCACGCCTTCGCCGAGGCAACCGTCCCGCGCGTGACGCTGGTGACGCGCAAGAGCTACGGCGGCGCCTACATCGCCATGAACTCCCGCTCGCTGGGTGCGACGAAGGTCTTCGCGTGGCCGGGTGCGCAGGTTGCGGTCATGGGCCCGGTCGCGGCCATCCGGATCCTGCACCGCCGGAAGCTGGCCGAAGTGCCCGACGAGTCGCGCGCCCAGGTCGAACTGGAACTCGCGGCCGAGCACGAGCGCATCGCCGGCGGCGTCGAGAAGGCTGTCGAGATCGGCGTCGTGGACGAGATCATCAGCCCCAAGGTCACCCGCTCGGCGCTGGCGAAGGCCCTGCGGGACGCCGACTTCGGCGTCCGGGGTGGGCACACCAACATCCCGTTGTGATCGACAGCCTCCATGCTGTGACAGCTTGAGCGGTGCCCGGTGAGGGACGGCTACACCACCTGGTGGAGCCACCTCACCGGTGCGCCCTCGGCGGCGTGGCGGAAGATCTCGAGTTCGTCGTCCCACGGACGTCCGAGGAGCTCGTCGAGCGCCGCGTGAATCCCCTTGCCCCCCAGCGCTTCCCTCGCCACGGCCGCCTTGATGCGGTCCTCGGCGACCAGGATGTCGCCGTGCACGCCGGTGATGGCGTGGAAGGCACCCAGGCTCGGGGTGTAGGAGTAACGGTGCGCCTCGACGGCCCGGGACGCCTCCTCGGTGACCTCGAAACGCAGGCGTTCCCACCCCTTGAGCGCGCTGGCGATGGCAGCCGCCGTCCCCGGCGCGCCCGTCCACGAGTACTCGGTGCGATAGCTGCCACGCTCGGCGGGCTGGGGCGTCCACGAGAAGTGCGTGGGCATGCGAAGGACGCCGCCCACCGCCCACTCGACGTGTGGGCACAGCGCGGACGGCGCTGAGTGGACGAACACCAGTCCACGTGTCGTCTCCACCATGTGTCCTCCTCCGGGCCAGATGAGCCTTCCCCAGCTGCCTGACACGGTGAGCCCTCGATGGAGTACTTCCACCGATTGTGCCCCAGAAACTGCTGCTGCACCACTGCGAACCTGATCCCACTAGCGTGAACCCATGACCACCCCTCCCCGTGCCGCGCGCTTCGGCTCCTGGACGTCCCCGATCAGCATCGCGTCCGTGCTGGCTGCTTCGACCGGCCTGTCCGACGTCCACGCCGACGGCGGGGACGCCTACTGGCTCGAGTCCCGCCCCGGTCAGGACGGACGGCTCACCCTGGTCCGCTGGCGAGACGGCGTCGTCGACGACCTGACGCCCGCGCCGATCAATGTCCGGAGTCGGGTGATGGAGTACGGCGGCGGTGCGTACGACGTCAGGGCCGGGGTGGTCGTGTGCAGCGACGACGCGACCCGCTCGCTGTTGCGTCTGGACGTCGACGGTGCGGTGGCGATCACCCCGGCGTCCGCGGACGTTCGTTTCGGGGACGTCCGCGTCCACCCCGATCGAGGGCTGGTGCTGTCCGTCCGCGAGGACCATCGCGGTGCGGGCGAGGCGGTGACCACTCTGGTGGCGCTCGACCTGTTCGGCGACAACG
>CALKHV010000172.1 GCA_937988865.1 uncultured Propionibacteriaceae bacterium | reverse complement strand
CCCCCGGGTGGGGGGGGGGGGGCGCGGGGGGGGCCGGGGGGGGGGGGGGGGTTGGGGGGGGGGGGGGGGGGGGGGGGGGGAATCGGGGGGAGCACGCTGGCATGCGCCCTGGCCCAGGTGGGTGCGGCGCGCGGCCTGGCGTCCGGTGTCGTCGAACTCGACCCCTGCGGGGGTGGCCTCGACCTCATGTTCGGGGCCGAGACGGAACAGGGCTGGCGGTGGGCCGATCTGGCGTCCGCGACCGGTTCGATCGGTGATCTGCGCCCCCATCTGCCCACGGTGGGTGGGGTGGCGATCGTCGCGACGCGGGGGTCCGCGTCCGGCCTCGATCTCGACGGCGAGGCCGCGCAGTCCGTCGTGACCAGTCTCGCCCGGACGCATGACCTGGTCGTGCTCGACACCGGACGCGGCGACTCGTCCGTGGCCGAGCTGTGGCCCACGTGCCAGACCCTGCTGCTGGTGGGGGCGGACGTGAGGTCGGTCGTGGCTGCGCGCGCACGGGCGAACCGCACAGGAGTGCAGGACGCGTCGGTGGTGGTGCGCACCGGTCGGGGACGCCGGCTCCCCCCGGAGGCGGTGGCCGAGGCGCTCGGGCTGCCCCTCGCCGGAGCGATCGGCGAGGACGATCGCCTGCCTCGGGCCCTCGAGAACGGCGAGCCGCCAGCGCGCCGGACGGGCCGGGGCTACGGGCGTGACGTGGCCTCTCTGTTGGATGGGCTGGTGGCATGAACGACGACGACCTCGAGCTCCTGAGGCTGAAGCTCGGCTCCCTCGGACGTCCGTACGCACCGGCTGACGTGGCGGACGGATTGCGGCACCTGGGGCTGGTGGTCTCGGACGCCATGGTCATGCACGCGCTGGACGCCCTTCGGCGAACCAGCGTGGGTGCGGGTCCCCTCGACCCGCTGCTGAGGATGCCGGGGGTGACCGACGTCCTGGTGAACGGCCCGTCGCAGGTGTTCATCGACCGTGGACACGGTCTGGAACTGGTCGACGTCCGCTTCCGGGATGACGATGAGGTGCGCAGGCTGGCCGTGCGGCTCGCAGCGTCCGCCGGACGCCGCCTGGATGACGCCAGCCCCTGCGTGGACGCACGGCTCACCGACGGGACGCGCGTCCACGCGGTGCTGTCGACTCTCGCCGACCCGGGGACGTGCCTCTCGCTCCGGGTGCCTGCGCGACGATCGTTCAGCCTGGACCAGTGGGTGGCAACGGGGTCGATCAGCGCGGAGTGCGCGGGCATGCTCCGGCGCCTTGTCGACTCGAGGGTCGCGTTTCTGGTCAGCGGCGGAACCGGCTCCGGGAAGACCACCTTGCTGGCCTCTCTGTTGGCGCTGGTTCCGGCTGACCAGCGGCTTCTGGTGGTCGAGGACTCGCGAGAACTTGCACCCGACCACCCGCACTGCGTGAGGTTGGAGGCGCGCGTGGCCAACGCCGAAGGCGCGGGCACGATCTCGCTCACGCACCTGGTCAGGCAGGCCCTGCGCATGCGGCCCGACCGGTTGGTGCTGGGCGAGGTGCGAGGAGCAGAACTCTGCGACCTGCTGACCGCGCTGAACACCGGTCACGAGGGTGGGTGTGGAACCGTGCACGCCAACTCGGCCTCCGACGTGCCGGCCCGGCTGGAAGCACTGGCGGCCCTCGGCGGCCTGGGCCGTGATGCCTGCCACGCCCAGGTGGCGAGCGCGCTGCGGGTCGTGGTGCACGTGGCGCGCGGGGAGGGTGGCGTGCGGCGGGTGGGCGAGATCGGTGTGGTGCAACGGCGTCCCGATGGCCTCGTCGAGATCGCCGTCGGCGCCTTCTCGTCGCCGACGGGGGAATGGCTGCCCGGGCCGGCGCACGATGAGCTGGTGCAGGTGCTCCGATGACGCTCCTGGCGATGTCGGCGGCAGTTCTCGCGGTGCTCGGGTGGACGCCGGCTGATCGACTGGCGCCCCTGGACGACCGGTCGGGTCCGGCCGCCTGGTGGGGGCGCGCGGCATGGGTGCTGGTGGCACTCGCAGTGGCAGGCATCGGTTTCGTTCTGGCGGGCGTGTGGGCCTTCGTCGGGTCGGCAGTGGGGGCCACGGGCGCGAGGCTGGTCGTCGTGGGGAGGCGCCGACGCCGGGCCAGGGCGATCGAGGCCGACGTGGTGCGCTCGTGCGAAGTGGTGGCAGGACAACTGCGCATCGGCCAGGTTCCTGCCGTCGCTCTCCGTGACGCTGCAGGCGATTGCTCGTTGCTCGAGAGGGTCGCTGCGACTGCGGCGATCGGCGGCGACGCTGCGGCGGCCCTGCGGCAGGTCGCCGTCAGCGAGCCCGCGGCCGAGGGTTTCACCTGGCTGGCCCGTGCATGGGAACTCAGCGAGCGCAGCGGGGCGCCGATCGCGGACGCCGCCCAATCGGTCTCCGCCGGCCTTCGAGCGCGGCAGGCGACCGCGGCCATGGTCGCGTCCGAACTCGCAGCACCCCGAGCCACCGGGCGCCTGCTCGCGGGCCTTCCCCTCATCGGCCTCGCGATGGGCGTGGTGTCGGGCGGTGATCCGGTGCGATTCCTGCTCCACACGATGGCTGGTCAACTGTGCGTGCTGGCAGGCGTGGTGCTGGCCTGCGCCGGCGTCCTGTGGACCGAACACCTCGCCGATTCCGTCGAGGTGGCCTCGTGATGCCCGTCGTCGCGTCCCTCGCCCTGGCGATCGCCGTCTGGTTGTCCCTTGCGGCGGGCCGGGTGCCCCCTACCCGGCAGGTCCGGGCGGCGCCGGTGTGGTTGGCGGGACGTCCGGGGGCGGTAAAGCTACGACTACGACTCTGCGTTGGTGCGGCCCTGGGGCTGGCGGCTTGGGCCGCACTCCCGATCCTCGTGGGTCAGGGACTCGCCACCGCCGTGGCGTTGGCGAGCCTCCCCGTGTCGGTGGTCGTCCTCGGGCGTCTTGAGCCTGCGGGCGTCCGTCGGGCCAGGGAGCGCGAACTGGCCGAGGCTCCCCAGGCCATGGAATTGCTGGCCTCCTGCCTCTCGGCGGGTGCTCCATTGCGGATGGCAGTGGCAGAGGTGGCCCGACTCAGTGGGCCCGAGGTGGCGTCAACCCTGGGACGCGTGGCCTCCCTGGTCAGCGTCGGCGTCCCTGACGGTGACGCCTGGCTCGACCTCGCGGATCATCCCGTGTGGGGTCGTGCAGCACGGGACGTCGCGCGGAGCGCAGGCTCCGGGACCGCCGTCTCCGGCCTTCTCGCCGAGCACGCGACCTCCACCCGGACGCTGCGTCGACGCGAGGTCGAACAACGGGCGAGGACGGTCGGCGTCCGGTCGGTGGGTCCGCTGATGTGCTGCTTCCTGCCCGCCTTCCTGCTGGTCGGGGTCGTGCCGCTCATCGCCGGCACCGTGTTCGGGATGCTGGGGTGAGGGTCGTGGCCACCGGCTGCTCAGGCGAGGATGCGTCCCCGATTACCCACGGCCAGGGCCTGGTCGGCGGCAGTGCTTCCCGTGATGGGCTGGGGGGGCTGGACGGCCGCCAGGCCCGTGACGAGCGGCGTCCCGGCGTCCAGGTCGGGTCGGAACACGTACCGCTGCTGGGCGGCGTAGCTGAACCCGAAGAGGGTGAGTTCAGTCAGCACCTTCGCCACGAGCAACGGAGCGCTGACCGGGCCGGTCAACAGCCACATGAGCCCGTAGTTGGCGGCGAGGATCAGCACGGCCAGACCGGCATAGCGTCCGGCGGACGTGGCCCTCCCACTCCGTCCCGTGCGATCGAACACGAGATTGCGGTTGACGAGGAAGTTGGCGGCAGAACTGAGCAGTCGCGCACCGACCACCGAGACCAGCAGGTTGCCGAAGATCGCCTGGAGCACCAGGACGGCCACGAGGTCGATACCGAACCCCATGAGCGACGACGCGGTGAACGTGAGCAGCGGGGCGTAGATGCGTGCGGAGTCCTGAATCGGCCGGAAGTGCGAGGACGCGTTCTCATCGAGGTAGATCGTCGCGATCGGCACCTCGACGATCGGGTGCCCACCGGGTTTGGCCTGCAGCAACGTGTTCAGTTCGTACTCGAAGCGGTCGCCCTCGATCGTGCCCAGCCAGTCGAGCATGGACGCGGGGTACCCGCGCAGCCCGGTCTGGGTGTCCCGCAGCCGGATTCCGGTGGCGAGCGCGAAGAAGCCTCGCGTGACTTCGTTGCCGAACCGGCTCCGGAACGGGACGCGTCCCGTGAAGTGACGTGCGCCCAGCACGATGGACGGGCGTCCCACGGCGATGGACGCGGTCGTCGCGTCCCCCACCTTGAGAATGTCGGTGGCGGTGTGCTGCCCGTCGCAGTCTGCGCAGACCACCACCTGTCCGGGGCGGTGCCCAGCGATCCAGGCGAACCCCGTGCGCAGCGCCGCACCCTTGCCCCGGTTGACCGGGTGGGTGAGCACGAGGCCGCCCAGCTCGCTGGCCCTGAGGAACAGGGACGCATGGTCGGGGCCGGAGCCATCGTCCACGAGGACCACCTCGACGGAAGGCTGGGCCTCGGTGATCGAGCGCAGGAGCGCGATCAACTTGTGGTCGGGTTCGTAGGCAGGAATCAGGATGATCATCGTGTGTCCTCAGGCGATGTAGAGAATGTCGCTGACTCCCCGCTCCTGGCCACGGCCGAGCGGGTTGTTGACGAGGGCGCCGTTGAAGTACATGGCTGACGAGCCCCCGCCGTCGAGGTTGTAGGCAACCTGGGCGCCGGCGTCCACGAAGATCTGCGCGAACTCGGTCATCGTCACTCCGCGGGAATAGCCGGAGCTCCGGCCGTCGGCGACGACGACGAGGATGCGGTTGACGTCGATGAGCCCGACGCCGGTTCGAGGTTGCTGTCCCTGGATCGAGTGGTTGCCGACGTTCGTGTCGACCTCCACGTTCTCGATCCCCGAGAGCACCTTGCCGTTCTCGACGATCCCGGGACCGAACGAGAGCGTCTGCCAGACACCCTGCTCGACCAGTTTGGCCGCCGACGTCGCGGTCTCGTCGTAGAGCTTCATCGTGCCGTCGGAGTGGAAGGCGAGCCCCTGGCGGGCCGCCTTGTCGCGCCAGATGACGCCGTTGCGGATCTCGATGCCGGTGTCGCGGAAGCCGTAGTAGTCGCCGTTGACGGCGAAGACGGCACTGTTGC
>CALKHV010000171.1 GCA_937988865.1 uncultured Propionibacteriaceae bacterium | reverse complement strand
TTCCATCGCCCTACGGCAACCGCGAAGCGGTGGTGCGCCGGAGGGCCGGGGGTCGAGGGGGCTGTCCCTCCTCGCCTTGCGGCAATTCCATCGCCCTACGGCAACCGCGAAGCGGTGGTGCGCCGGAGGGCCGGGGGTCGAGGGGGCTGTCCCTCCTCGCTTATTTTGAAACGACGGCGAGGATGTCGCGGGCGTTGAGGAGGAGGTACTCCTGCCCGTCGTACTTGACCTCGGTGCCCCCGTACTTCGAGAAGATCACGATGTCGCCGACGGCGACGTCCATCGGAATGCGGACGCCCTTGTCGTCAACGCGGCCGGGGCCCGTGGCGATGACGGCGCCCTCCTGGGGCTTCTCCTTGGCGGTATCAGGGATGACCAGACCGAAGGCGGTGGTCTGCTCTGCTTCGAGAGGCTGAACGAGGACGCGGTCCTCGAGCGGCTTGATCGTGGTTGCCACGTCAAACCCCTTTCTGACTAGGTTTCACACCGATTTCTCGGTTGCTGTGTCGAATGCCGGTGACCCGGCGGTTGGGCCCGGTGCGTCGTCGCGGTGCCGCCCCGGAGCTGGCACACTCACAGGGAGAGTGCCAACCACGAAGCTACACCCGCGATTAGCACTCGTTCAACCCGAGTGCCAGTCAGGACACCACGCGTCGCACGACCAGGGCACGGACGCCGACCTCCGTCGGGGTCAGCACGATGGTCGCGCTGCCCGTCCCGCGCGGCTTCAGCCGGCGGCGCAGGTCGGCCGGGTCGATCTCGATCCCCCGCTTCTTGATCTCGAGCGTCCCGATGGCGTTGTCGCGGATCCACGCCCGCAGCGACTTCTCCGAGGCGTCGAGCACGTCGAGCACCTCGAACGTCGTCGCGAAGGGCGTCCGCACCATCTCGTCGGACGTCAGGTAGGCGATCCCCGGGGCCAGCAGCCAGGTGGCGTCCGGGGCGAGATCGCCCATCGCGCCACTGCGGATGACCGCTCCGTCGGGTTCGAGGAGGAAGCGTCCGACCGGGCCGACGGGCAGCTCACGAGGTAGGGCGGACCGAACGATGGACGCCCCGCCCGGGAGCAGGACGGCCTCGCGTCCGGACGCGAGACCCGGCACGTTCCACAGGCCCGCCTCGACCACCGAGCCGTGGTCGCTGACCCAGGTCGCGCGGACGCCGGTCGGCAGCAGCGTCGTCGGCACTCCCGGCCCGAGCTTGACCACGGCGGAGGTGGGGCGGACGAACAGGGACGACACGAAGTCCCAGGACGGGCTGAACTGCTCGGGACGCCACAGCCGGCCCTGGTCGTTTCGCCGTGCGGGGTCGCAGAACACCGCGGTCCCGGGTCCTGCGCCGTCGAGCAGCCCGTCGGCCAGGGTTTCGGCGTCCCCGACGATCACGTCGACGCCCAGGTTGGCGGACGCGAACTCCGCGGTGGTCGGGTCGAGTTCGACGGCCACGACGTCGAGGCCTGCGCGCTGGAAACCCAGGGCGTCCGCGCCGATGCCGCAGCCGAGATCGATGACCCTGGTGACCCCCGCTGCGCGCAGCCGCGCCGCGCGCCAGTCGGCCACCGACGGGCGGGACGCCTGCTCCAGCCCGTGGGAGGTGAGGAAGAGCGAATCGGACGCCTCACCGAACTTGGTGCGTCCGCGTCGTCGCAGGGCCACCTGCGTGAGGGCAGCGGCAGCCAGGTCGGGGGCGAAGCGGGCCCGCAGCCTCGTGGCCGCCCCGAGGGAGTCGGGGTCGGCCTCCCGCGCCGCGAACTCCAGCGCCCGGGCACCCTCGTCGGTGAGGAGCGGGTTCACAGGGTGCTCACCGTCCACCCGACCGGGCGTCCCGACTCGTAGGGAAGGCAGCCGTGGAACTGGGCCACGGAGTCGTCGAAGACCAGGGGGAGGAAGTGCCGGTCGCCCTCCCACATGGGGAGGTCGCCCAGCCCGTCGATCCGCTCCCAGGTGAGCGTCCCCTCGTCATTGGACGCAGGGACGTCCCCGGTGAACGCGTCCACCACGAAGATGAAGCCGAGCACGTCCTCGCCGTTTCGTCCGAAGCCCGGCCAGCTGACGGTGCCCCGCAGGCGCAGGGACGTGGCCTCGATGCAGGCCTCCTCGAGCAGTTCGCGACGGATGCCGGCGACGACGTCCTCGTCGCGCTCGACCTTGCCCCCGAGCCCGTTGTACTTGCCGAGTTGCTCGTCGTCGACGCGGGCACTGCGATGACACATCAGCACGCGCTCGCCGTCCGGCGACCTCACGAAGGCCAGCGTCGTCAGGATCGGGCTGTAGGGCACGTCGGACGTGCCTCAGACCAGGATCGTCGAGATCGGCAGACCGGAGTTGGCGCCGATGTCCAGGGACGACGGGCGTCCCCCTGCGCGGATGATCTCGCTGCCCAGCACGGCCATCATCGCGCCGTTGTCGGTGCACAGGCCCGGACGCGGACGCCTCAACTCGACGCCCACCTCGGTCAGACGTTCCTCCAGGAGGACGCGTAGCCGCGAATTGGCCGCGACTCCCCCACCGATGAGGAAGTGCGTGAGACCGCGGTCGAGACACAGGTCGACGGCCTTGGCCGTGAGCACGTCGCAGACGGCCTCCTGGAACGAGGCGGCCACGTCGTTGACCGGGACGTCGAGCCCGTCGCGTTCGCGCGCCTCGACCCACCGTGCGACGGCGGTCTTGAGCCCCGAGAAGGAGTAGTCGAAGCGGTGCTTCTCGAGGTCGTGGCGCGCGGTCAGCCCCCGCGGGAAGCGGATCGCGGTCGGGTCGCCGTCCTGGGCCGCCCGGTCGATCACCGGGCCACCGGGGTACGGCAGTCCAAGGACGCGGGCCACCTTGTCGTACGCCTCGCCGGCCGCGTCGTCGATCGTCGCGCCGACCTGGGTGATGGACGTCGCGATGTCGTCGACGACCAGGAGTTCGGTGTGCCCGCCCGACACGAGCAGTGCGCCCGCGGGGGTCGGCAGCGTCCCGTGGTCGAGCAGGTCGACGGCCACGTGCCCGGCGAGGTGGTTGACGCCGTAGAGCGGCTTGTCGAGGTAGCTGGCGAGGGCCTTGGCGCTCGCCAGGCCCACCACCAGGGCTCCCATGAGACCCGGTCCGGCGGTGACGGCGATGCCGTCGAGTTCGGAGAGGTCGACGTCCGCGGACGCGCAGGCGCGCTCCAGCGCCGGAATCATCGCCTCGAGATGGGCGCGGGACGCCACCTCGGGAACGACACCGCCGAAGCGCACGTGCTGCTCGACCGAACTCGCCACCTCGTTGGCGAGCAAGGTGTTCCCGCGGACGATCCCGACCCCGGTCTCGTCGCACGACGACTCGATGCCCAGCACGAGGGGTCCGCTCATGCGATCGCCCATCGATCCTCGATCCGGGTGTCGAGGCCCGAGCCCAGCTCCGCTTCCATCACCACCGCGTGGACGCCCGGACCGTAGTAGTCGAGGCGCGTCCCGATCGGGGTGAAGTGGTGACGCTGGTACAGCTGGATGGCGACCTCGTTGTCCTGACGCACCTCGAGGAGGATGCGCCGGGCGCCGATGGCTTCGGCCCACTGCATGCCGGCCACCAACAGGCGGCGGGCCTGGCCCTGGCCCCGGTGCTCCTCGGCGATCATGATGCGGTGCAGGTCTGCGACATCCTCGACGCACTGGAAGGTTGCGGCGGCCATCACCTCGTCGAAGGGCCCGCGTCCGATGAGCACGAGCCGATCGTCCGCGAGGATCTCGCCGACCCATGACTCGTGCGACCAGCGTTCGGACGCGGGGAACGCCTCGGCCTCGAGGGCGACGATCGCGGCGACGTCGTTGACATGTGCTCGGGAGATGATCATCTGCGTCCCACCTGGAGTCTGGGTTGGAGGAGCGTTGACTTGCGTGTCGTCGGGACGCTGGCGTCCGGCTTGCGCAGGTAGAGGGGTTCGATCCCGGCGTCCGGGAGGTCGGCCCACTGGGCGGCGAGGATGCCGGCGTCCAACCGGGTCGGGCCACCAGCGTCCGGGAAGAGGTCGGGGTAGACCTCACGGCCGGGGCCGGCGAGGGGCAGGGCGGGGAGGTCTGCGGGGTCGCTGACCCGGGCGTCGCCGAGCCGGCGTCCCGAGGCGTCGTAGTGCGCCCAGTAGAGCTCCTTGCGGCGGGCGTCCGAGGCGACGACGAATTCTGTCGGGGGTGCGGACGCGCTCTCGACCCACTGGCGGGCCAGGACGTCCAGGCTGCACACGCCGTGCAACTCGGTGCCCGAGAGGAAGGCCAGGGTGTGAGCGGTGACGATGCCGACCCGAAGACCCGTGAAAGGGCCGGGTCCGACGCCCACCGCGACCTCGTCGAGGTCACGGACGGCGATGCCGGCGCCCGCGCAGAGGGCGATGATCGCGGGCATCAACTTCTCGGCGTGCCCGCGACGGTCGGCGACCAGGTCTCGTCCGACGACCACGCCGTCGGACGCCAGCCCGACGCAGATGTCGGTGGAGGTGTCGACCCCCAGCGTCCATGTGGTCATGCCTGCTCCCCTCCGGTCAGGGCGTGGAGATCGACCCCGTGCCACCGATCCCCCAGACCCGCAAGATAGACCACCCGGGTCTCGTCATCGGGGTCGCCCGAACGGCGGATGTCGATGTCGAGTCGGGACGCTGCCAGACCGTCGGCCAATCCTGCACCCCATTCGATCAGGGTGACCGAGTCGGACAGGGAGGCGTCGAGGTCGAGGTCCTCGAGTTCGGCTGCCGAGGAGAGGCGGTAGGCGTCCACGTGCACGAGCGCGGGACCAGCCGCGCGCGAGGGGTGGACGCGCGACAGAACGAAGGTGGGAGAGATGATCGGCCCAGCGACGCCCAGGCCATCGCCGATCCCCTGGGTGAGGGTGGTCTTTCCGGCACCGAGGTCTCCGGAGGCCACCACGACATCCCCGGGACGCAGGATCGCGGCGAGCCGGCGTCCGAGGGTGTGCATGTCGTCGGCGGTGGGGACCTCGACCCGCGCCGGAAGGTCGACGGCGAGGATCAGGCCGAGGTCGGCCTCGCGGACGGGCTCGAAGCCGTGTGTGCGCCACCAGCCGAGGGTCTCGGGGAACTCACGGCGACACAACAGTTCGATACGACGGGCGCCGATGTCGGTGGCGACCTCGATCGCCCCCCTCACCATGGCAGCGGCGATGCCGTGCTCGCGGTGGTCGGGGTGGACGCTGACCCGGTGCAGGCCCGCCAGCACTCCGTCGAGGCTCAGCAGCAGGCAACCCGCCATCGAACCGTCGATCTCGGCGATGACGCCTTCACCGCCGACGAGGGCGTCCTCGACGTCGGCGACCGTGTCGGACAGCGCGGCCGCCGGGGGGTCGACCGGCCGCCGTGCCCCGAAGGCCGCGTGGATCGTCCGCAACATGGCGGGGGCGTCGGCCTCGGTGGCCAGTCGCAGGCGGATCAGCTCGCTACTCACGCCGGCTCAGCCTAGAACGAGTCCCGCTTGGAGCCGTGGCGCCAGCCGCCACTGTCGCGATTGCCCTTGTAACCACCACCGCCACCCTTGTAGCCGCCACCGCCGGAGCGGGGCCGACCACCCTGGCTGGAGCGGCCCGAGCGTGTGGCCCTCGGGGGCGCAACGAGCGCCTCGAAGGCGGCGTCCGCGATCGGACCCTCGGTGACCGGACGCGAACCCGTCAGCTCGGACAGGAGGTCCTCACCCGGGCGAACCGGGATCGGCTCGACCTGGACGCCCGCCTGCGACGTGAGGCGCACCATGCCGCGGCGCTGGTGGGGCAGCACGATGGACGCGACCACACCGGTCTCGCCGGCGCGGGCCGTGCGTCCGGCCCGGTGGAGGTAGTCCTTGGAGTTCATGGGCGGATCGATCTGCAGCACCAGTGACACGTCGTCGACGTGGATGCCACGAGCGGCCACGTCGGTGGCCACGAGCACGGGGACGTCCCCGGCCTTGAACGCCGCGAGGATGCGCGACCGCGCGCCCTGGGTGAGGCCGCCGTGCAGGGCACCCGCCATCACGCCGGCTGCACGCAGCTGGTCGGCGACGCGGGAGGCGCCCATCTGGGTGCGCGCGAAGATGACCGTGCGTCCCGGGCGGTTGGCGATCTCGGCGGTCACAGCGTTCTTGTCGTGCGGCATGACGTGCAGCAGACGGTGTTGCATCGTCGAGATGGACGCACGGTTCTCGTCGACCTCGTGGGTCATCGGGTCGTGGAGGTAGCGCCGGACCAACTTGTCGACGGCCCCGTCGAGGGTCGCCGAGAAGAGGAGTCGCTGTCCCTCTGCGGAGACCGCGTCGAGCAGCGTCGTGACGGCCGGCATGAAGCCCAGGTCGGCCATGTGGTCGGCCTCGTCGAGCACCGTGACGATGACCTGGGAGAGGTCGACCGCACCCTGCTCGAGCAGGTCGATCAGTCGTCCGGGGGTGGCGACGACGATGTCGACGCCGCGCTCGAACGCGCGCAGCTGCGGACCGTAGGCCATGCCCCCGGCCACCAGCATGAGGTCGAGCTTCATGACGCGGGCGAGCGGGGCGATGACGTCGGCCACCTGGAGTGCGAGCTCCCGGGTGGGCACGAGGACCAGACCACGGGGTGCGCCACCACTGGCGGACGCCGCGTTGAGGCGGGTCAGCATGGGCAGCCCGAAGGCCAGGGTCTTGCCGGATCCGGTGCGACCGCGTCCCAGGACGTCGCGTCCGGCCATGGCGTCGGGGATCGTCGCGACCTGGATCGGGAACGGCTGCGTGATCTCCTGCTTGGCCAGGGCCGCGACGAGCAGCTCGGGGACGCCGAGTTCTCCGAAGTGGCTCGTGGACGTCTCGACACCGTCGAGGTCGCCGATCTCTCCGGCCTCCCAGCTCATCGTGTCGGTCAGGGGCGCGTCCTCGTCGACATAGGTGTCACGACCCCAGGCGCGGGCGCGAGGTGCAACCTCGGTGCGATTGGTGTGATGGCCACGTGCGTCATGGTCACGACGGGGCGTCTCGGGACGCGGGGGACGCGCGGGGCTGAAGTCGCGGGCGGGGCGGCGGTCGGTGCGCTCCGGACGCTCACCCTGTGACCGGTCGTAACGCGCAGGACGGTCGTTGCGCTCGTAACGGTCGCCGGTCTGGGGACGATCGCTGCGCTGGTAGCTGTCGTTGCGCTGGTAGCTGTCATTGCGCTGGTGACGGTCACCGGTCTGCGGGCGATCGCTGCGCTGGTAGCTGTCGCTCCGGGGGTGACGGTCACCCGTCTGCGGACGATCGCTGTCGCTGCGCTGGTAACGCTCGCCCTGGGGGCGATCGGGGCGCTGGTAGCTGTCGTTGCGCTGGTAACGGTCCCCGGTCTGCGGGCGATCGCTGCGCTGGTAGCTGTCATTGCGCTGGTAGCGGTCGCCCGACGACGGGCGGTCGTCGCGCTGGTAGCGGTCGTCGCGTCGCTCGGGACGCTGGTAGCGGTCGTCGCGGCCCTGGGTCCTGTCGTCGCGCCCCTGGTAGCGATCCGTGCGCTCCGGACGATCCGTGCGCTCCGGACGATCCG
>CALKHV010000170.1 GCA_937988865.1 uncultured Propionibacteriaceae bacterium | reverse complement strand
GGGTGCCGCTCCGGGTCGGTTTCCTCGGCGACACGCGGCTGGCGAGGCGGCGCGCAGCAGAGGGACTCCCAGCCGACTGAGCCCGCGGCGCCTGTCACGGCCGGTTTCCTTGCGTCGTCACTCGGACGCCCGCCCCCGCGCCCCTGTCACGGCAGGTTTCCTTGCATCGTCAGCGAAACCGCCCCAATTCGCCCCGGGATCGGGCCGTTCCCTTGCCCGCGCAAGGAAACCAGCGGGCGGCGGGGCGGCAGAACTCCCAGCCGACTGAGCCCGCGGCCCCTGCCACGGCCGGTTTCCTTGCATCGTCAGCGAAACCACCCCAATTCGCGCCGGGATCGGACCGTTCTCTTGCCCGCGCAAGGAAACCAGCGGTGGCGGGGCGGCGTCCCTTGCCCGAGCAAGGAAACCAGCGGTGGCGGGGGCGGCGTCCCTTGCCCGAGCAAGAAAGCCGGCGGGGCGGTGGACTCGCGCCAGAGCCCGGCGTCCCAAGTTGTCATCCGGACGTCCGACCTCCTACCGTGGACGCATGCGCACGCACCTGTTCGACCTCTCGGCATGCACCATGCCCATGACGGTCGCCGCGTGCATGTGTCGGCGAATGCCCTGCTGACAGCACTCCCCCGGTTGGACCCATCTTTCCCGACCCCCGGTCGAGCCCTGGCTCCCGGACGGTGCTGTCAGTGATCACCCCAACGGTGACCAGTTCGTGAACCCACTCCGAACCGTCACACCCGCACGTCCACAATGACTCTGCACACCCGAAAGAGAAACCCATGACCACGTCACGCCGCGGCTTCCTCGCCGCCACCCTCGCCATCGCCGCCACCACAGGCCTGTCCGCCTGCGGGGCGTCCTCGAACGACAGCGCCACCACCTCTGACAAGCCCCTCGTCATCCTGGCGTCCTCGACCCCCCACGCCGAACTCCTCAAGCAGGTGCAGACGCTCAACCTGCTCGGGGACGTGAAGATCACCGTCCGCGAGATCACGGGCGAGATCGACCCGAACCAGATCCTCGAATCGGGTGATGTGGACGCCAACTTCTTCCAGCACGTCCCCTACCTGACGAGCTGGCAGACCGAGCACGGCACCGACGACCTCGTCAGCGTGGCGTCCACCCACGTGGAGCCGCTGGGCCTCTACTCGAAGAAGGTCACCGACCTCGCGTCCACGCCTGAGGGCGCCACGATCGCCGTGCCGCAGGACGTCACCAACTACGCGCGTGGCCTCTTCCTGCTGCAGCAGGCCGGGCTGATCACCCTCGACGTCAAGCCCGGGGACGCCGACCTCGACTACAGCCAGGTCACCGAGAAGAACATCACGGGCAACCCGAAGAACTTCACGTTCCTGCAGGTCGACCGTCCGCAGCTGCCGGCCACCCTCGACGACGCCAAGGTCACGCTCAGCGTCATCAACGGCAACTATGCGCTCGAAGCCGGACTCAAGCCCGCGACCGATTCGCTCGCCATCGAGTCGGCCGACAACAACCCGTACGCGAACATCCTCGTCGTGCGGAAGGCCCTCGAGACGGACGCCCGCGTCACCAAGGTCGCCGAGGCGCTCACCAGCCCCGAGATCAAGAAGTGGATCACCGACACGTACGAAGGCTCGGTCGTCCCCGCGTCATGATCACCCTCGACTCCGTCACCAAGGTCTACGCCGGCAAGCCGCCGGTGGTCGCGCTGGACGACGTCTCCCTCGACGTCCCGGCGGGCCAGATCTTCGGCATCCTCGGACGCAGCGGCGCCGGCAAGACCACGCTGCTGCGCTGCCTGAACCTCCTCGAGCGCCCCACCAGCGGACGCATCGTGGTCGACGGAGTCGAGCTGACAAGCCTGGACGCCGCCTCGTTGCGTTCGACGAGGCGGCGCCTGGGCACGATCTTCCAGCACTTCAACCTGCTCGGTTCGCGGACGGTCGCCGACAACGTGGCGTTCGGCCTCGAGGTGCAGGGCGCGTCGAAGGCCGAGATCGGCACCCGCGTCGCCGAACTCCTCGACCTGGTCGGGCTGACCGACCGGGCGCGGGCCTTCCCCTCGCAACTGTCGGGCGGCCAGAAGCAGCGCGTCGGCATCGCGCGGGCGCTGGCGACGCGTCCGCAGGTGTTGTTGATGGACGAGGCAACCTCGGCCCTCGACCCCACCACGACGGAGCAGATCCTCGATCTTGTGCGCTCGATCCGCGACGCCACGGGCATCACCGTCCTGCTCATCACCCACGAGTCCGACGTCGTGCGCCGCATCTGCGACGCCGCAGCCCTCATGGAGGACGGACGCGTGGTCGAACAGGGCGCGCTCCTCGACCTGGTGGCCGACCCCGCGTCCCGGATCGCCGACCAACTCATCCCCCTCGGACGCCCCGACCTCGCGGGGATCGGGGCGTCCCAGTTGCTGAGTTTCGTGCATGACGACGCCGCCGAACCGGTGCTCTCGAGGCTCACCCGCGAACTCGGCATCGACGTGTCGATCCTCGGCGGGGCCATCCAGCAGATCTCAGGTCACAAGGTCGGACGCCTCCGTGTCGCCTTCAGCCATCCGCACGGCGAGGTCGATGACCGGGCCATCCGCGCCTACCTGGCTGAGCGGGGGGTGAGCGTGTCATGAAGAAGACGACGGTCGCCGAATCGCTGCCGGAGCTGTGGGTCGCGCTCGGCGAGACCGCCTGGATGGTCGCCCTCTCGTTCATCGTGACGTTGATCCTGGGGACGCTCGTCGGCGTCCTGCTGCGGCTCTCGGCCCCGGACGGTCTGCGTCCGAAGGCCTGGGCCTACACGATCTTCGGCGGCATCGTGAACCTCGCGCGCTCGCTGCCCTTCCTCATCCTGTTGATCGCGGTCATCCCGGTGACGCGATTCATCGTCGGCACGGCCTACGGACCGACGGCCGCCGCCGTCCCGTTGGCGATCGGTGCGATCCCGTTCTTCGGACGCGTGGTCGAGGCCGCCCTGCGCGAGGTCGCGCCGGGCAAGGTCGAGGCGGCCCAGGTCATGGGGGCGACGACCTGGCAGATCGTCCGCAAGGTGCTGCTGCCCGAGGCGGCGGCGCCCCTGGTGTCGGGGGGGACGCTGACCCTCGTGATGCTCATCGGCTACTCGGCGATGGCGGGCACGATCGGCGGTGGCGGCGTGGGCGACTTCGCGATCCGCTACGGCTACCAGCGCTTCAACACCCCGGTGCTGCTGGTCAGCGTCGCGGTGCTGATCGTGATCGTGCAGGCGATCCAGTCGATCGGCGACCTGATCGTCCGGGGGATGGCGCACAAGCGCGGTTGAGGCCCCCGCAGGACGGGCCGTGGGCTGCAAGCGGTTCCGTTCCGGATCAGATGTGGGTCCTGGCGGGCAGCCAAAGGACGATGAAACGTTGAAACGGCCAGAATTTCCCACATCTGACCGGGTTCCCCGGCGTGCAGGTGCAGAAGGGCCCCGGGATCGCTCCCGGGGCCCCTTCGTCTGCTGCTGGTGACTTTCAGTCAGCCTCGACCTCGACGATGACCGCGTCGGCCGCCGCCTTCCTGACTGCTTCGCAACCCTTCTTCGCCCCCGCCTTGTCGGCGTAGGGCTGGCCGGTCGCCACGACCTCGCCGTTGCCCGCCTTCAGGCGGAAGCGGTACTTGCCACTCGCGTCCGCATAGACCTCGAACTTGCCTGCCATGGCCTGCCTCCTCGCTCCGGAATGGTGTCCCACGCCCAGAGTAGGGGCGGACGCACCGGGACGGGCTCGATCAGGAGACGTCGTCCCCGGCGAGCATGCGGTACAGGTCGCGGCGTGCGCGGTCGAGGATCTCGCGGGCCTTGGTGATCTGCGCCTCGTCTCCGGTGAGCACGACCTGCTGCAGGGCCAGCACGAGGCCGTGCATCTCCTTGCGGACGTTCAGGAATCCCTGGTGCGGCTGCGCCACACGGGCCCACGGTTCGGTGGTCTCGTCACCGTGGGACGCGACGTGTTCACGTCCGGCCTCGGTGAGCTCGTAGACCTTCTTGCCGTCGACCTCGGTGGGGGCGATCAGGCCCTCCTCCTCGAGCAGCGCGAGGGCCGGATAGATCGAGCCGGCACCCGGACGCCACAGGTCCTGCGACTTCTCCTTGATGCCCTCGATCAGTTGGTAACCGTTGGCCGGCTTCTCCATCAGGAGCGCCAGGATCGCGTTGCGGACGTCACCACGACGCCCACGCCCCGGGCCGCGACGCTCGCCGCGTCCACCTGGGCCACCCATGCCGCCGGGCCCCCCGCGTCCCCGACGGGGACCCATCGGCATGTCGCCGAACTCGTCGAAGGGGAAGCCTCCGCGTCCGCCTCGCGGGCCCGAACCGAACCCGCCTTCCGGACGCCCACCCTGGCCGCCGGGGAACCTGCCGCGGTGACCGCGGTGGCTGTCGTCGCGGGGCTGGTCGCCCTGCGCACTGAAATCTGCGTCGAAATCTTCGTTGAACCTCATTGGTCCATCTCCATCTGCGCCGTGTCGGCGCTGTCGTGTGCGCCCTGGTGGCGCGATAGTTGCGCCGGGTCGGCGCGGAATACCTCACGCCTGTCGGCGTGGGGGGAACGGCTCACTCGGGCGGCTCCCACGGTGACCTGTCTGC
>CALKHV010000169.1 GCA_937988865.1 uncultured Propionibacteriaceae bacterium | reverse complement strand
TGGACGCCCGGGCCCGCGTCCCCGTCGCCCCGGGAAGCGGCGAGGCCACCGGGTCGGCCGGCTCCCCGCGGTCGGTGGCCCAGCTGAGCGCGACGCCCCCGAGCAACAGGAGGGCGCCGACGACCACGACCGGCCAGAGCGGGACCTGCCCGAGTTCGCTGCGAAGGGCCGCGGGGATGAACAGGAGCCCCATCACCCCCGTGAGTGCCGCCAGCGCGACGATCGGCTTGGTCACCAGGGCGCGCAGCACGCGTCCGGACGCCAGCACGAGCAACGCGGTGACCGCCAGGAAGGTGACGAATCCCACCACGTCGCCGACGTGGATCGGCACCTGCCCCGTGTCGCGGCCTCGCAGCGCGGCGAGCAGCGCCAACATGCCGCCCACCTGGAGGACGAGGGGCCCGACCGTGCGTCCGATCGCGGCCGTCTCCTGGCGCGGGTCGACGGGGAGCCCGAGGGAGCGTGCGTACTCAACCGGGTCGCCGAAGCTCTCCCGGGCGCTCACGCCCGCTTCGGCACAGTGGGACTCGACCTCGCTGAGCGCGGCGCCGATGTCGCTGCCCGCCACGCCCTGGAGGCGGAGTTCGATCAGCATGGCCTCCGCCCAGGCGGGGTCGACGTGGGGGGCGAGCTTCCGGTCATCTGCGTTCATGGTGTCTCCTTGGGGGTGGGTGGGGTGAGAAGAGCGCCGGTGACCCGGGCGAACTCGGCCCACCGCGTCGAGAGGCGGGCCAGTTCCGAACGCCCGGCCGGCGTGAGGGTGTAGTACTTGCGTCCCGGGCCGCTCTCGCCCGCGCGCCAGTCGACGGCGACCCAGCCGGCCTGCTCGCAGCGTCCGAGAAGCGGGTACAGGGTGCCGCCTTTGAGGTCGCCCAGGCCCGCGTCGGCCAGGTCGGACGCGATCGCGTACCCGTAGGTGGGGCCTCTCGAGATCACGGCGAGGACGCACACCTCGAGCACGCCTCGCAGCCACTCGGGGGGCCAGGGTGTCTCGTTCATGACTAGATCGTACCGCTAGCTAGATAGAACCGCAAGCTAGATCGGCACTCTATCTTCGTGGACCACGACTGCCGGCCCGCGTGTCTCGTGTAGCGTCCGTGCATGCGCGTCGCCTTCATCTCGCTCCACACGTCACCCGCCGAGCGCGCCGGGACGGCGGACGCAGGCGGAATGAACGTCCTGATCCGCGCGCTCGCCGGTGCGCTGCAGCAGGCCGGGGCGTCCGTCGAGTTCTTCACCAGACGGTCGTCCGCCGATCAGCCCGACACCGACATCCTGGACGACGGTCTCGTCGTCCACCACGTCACGGCCGGTCCCGCCGCCCCCCTGGCCAAGAGCGAGATCGATCACCACATCGACGAGTTCCGCGACAACCTGGGATCGCTCGACCGGTTCGACCTGGTGCACAGCCACCACTGGATGTCAGGGGTCGCGGCGTTGCCGCTGGCCCGTGCGGCGGGCATCCCTCATGTGATGACCTTCCACTCGATCGCAGCCCACCCCAACTCGTCCCTGCGCGACGGTGAGCCGGCCGAGTCACCGGCGCGGATCGACGGCGAGGTGTACTGCGCAGAGGAGTCCGACCTGATCCTGGCCGTGTCGCGGCACGAGGCCGCCGTCGTGATCGGACGCTGTCAGGCCGATCCCGAACAGGTGAGGATCGTGCGTCCCGGGGTCGACATCGAGCTCTTCCATCCGGCCGAGCCCTCAGAGACCTGGACCCCGCTCCCGTCCGTCTCGCCCGGCTACCTGCTCTTCGCCGCCCGGCTCCAGCCGCTCAAGGGGCCGGATGTCGCGATTCGCACGCTGGCCCTGCTGCCTGCGGACGAGCGTCCCGATCTGGTCGTCGTGGGACAGGTGTCGGCCGACTTCGCCGCCTACGAGGCCGAACTCCACTCCCTGGTCGACGAGTTGGGCCTGCGCGACTGGGTCACCTTCCTCCCCGGCCAGGACCGCGATGCGTTCGCCCAGCTGATGCGCCATGCGTCCGTGATGCTCGTGCCCTCGCACTCCGAGACGTTCGGACTGGTCGCGCTCGAGGCGTCCGCGTCCGGCATCCCGACGCTCGCCGCAGCCGCGGGCGGCCTCACCGAGGCGATCGACAACGGTCACACGGGCGACCTCGTGCCCACCCACGACCCACAGGACTGGGCGGACGCGCTCCTCCGGCTGCTGCGCGACCCCGAGCGCCGCGCGCGTCTGGGCGTCGCCGCCCGCCAGCGTGCAGAAGGCATGACCTGGGCCCACGTCGCCGACCGGACGCTCCAGGCCTACCGACGCGCCATCGCCAATGGAGCGGTCAAGCACGTCACCTTCGTCCACGCCCACCCGGACGACGAGACCCTCGCGTCCGGCGCGCTGATCGCGCACCTCGTCGATGAAGGGCTGACGGTGTCGGTCCTCACCTGCACGCGCGGCGAGATGGGCGCGGTGGTGCCGGGCCCGCTGTCCCACCTCGCCGGGACGCCGGCGCTGGAGCAGCGACGCGAGGCAGAGCTCGCGGGGGCGCTCGACTCGCTCGGCGTCCACGCCCACGCCTATCTGGGCACGCCGCCCGCCCGCGCCACGGACGAACCGCGTCGCTACCTCGACTCGGGCATGCAGTGGGTCTCCGAGGGGGTCGCGGGGCCAGGTGAGGACGCTGACGAGCTGTCGCTCACGTCCGCCGACGAGGCGGAGGCGACCGCAGACCTGGTGGCCTTCCTCCGCAAGATGGGCACCGACCTGGTCGTCAGCTACGACGACGACGGGGGCTACGGCCATCCCGACCACGTCCGGACGCACCACCTGAGCCGCGCCGCGGCCGAGCAGGTCGGCGTCCCGTTCGCCGCGTTGACGACGCGTCGCGAGCTGGCAGCGCGGTGGTTCGACCTCGAGGGCTACCGTCCGCGGGTCGCCACGGCGCTCCGCCACCACCGGACGCAGCTGACGGTCCACGACGACGATCGGACGCTGACCCACAGCGGGGGGCAGCCCGACACCATCGTCACGTCGACCGGGCTCCGGGGCGACGTCCCGCACCTGCCGTAGGTCCCTGACGACCTGCGACGGCCCGTGCCTCACCAGCCGCGGGTCGGACGGAGCATCCGCATCCCCGGTCGACGCAATGGTCTCGGCGGCCGCGCGTCGGTCAACCGGCCTCGACCAGTAACGGCTCCCCCGTCACCCGGACGCCCACATTCTCGCCCTCGCGCGGCAGCGTCGTCGAGTGCGCCAGCCGGCACTGCAGCGGGGTCCCGTCGGCGAGCCTGAGGCCGAGAAGGGCGTCGTGCCCATGGAAGGCGACGTCGGTCACGAGGGCCGGCGTCCCGTCGCTGGCGAGCACCACCTGCTCCGGACGCACGAGGGCGCGCGCCCGCGGACCCAACCCGCCGCCCACCGGCAGGGGCCCGATGCTCGTGCGCAACTGCCCGCCCTCCACGCGTCCGGGGAGCCACCACGCCTCACCGAGGAAGGTGGCGACCCACGGGTCGGCCGGGTGGCTGTAGAGCTCGAGGGGGGACGCGGTCTGGACCACGCGTCCAGACGACATCACGGCGATCCGGTCGGCCACGCTCAACGCCTCCGACTGGTCGTGGGTGACCAGGAGCGCCGTCATGTTCTGCTCGTGCAGGACGCGACGCACGTCGGCGCGCAACTCGGTGCGGAGGCCGGCGTCCAGTGCACTGAACGGTTCGTCGAGCAGGACAAGCGCGGGCCCGGGGGCCAACGCGCGCGCCAGGGCGACCCGCTGCTGCTGGCCCCCCGACAACTCGTGGGGCATGCGGCGACCGTAACCGGCCAGGCCGACGAGCTCGAGGAACTCCTCGATCCGGGCGGCCCGGGCGGGCGAGCGGCGCGCCAGGCCGAAACCGACGTTCTCGGCGACGCTGAGGTGCGGGAAGAGGGCACCCTCCTGGGGGACGATCCCGACCTCGCGGCGGTGGGTGGGCAGGTGCAGTCCCTCGAGGGCGACGACGTGCCCGTTGAGGGCGATCCGCCCGCTGTCGATGCGTTCGAACCCGGCCACCGAGCGCAGCAGGGTCGTCTTCCCGCAGCCCGAGGGTCCCAGCAGCGCGACGAGTTCACCCGCTCTGACGTCGAGGTCGACCGAGTCGAGGGCCTGGACGCCGGGGAACGACTTGCGGACGCCCCTCACCTGCAGCGCCGTGGTCATCGATCCGGTCGTCGATCCGGTGGGCAGCGGTGCTCTGGTCATGGGTGCTCTGGTCATGAGTCGTCCCTTCCGAAGGCGCCGCTCCCGGTGGCGAGGAACCAGGTCGGCACGGCGGCGAGTGCGATGAGGATCGCGGCGTACGGGGCCGCGGCCGCGTAGGCCTCGACCGAGGTGTACGTCCACAGGCGGGTCGCGAGGGTGTCCATACCCGTCGGGCGCAGCAGGAGCGTGGCCGGCAGCTCCTTCATCGCCGTGAGGAAGACGAGCGCCGCCCCCGCGCCGATGCCCGGCAGCATCACGGGGAGCGTCACGCGCAGGAGCGCGGCGAACGGCGTCAGGCCGAGGGACTCGGCCGCTTCCTCCAGGGAGGGCGGGGCCTGGCGTGCGGCGTTCGCCACAGCAGCGCTGGCCAGGGGCAGGAAGAGGGTGACGTAGGCCAGCGCCAGCAGCCACACCGACTGGTACAGGGCGTAGGCGACGTTGATCCCGAAGAACACCAGCGAGAGCCCGATGATGACGCCGGGCAGCGAGTGGGTGACGAAGACGAGGCGCTCGAGGCCGAGGGCGAGGGGAGTGCGGACGCGGGCCGCGTACAGGCCGAGCGGGATCGCGAGCGCCACCGTCAGGACGGCCCCCAGGAGCGACACCCCGAGGGACGCGCCCATCGCCGCGACGACCTCCCCGATGCTCCCGGGTCGCGACACCCCCGCGAGGAACCACCGCAGGAGCGACGCCAGCGGGACGCCGAGCGCGACCGCAGCCACCAGCCCGAGGAAGGCGGCGGCGGGCAGGCGTCCCCAGCCCAGGCCGAGGGGGCGCGGACGCCGTGGCCCACCCGATCCCACCCTCGCGTACCGCTTCTCGGCACCGCGGGCCAGGCGCTCGACGACGATGATGGCCAGGGCGAAGACCGCGAGCACGGACGCCAGCGCGACCGCCCCCGTCCGGTCGAAGCCGACGCTGAACGCGGTGAAGACGGCCCGGGTGAACGTGTCGACGCGCAGGATCGACACCGCCCCGAAGTCGGAGAGGGTGTAGAGCGCGACGAGCAGCCCGCCGGACGCCATCGCCGGCAGGACGCCCGGCAGGGTGACGCGGCGCAGCACGCCCCACTCGCCCTCGCCGAGCGAGCGCGCCACCTCGGCCGGTCCCTGGTCCTGGCCGGCCAGGGCGGAGGCGACCGTCAGGTAGACGTACGGGTAGGAGTACAGGGTGAGCACGAGGACGGCGGCCCAGAAGCCGTCGAAGCGGCCGCTCGGTTCCCAGAGGTCGGCGACCGCGGCCCAGGTGTAGGCGGCGACGTAGCTGGGGACGGCCAGCGGGAGCGCCAGCAGCACCCCGAACACCCGGCGTCCGGGGGCGTCCGTGCGCGTGGTGAGGAGGGCGGCCGTGACGCCGAAAATTGTCGACCCGAGCCAGACGAGCCCGACGAGGGCGAGTGTGCGTCCGGCCATCGCCGCGACGCGCGGCGTGGTGACCTCGGCCAGGATCCGGGGCAGGCCCGCCTCCGCGACCCGGACGACGAGGTAGACCGCCGGGATGAGCGCCACCGCTGCGGCGAGCAGGGCGCCCACGAGCAACTCCGGACGCCGCACGGCGCGGACCCGCTCGAGCACCCCCGGCGCGCGTCGAGGCTCCCGACCGACGGGCCGGGAGCCTGGCGCGAGCGACGTGGTGCGGCTCAGAGGAGTCCAGCCTCCTTGATCATCGTGATCGTGGCCTCCAGCTCGTCGAGGTCCGACAGGTTGATGTCGGGGGCGTCGAGCTGGTCGAGGGGGGTGAGGCCGGGGGCGGTGGCGACGCCGCTGACCAGGGGGTACTCGAAGGTCTTCGTGGCGAAGTACTCCTGCCCGGCCGTCGACATCAGGTAGTCGACCAGGGCCTGGCCGTCCGCGTCCGGCTGGTTCGCGAGGAGGCCGATGCCCGACACGTTGATCAGGGCACCGGTGTCGCCGTCGCTGAAGAAGTGCAGCTTCGTCGCGAGCTGGTCGGCCGGGACGCCCTTCTCGGCGGCCGCCTCCCACAGGTAGTAGTGGTTGACGAGGCCGACCGGGTAGGCACCCGCCTCGATGTCGGACACGATCACGCCGTTCTTTTCCCGGAGCTGGGGCTCGTTGGCGGCGAGTCCCTCGAGGAAGTCACGCGTCTTCTCGTCTCCGTGCTGCACGCGCATGGCCGTGATGAACGACTGGAAGGACGCGTTGGTCGGCGCCACGCCGACCTTGCCCTTCCACTCGGGCCCGGTGAGTTCAAAGACGGACGCGGGCAGCGCGTCGCCCGACACCATCGAACCGTTGTAGGCGAGGACGCGGGAGCGTCCGGTCACGCCGACCCAGCGTCCGTCGGGGTCGCTCCAGGCGTCGTCGACGAGGTCGAGGGTGGCCTCCGGGAGCGTGGCGAACTGGCCGGCCTTGGCGACGGCGCCGAGGGCTCCGGCGTCCTGGGCGAGGAAGACGTGGGCGCGGGTGCGGTCCCCTTCCTCCAGCAGCTGGGCGGCGAGTTCTGCGGTTCCGCCGTAGCGCACCTCGACGGCGATGCCTGTGGCTTCGGTGAAGGCGTCGAGGGCAGGCTGGACGAGGGTCTCGTTGCGTCCGGAGTAGAGCGTGACCGACGCATCGGACGCGGCTGTGCCGGGTGTTGCGGTGGGCGACGAGCAGGCAGCGACCGTGGTGAGGACGAGGGCCAGCGCGGCCCCGGTCAGGAGGCGAGGGGTGGGGAGGGGCATAGGACTCCGTAATATGGCAACTGAAGGCTTCACAAAATATGGCAAGGTCAGGCTAGCCTAAGAGATGCGAGAGGGGAACCTTGGACGGTCTCGGAGCGGGCGGTGGACCTCGACCGTCGAGTGCCTCCGGCGGCGTCCGGGGAACGTTTCCTTGACATGTCAGGGTTCCGTGCGTCGGGACGCGTGTTCGTGTCGCGCTTCCATGACATGTCAGGGTTCGACACGAGGGCCCTCCTCGGCCTTCTCAGGAAGCTTCGAGCGTCGTGGCGGTGTTCGAGGATTCTCAGACCCAGGAGAACACCGGGCCGAACCCGACACCAACGACGACCGCCCAGGCCAGGTACGCCGGGAGGTATCCAGTCTGCCAACGCTCCAGCTGGGCGTACGGCCGACGCCCGCGAACGAAGCTGATCAGCAGGACCGCCGACCAGGCGAGGTTGACCAGCAGCAGCACGTTCAACCCGAGCGAGGCCACCTTGTTGGGGCTCAGTCCGAAGGCGCCGATGCGGCTGAGCATGGCCACGAGAACGTAGCCGTCAACGATGATCGCGCTACCGAGCAGGACCACCTGGAGGCGCTCGAAGCCCCCGGGCGGGGCCAGGGGGTCGCGGGCCGACACGGAGTAGAGCAGTAGCGCCAGAACCACGATGAGCACCAGATCGAAGACGATGAGCAACTCGCGGTCCACGGTCTGGATGTCGCCCTGCCAGAGTGCCGCCGCTCCGAATGCCAGCAGCATCACTGCGAACAGAGGGGTGAACACCCTGGTCAGGACCGGTGCCATGTTCTCGATCACCCCCTGCTTGGCTCCCACCAGCCAGGCCGCAACCAGCACGGCGCCGGCTGCACCACACGGGAGGACCCAGGAGAAGATGGCAGTCTCGGTGTCGACGCCGATGGTGCTGAAGACGCCGGCAGTGAGCCCGAGGAGGACGCCGCCGCCCAAACCGATCAGCACGTAGTAGATGAACCACTCGCCGGTGAACCGGACGTAGTCCATCCGTGCACGGCCCGAGCGCCAGTCACCGCCTGCATGCGCCACCCCGAGCAGCAACCACAGGGCTACGGGAAGGTGGAGAGCGGCCAGGATCTCGGTCGCGGAGTCAGCGGCGAACGGGTACAGATTCAGGACCAGCGCCGACGCCACGACCGCTACGCCGACGACTGCCAGAAGGCGGGCCCGCATCCGCGGTTCGACCGCGGCGCGCCACACGAAGAAGCCGGCCAGGAAGGGCAGCACCAGCAGGGGGAGGATCTTGACGTAGACCTCCGGGCTCTGCTCGAGCCCGATCCCGAACAGTGCGGGCACCTTGACCGCCACACCCGCGGCGACACCCAACCCCAGTGCCACTCCGAGCCCTTGGCGTCCAGCGGTTGCGGCGTCCGCCGTCCCCACCAGCTGCTTCCACAGCCGGTCTGAGTGCTCTTGGGCGTACTCGCGCGACAGCGCGTCGACCTCCCCCAGGCGTCCGATCGCGATGAGGAACGCCTCGTCGTCGGACAGGCCGACGCGGCGCAGGTCGGCCATCTCGTCGCGCAGGTGTGACTCCAGTTCGTCGACGTCGGCGGCGCTGATCGCGGCGCGGCGACCGACGAAGGTGCGCCAGGACGCGATCCGCGCCTCCGCGGGGGCCGTGCTGGTGGGCTCGGTGCTCATGCGGGGACGCCTCCCGCCGCGAGGGTTCCGGGGTGTGCGGCCGTGGCCGTCCAGATCTGCCGCAACGCCTCGCTGACCACGCGCCACTGCTCGCTGTGGTCGGCCAGTGCCGCCCGGCCGTCGGCGGTGAGCCGGTAGTGCTTGCGCCGACGACCCTCGGTCGAGGTGTGCCAGTCGGCCTCGACGTAGCCGAGCCGCTCCAGCCTGTGCAGGAGGGGGTAGAGCATGCCCTCGGTCCAGGCGAGCTGCCCACCGGACAACTCGCCCACCCGCTTGAGGATCGCGTAGCCGTACGACTCGCCCTCGGCCAGGATCCCCAACACGAGTGGAGTCGCGGCCGCCGCCACCAGGTCTTTGCCAACCCGCATGTTGCCCTCCTTGATGCCTAAGACTGCAAGGTATCGCGGCTATGCCTAGAAGTGCAAGGGGTGGATGGAGATCCCAGGCTACCCAGGGCCTTTCACTGCCCCCGCGTGTTCCGCAGAGGGGTTGGGGCTCTCCCGTGTGAGCTGATTCTGACCCGTGACAAGGACTTATGCGGGTTGATTGAGGAGCTCTGCGTCCGCGGATCCGGGCCACCTCGGGTCGGCGGTGAGTCAGTTCACTCGAGGGTTGTTGACGCTGTGCTCTGGCAGCCGGGCCACCACGGGAATGTGTCGCAGATGCCTGGTGCTGCTTCATTGAGTGCGACAAGCAGGAGGATCACGATCATGAGTGCGACGGTCAGTAGTGTGCTCGTTGTCCTCGCCCGGATGCGCATGTGAAGGACGGTAGTGCCGGACTGTTGGGTGCGAAGGTGAGAAGGCACAGGTCTGTACCAAAGGACAACAGGTCGGTCCGGTCGTGCCACGCTTCTCGGCGTTGGCTACTGTGGGCGCGTGCCTGAACGGTTTGGTGCCCTCCGCGCCTCACGCGTCCTTGCCGTCCCCCTGGAGGTGTTGCTCCCGGGCGTTCTCGGGGGTGCTTTCCTTGTGTTCTCGCTGTATGGCGACATTGTGCGTGGCAACCCGCTGGTCGCGACGGTCATGTCGGCGGCGATCTGCGGGGCAGCGGCACTCTCTGGCTGGAGACTTCGTGCCTCGGCCATCGTGAGCGTCGTCCTCCTGGTCGCTGCGGTGCCACTCCCTGCGGCCCAGGTCGGGATCGCGACGAACGCGTGCATCGTGCTCTTCCTGGCTGCCGGCTTGCGGGCGAAGCGGCGCGTGGGTCTTGTCCTTGCGGCCTTCCTGCTGCCGCCGCTCCTGGTTCGGCCCGCGATCCTGAGTCATCTGACGGTGTCACAGATCGTGTTGACTGGTCTGGTCTGGCTGACGTTGTTCGGGCTGGCGTGGGGTTTCGGCTTCACCGTCCACTCGTTGCAGCGGTTGGCGGAGTATCGGGCCGCGGAGGCGGTCGCCGCAGAGCGGCGCCAGTGGGCGATCGAGCTTCACGACACCCTCAAGCATGATCTGGTTCGGATGAGGATGCTCACGCAGTCGCTCACCGCGAAAGGGAGTGAAGAGCGGGAAGTCGTTCTTCTCGATGAGCAGGTGCAGCTGGCGTCGCGCCACTTGAGCGGGCTGCTTGGCGTCCTGACCGAGAACACCGACGCTTCGGTGGCGAGGGCGTCGCTCATTCGGGCGGAGTCGGAGACGACTGGACCTTCTGTCGCCTCCTCGCTGCGGGCTGAGCGGGGACGGTTGGAACGTGCCGGCTTCAGCGTCCATGCCACCCTCGACGAGGGGGTGGTCCCAGTGAAGGCGTCTGCGCTGCTTGCTCGAGTCGGTCGCGAGGCGACGAACAACATTGTGCGCCACGGCGACCCCGCGGGGCCGGTGACGATGCTGCTCGAGGTGGCGGATGACCGGGCGCGACTTGTGCTGGTCAACGCCTCGGCTGGTCATGAGGGTCCTCGTTCGGGTGTGGGCCTTGCGACGATGCGGGACCAGGTGGTCGCCGCGGGCGGGACCTTCCGCGGCGAGGAGCGTGACGGGTGCTGGATGACCGACGTCGTGGTGCCTTGGGGGCGGGCATGACACTCGTCACCGTCGGCACCTGCGACGACGATCCTTTGGTGCTGGCCTACGTCGGGGAGGCGCTGTCGCGTGATGGCCGGTTCGACGTCCTGTGGGCTGCCGGCAGCGGCGAGGAGGCACTCCGGCTGATTCAGGCGAACCCAGTCGAGGTGCTCCTGTTGGACCTTCGACTGCCTGGCCTGGACGGGTTGGCGGTGTGTCGGCAGGTTTCCCGGGTCAGCGCGACGCGTGTGCTGTTGTTGACCTCACTTGAGACCGACTTCCTGGCGGAGGACGCGCTCCGCGCTGGTGCGTCCGGTGCGCTGGTGAAGGGGAGTTCGTGGAAGGAACTGGCCGACGCGACGATGGCCGCGCACGGTGGGTTCAAGGTCTTCTCGCCCAGGCCGGGGGAGCGGCTGTTGCCCGAGAGCCGTCGCGGCGTCACTGAGCGCATCCTTGACCAGGAGATGGCCACTGCCACCGCCCGGGAACGCGAGGTCGCTCGGCTGCTTGCCCTGGGATACGGCAACGCCGAGATCGGACGCTCGATGAACCTCAGCGAGTCGTCCATCAAGAGCTACACAGCCAAGCTGTACCGGCGCCTCGGCGTCACGAGCCGAGCCGAGGCCCTACTCAAGCTGCACGGCTGGGCGCCCCGGTCCTGACCAGCGCGATCGCCGTGCCAGGGGGGCACGTTCGTAGTCTCGTCCGGGTTCCGTTACTCAAGCCTCGTTACGGAGTCTGCTTCCGCAATCAGTGCTGGATCGTGGCTGGCCAGCAGTATCGCCGAGCCAAGATTCGCGGCGGCCCGCAGAGCTGCTATGACGCGCGTCGCGCTCTCGCGGTCAAGACTTGCCGTGGGTTCGTCCACAGCGATGGTGGTCGGGGCCAACAGCAGTGAGCGAGCGATCGCCACACGTTGCCGTTCACCGCCGGACAGGGTTCGAGTCTGCTGCCGCGCCTGTTCAGCCAGGCCGAACAACTCAAGGAGGGCGTGGGCCCGCGCCTCCACCGCGATGTCGATGCCTGTCGGAATGGCCGGGAGGAGCACATTGTCAATGACTCGAAGCTCGCCGATCGTCGTCGCGCCCTGATCGACGTAACCCATGTGCCGTCGCCGCGCTTCGGCCAACTGAGAGCGCGACAGGCCATCGATCCGCGCTCCTGACCAGGACACAGTGCCATCGGTTGGCTGCTGGAGACCGGCTGCGATCCTCAGGAGCGTCGTCTTCCCAGACCCGCTCCGCCCTGCGAGGCAGTGCATCTGGCCACCATCAAGGAGGAGGTTGAAGTTGTCGGCGAGGACGAGCTTTGGCCCGAAGGGTCGCAGATAGGACATCGCCACGCCCGACAACTCCAACGCTGCCGGGGGTGACGCGTGCCGCCGGCCCATCGAGTCAGGCATGCAGGGCCCTCGTCCACGCCACGACCCACGTTGTTGCCAGGCCGACGGCGATCACCGTGATCGTCGGTAGCAGGACCGCCGGTAGTTGCCCGGGGACGAGCTGGGGCGCGAGGGCGGTGGCGAGGAGCAACGCCACCATTGCGCCAGGCAGCGTCGCTCGAGAGATCATCGCAACAGCGGCACGACTGACGTCGGACCTCGACCATCCGCAGCTTTCAAGAAGCCGCAGGTCTGGTGCGCAACCGTCGAGCAAGGCCGCTGTCCCCGACCGGAGAAGCGCCACACCGGAAGCCAGTCCGGCCAGGGTCAGGGCAAGCACGAATGGCACGAGCCGACCGCTGAGCAACTCGGCCAGACGGCTTGACCCGCCGGATGCGCGCGCCGCAAGAAGAGACCCAACGGAAGCGGCAGTCGTCAGGCCGAGGATGGCTTGTGCGCCGCCGAGGAGCACCATCGCCAGTCGACGAGTGCTCCCGAGCCGTCTGCCAACTCGTGTCCGTGTGCGGGCTGGTGGCGCCGAGGCCGGCAGCGGCCTGGCGGAACGGCCGCCCACAAGGGGCAGCAGCGCTCCGAGGGCGGCGGTGAGGGTGAATCCGAACACGACGGCCCCGGCCACGAGCAAGGGTTCGCGATTCGCTCTGGTCAACGCCACCGACATTCCCGCGACCGACACGACCAGGGCGATCTGGGGTGAGCTTTCGATCAGGAACCAGCCGACAATGCGGCGCCTCGTCCAGCCGAGGTGGGTGAGCAGGGTGGCCTCCTTTCGACGGGATGTGCTGGCAAGAAGCTGGGCAGCACCCGCAAGCACGACAGCGCTGATCGAACTCAGTGCCAGCATCCAGTTCACAGCACCCCTGGAGGCCCGATCGACGCGAACGGCTGCGCCGAGACTGGTCCACTCCTGCAGGGTCCACCCGAGATCCACCCCATCGGCGAAGAACTGCGGCAGGTAGATCCCCACAGGTGCCAGGGACGATCCCGCCACCACCCTGACATCCAGCCCCAGTTCGGAGATGGCGGACGCGACGCGCTCGATTTCGGCGAGTGATGCAGGCCCATAGTCAGACACTCCGCTCAATCGCACCCTCAACAAGTCGATGGTTGCGTCCGACCTCACCCGCGTCATGGCCGCCAGTGTGGTGATGGCTCCCGGCGCAGCCAACACGCTACCCATTCCGGAGAAGGACGGGCCGAGAGTACGGCCCTGCCAGATGCCGGGCTGGGTGACCTTCGCCGATCCCGTCGCGTAGCTGCCCAGCGGAACGTACGACGCCTGGCCTGTGTCGGATGCGGTGTGCGTCGGGCTGTACTCCCCGACAGGCGCGAAGAACGCTGGGCTGGCGCCGCCAGCAACCGCGTCACCCCCCGAACGATAGGCCTGCTCGCTCGCGGTGGATGTCAAGATGATCTTGCCCAGGGGAGTCGATTGGACGAGGGTACTTGCGACGGGGGCCGCAGACAGTGTGTCCGCGTCCGGGACTGTGTAGCTCGACCGCAGTACGAGAGACGGGGTAAGTCCCGGGTTCGACGTGACCAACTGACCTCGGGGGGCGGCTGGCGCATCCGGCAGCGCCACTCCCAGGACAGGCTCAGCCAACGGCACCAGCAAACTGGACAAGTCGGTCGTCGACACGACCGCAGGGCCCTTGGGCGCGCTCGCGAGGAGAGCGGCGCCCTCGTCAGAGAGTTCCGGAGGTCTTTGCGCGTTGTCAATGAACAACTCTGCGTTTGTCGGCAGGTCGATCGTTCTGATGGTGACCTCGGCCTCGACGGACTGATAGGCGGTGTCACTCAGCACCACCGGCACGGGTGGTTCGGAGAGTTCACCATTCGCCAAGGACAGCTTCTCGTAGCTGTAGCGACGCGGGATCAGCTCAGACAGCGCGGCTGACCCGGCGCCAGAACTCAGCAGCTCATCGAAGGTGATCAGGGGGGTCAGAAAGTCTCCCGCGTCTCCCAGTAACGCACGTTCGGCGACTGGGTCGATGGCGACAACGTCTGAACTCAGTTCCGGCAAGGCTTGGAACGAGCCCTCCACGTCCCACGTGCCGTCTCCGCTCGTCGATATGGAGGCGTCTCTGATGTCTCCCACAGCCCCGACAGCGCCGGTCCCAGACCCACGCGAGAAGGCAAGGGCGCCGGCTCCGGTGTTCAGAACCTGCTTCCTCACTCCGTCGTCAGCAGTCACACGCATGGAGACTGCGTATGCCTTGGGGCGATCGGTGAAGAAGAGTTTGCTCGTGGCGGCACTCGGGTCAACGGCCCCCACCTGCACTGCATAGCCGGGGGAGGTGATGGAGCCGATGAAGGTGAGAGGAGCGGCGACTTCCACGCTCTCCAAAGCGCGAATCTTGGCCAACTGGTCAGCTGTGATTCCTCCGCGTCCAGTGAACGCAGCGAAGTTCTGCTCGATCAACCCGTCGGTCGCCTGAGCCTGATGCGCAACGGCGCCGCCGTCGGCAACGAGGAGGTCGTAGGATCCGCGCCAGTTCATTTGCAGCTCGGCATCGATTGTGGCGATGCTCGTCTTCGCCAAAGCCGTCGCGACCAGCAGGGTCAGCGCACAGAGGACCGCTGCCAGTGTTGCCGTTCGGTTCCGTAGCCAACGGTAGAAGAACCGCCGGCGAGTTCGTCCGAGTCCTAGCGACACGGCCCACCGTTGACGCGCAGGGAGGCGTTCGCTTGCGCGGTGCTGACGTTGATGTGGGGGGCCAGGGACGCGGTTGTGCAGGACTCATAGGTGTGTGTGCCAGAACCGGAACCACCGTTGGTTTGGCTGGCGAACGTCTTGCTGGAGCCGTCTCCGTAGTAGAGCCTCGGTGAGTACGTTCCAGTACCGCCCCAACTCCATCCCCACGTGGCAGACGTCCCCGAATTGACGACTTGGGAGCTTGGTGCAATCGCGATGGAGCTGACTGCGGCGTGAGCTGCCACCGAGGCAGTTCCCAGCAGCAGCAGGCCCGCCACGGCTGATCCTGTAATGCGGAAGTGTTCCATGTTGACCCCCTCGTTCCTGACACTGCGCGGCTTGGAGCCGGGAAGTCCCTCGATTCTCGGGGGCTGGTGCCACAGAGTCAGCGTGGCATCCGTCGCGCCTTTATGAGGCGATCCGACCCAAAGACGGTCCTTTCGGACCAGGAGACTGTCCTTCCGCACAATCGGTGCGACTGCTGGAACGTGGGTGCCCGGGTCGCCTGGGCGTCCCGCGGCGGTCGACGGGGCCACCCCTACCCGCCCCACCAACTGGACCAGCCCTTCCCGCAGCCGCAACCTGAGGCTGACCAGCCGCTTCGTTGCCGCCGGCG
>CALKHV010000168.1 GCA_937988865.1 uncultured Propionibacteriaceae bacterium | reverse complement strand
GCACCTACTGCTCGTGCAACATGTCATCGTTATATCGATAACAGTACGTCGACACTCGGCACCCGTCAACTCCCGGGACGCACGGCCTTTTGTCCGTGCCCGCGGCTAGCCTGACTGCATGCCCCGTTACACCCTGCAGCCGAACGAATTCGCCCTCTCGTCCGCCGAGCGCGAGTCGATCCTCGCCAACCCCGGCTTCGGAGACTTCTTCACCGATCACATGGCCGTGGCGAGCTGGAACACCGTCGACGGCTGGCACAACCACCGGCTCACAGCCACGGCTCCCTTCCAGTTGCACCCCAGTGCAGGGGTGCTGCATTACGGCCAGGAGATCTTCGAGGGCATGAAGGCCTATCGGCAGGCCGACGGCTCGGTGGCGGTCTTCCGTCCCGCGAAGAACGCCGTCCGCTTCGCCCACTCGGCCACGCGCATGTCGATGCCGCCGCTGCCCGAGGACGACTTCCTGGCCAGCGTCCTCGAACTCGTCGACTCCGAGCGCGACTGGGTGCCGGAGGCGCAGGGCGAGCAGAGCCTGTACCTGCGTCCCTACATGTTCGCGAGCGAGGCGTTCGTCGGCGTCCGCGCCAGCCTCGCCTACACCTACGCCGTGATCGCCACCCCGGTCGGCCCCTACTACCCCGACCCCGTGAAGTTGTGGGCCACCCCGAACTACACGCGCGCCGCCGTGGGCGGCACCGGGGACGTCAAGTGCGGGGGCAACTACGCGGCGTCCCTCATTGCCGCCGGCGAGGCGCACGAGCACGGCTGCGGGCAGGTCGTCTGGCTCGACGGTGCCGAACACACCTGGGTCGAGGAGTGCGGGACGATGAACATCATGTTCGTCATGGCCGACGGCGAGCTGGTCACCCCCACCCTCGGGACCATCCTCGAGGGCGTCACCCGCGACTCGCTGCTGACCCTCGCGCCCGGCCACGGACTGACCCCGGTGGAGCGGAAGATCTCGATCCAGGAGGTGTTCGAGGGCGTCCGGTCGGGTGAGATCGCCGAAGTGCTCGCCTGCGGCACCGCTGCCGTCGTCACCCCGATCGTCGGATTCGCCGCTCCGGGCGACGAGGCCGACGTCACCGTGACCGTGGGCGACGGGACGCCCGGGGCGAAGAGCACGGCCCTGCGTTCGCACCTCCTCGACATCCAGTACGGACGCGTCGCCGACGAGCACGGCTGGATGCGGCGGGTCGAGGCGTCCGCGTGCGGCGTGAATCCCCCGCGGACCCCACCCGCTGAGGCGACAATGGACGCGTGAGCCAAACACCGGATACGGAGCGTCCCCAGGTCAAGGTCGGCATCCTCACCAGCGGCGGTGATGCGCAGGGGATGAATGCGGCGGTGCGCGCGGTGGTGCGCAGCGCCATCAGCCTCGGCGCCGAGGTCTACGCGATCTACGAGGGTTACCAGGGCATGATCGACGGCGGCGCGGGCATCCGGCGCTTCGGCTGGGACGACGTCGGCTCGATCCTGCACAAGGGCGGCACCGTCATCGGGACGTTCCGGTCGTCCGAATTCCGCGAGCGTCCCGGACGCCTGAAGGCCGCCCTGAACCTCATGCACCTCGGCATCGACCGACTTGTCGTGATCGGCGGGGACGGGTCGCTCTCGGGCCTCGACCTCTTCCGCCAGGAGTGGACCAGCCTGCTCGACGAACTCGTCGCGTCCGGCCAGATCGCCCAGGAGCAGGCGGACGCGCACCCCGCCCTGATGATCGCCGGCCTCGTCGGCAGCATCGACAACGACCTCGTCGGCAGCGACATGACGATCGGCGCCGACACCGCCCTGCACCGCATCGTCGATGCGATCGACGCCCTTGCGAGCACGGCCGCGTCCCACCAACGAAGCTTCGTCGTCGAGGTCATGGGACGCCACTGCGGCTATCTGGCACTCATGGCGTCCGTCGCCGGTGGTGTCGACTACGTGCTCTTCCCCGAGAATCCGCCCGCGGAGGGGTGGGAGGCGAAGATGTGCGCCGAACTGAAGCGCGGACGCGAAGCCGGACGCCGCGAGTCGATCGTCGTCGTGGCCGAGGGCGCCCAGGACAGGTCTGGCCAGCCCATCACGAGCGAGTACGTCCGCCAGACGATCGAGGACACCCTGCACGAGGACGCGCGGGTCACCATCCTGGGTCACGTCCAGCGCGGCGGGGCGCCCAGCGCGTATGACAGGTGGGCGTCCACCTGGTTGGGGTACACGGCCGTCGGCGAGGTGCTCGCGGCCACGCCGGAGACCGAGGGGAAGGTCATCGGTATCCGCGGGAACCGGGTGGCACGCATTTCGCTGATGGAGGCCGTGCGCAAGACGCGCGAGGTTCCGGAGCGCATCAAGGCGGGCGACTTCGCCGGCGCCATGGAGTTGCGGGGCGGGTCGTTCACCGAGATGACGCAGATCTTCGGCGAGATGGCCGAACCGTCGCGGGTCGACGTGGGGGCCGGTTCGAAGCGCATCGCCATCATCCACGCCGGTGGCCTCGCCCCGGGCATGAACACCGCCGCGCGTGCGGCCGTGCGGCTGGGGATCAGTCGCGGGCACACGATGCTGGGCGTCCGCAACGGTTTCGTCGGACTGCGTGACGGAGAGGTGGCGCCGCTGACGTGGAGGGACGTCGAGGGCTGGACCGCCGACGGCGGCTCCGAACTCGGCACGCGGCGCCAGATCCCCACGGTCGACCAGTTGTACGCGATCAGCCGGTCGATGGAGGAGGCGAAGATCGACGCGCTGCTCGTCATCGGGGGGTGGAACGCCTACCAGGCGGCCTATCTGATGCACGCCGAGGAGCAGCGGTACCCCGCGTTCAACATTCCGATCGTGTGCATCCCGGCGTCCATCGACAACAACCTGCCCGGCTCGGAGCTGGCGATCGGGGCGGATACTGCGCTCAACGTGATCGTCGAGGCCATCGACCGCATCAAGCTGTCGGGGTCGGCGACCAAGCGGGCGTTCGTGGTCGAGACGATGGGACGCTACTGCGGCTACCTGGCCCTGATGGGCGGCCTCGCCGGCGGTGCCGAGCGGGTCTACCTGCATGAGACGGGCATCTCGCTGGGTGATCTGTACCACGACATGGAGTGGCTGCGGGCGAGCTTCAAGCAGGGACGCCGACTCTTCCTCGGGGTGCGGAACGAGCTGGCGTCCGAGCACTACACGACCGACTTCCTGGCGAGGCTGCTGGAGGAGGAGGGCAAGGACCTGTTCGACGTCCGCCAGACGGTGCTCGGGCACATCCAGCAGGGTGGGGCCCCGACGCCGTTCGACCGGTTGCTGGCGACGAGGTTGGTGTCGAGGGCGTTGAACCTGATCACGTCCGAACTCGAGGCCGACACCTCGGACGGTTGGTACATGGGGCTGGTCGAGTCGCACGTGGAGCAGTTCCCGCTGGCGCACATGATGGAGCAGGTCGACCCGACGTTCAGGCGTCCGAAGAAGCAGTGGTGGTTGCAGCTGCGTCCGGTGGTGGCGGCGGTGTCCGACCAGCCGGTGGGGGCGAGGTAGGGGTCGCTCCGCGCGAGCCGGTCCGCGGTGTGGCCCTCCAGCTGGTTTCCAGGGGGCGGGCCTCCGGGTCTGCCGCCTCGAGAGCCGGCCAGCCCGGCGTCCGGTTTCCTTGCGTCCGCAGCCAAGGACGCCGATTCACGGCCCCAGAACGGTGGCTTCCCTGCGTGCGCAAGGAAACACGCCCCCGGCCGAATCCCCTCCGGGTCTGCCGCCTCGAGAGCCGGCCAGCCCGGCGTCCGGTTTCCTTGCGTCCGCAGCC
>CALKHV010000167.1 GCA_937988865.1 uncultured Propionibacteriaceae bacterium | reverse complement strand
CTAGGGGCCCGTCGCAGAGGAGAGCGACGTCGGTGTCGGGCAGAGCCGTGAGGCCAGCGCATCGCGCGACCACCAGAACCGAACCGCCCCTGCCCTGCGTTTCCGCAGGTCAGGGGCTGTTCGCCGGAGCCGCCTGTCGGAATCGAACCGACGACCTAATCACGTCGGCTTTGCGTCTATCGCTTGATGCGCCCACTGGGCGAACGAGCCGCTGACCTGCGCAAACGCCGAGCGTGGGGGACGCCGCCATCCGGTGGTGACCGACGACGACCGACCAGTACCGACCGTTTCACCGGAGCTTGCGGCGGCGTCGAAGCCGAGCAGGCTCCATTCCTTTAGCTCACCGCACCCTCCTCCTCGCCGGTCCCGTCGTCGTCGAAGACGTTTCAGGGGTCTTCTCAGATGACGGTGCAGGTCGGCCGGGCGCGTCGGTCCGCAGATAGACGTCGAGGTCTCCCGACGACGGAGGTTCCTACGCCATCCATCCGAAAGACCTCGACGTGTCCGACGCTACCCCGCCGGCCGGCTTCGGCCGCCCTGACCTGACCGCCTTCGCTCGACTCGACGGCCTCGGTCTGAGCGTGACCGGACAACGACTTGAACCGGATCGTGCGGTCCTCGCGTGCCGCGTGGTGGAACCAGATCCGTGGTGCAGACGGTGCGGCAGCGAAGGCGCTGCTCGTGACACCGTGATCCGGCGGTTGGCCCACGAGCCGCTGGGCTGGCGACCGACCGTGCTGGAAGTTGTAGTGCGCCGCTACCGCTGTGCCGACTGCGGACACGTGTGGCGCCAAGACACCAGCGCCGCGGCGGAGCCACGCGCGAAGCTCTCGCGCACCGGGCTGCGGTGGGCGCTGGAAGGGATCGTGGTCGCACACCTCACCGTCGCCCGTGTCGCCGAGGGACTCGGGGTCGCGTGGGACACCGCCAACAACGCGGTCCTGGCTGAAGGCAAGCGGCTGCTGATCAACGACCCCACGCGGTTTGAGGGCGTGAAGGTCATTGGCGTCGATGAGCACGTCTGGCGCCACACCAGGCGTGGCGACAAGTACGCCACCGTGATCATCGACCTCACCCCGGTCCGCGATGGCGCCGGCCCAGCAAGGCTGCTGGACATGGTCGAGGGCCGGTCGAAGGCGGCGTTCAAGACCTGGCTCGCCGACCGCGACGACGCCTTCCGTGACGCGGTCGAGGTGGTCGCGATGGACGGCTTCACCGGGTTCAAGACCGCCGCTGCAGAGGAGATCCCGGACGCGGTCACGGTGATGGATCCCTTCCACGTCGTGCGCCTGGCCGGTGACGCCCTCGACAGGTGCCGGCGCCGGGTCCAACTCGCGATCCACGGGCACCGTGGGTTCAGGGACGACCCGCTCTACAAGTCGCGGCGCACGCTGCACACCGGCGCGGACCTGCTCACCGACAAGCAGAGCGACAGGCTACGCGCGCTGTTCGTTGATGACGCTCACGTCGAGGTCGAGGCGACCTGGGTGTCTACCAGCGCATGATCGCCGCCTATCGCCACGAGGACCGGCAACGTGGCCGCGAGCTCATGGAGAAGCTGATCACCGACCTCAGCGCCGGCGTCCCCAAGGTGCTCACCGAGCTCACCACCCTGGGCCGGACCCTGAAGAAGCGAGCCGCTGACGTGCTCGCCTACTTCGAACGACCCGGCACCAGCAACGGGCCGACCGAGGCGCTCAACGGACGGCTCGAACACCTGCGCGGCTCCGCACTCGGGTTCCGCAACCTGACCAACTAGATCGCCCGAAGCCTGCTCGAGACCGGCGGCTTCAGACCCCAACTCCTACACCCCCGATTGGGATGAGCCCGTCAAGGCCCTGATGAACGACTACGTCGACACGCCACGCGGATACCTGGGTCACGTCGGGTCGGTCACCGTCGTCACTCACAACGTGCTGACGTCCGGCCTGCTGCCCAAGAACATGGGCTGGAGCGACGACGGGTACCGGGACACCACCGGGCTCCTTCCAGGCACCAACCCGTTCTGGATCCCGAGCAGCTGGTCGCGCCAGGACATGTTCACCGTGCAGGAGTCCATCGGCAAGCGTCGCCTGCCCGACTACCTCAAGGCCGCGGACCCCACGGCGAAGACCTTCGCCGTCAGCCCCAAGGGCTACGCGGCGTGGGCGTTCGGTGGGCCGACCGCCGACTCGATCATCACGTTCGGGTCGAACACCAGCTGCGGCGACACGAACCGTCGCGGTCCGTCCGGTGTCAACGTGCCCGCCTACATCGCGCAGCCGTGCGGCCGGTACTACGTCAAGCGCTCCTCCAGCCTCACCTACGACACCCACCAGTGGCCGGCCAGCCTCTACCCGCTCGACGGCAACCGGTACACCACCGGCAAGGAGGACGACCACCTCGGCGGTGACATCTGGGCCACCGACATCGCGTTGGACATCATGGACAACGAGAACTGGAACGGCATCTTCCTCACGCTGCCCGACGTCGACAAGAACGCACACATGTGGGGCGGAGTCGATGACGACGAGGGTGCCGGGCTGCTCGACCCCGACCCGATGACGCACATGAAGTTCGCCGCGAAGACCGCGGACGAGCAGGTGGGCCGGGTCATGGACAAGCTGCGGGCCGACGGCGAGCTCGACGACACGCTCGTCGTGCTGACCGCCGACCACGGCTCCGTTCCGGGGCGCGACTTCCTGGGTACGCAGAACCCCGAACTGAACTACGGGTACTACAACTGGTACTACGGCGAGGCCGCCAACGACGCCCCGTACCTGAAGCCGCAGGACGCGCTCAAGCCCCTCACCGACACCGACAACGTGGGCCTGAGCTACAGCGACTCGATGCTGCGGGCCTGGCTGAAGGACACCTCCCCCGCGAAGGTGAGCGAGGCGGCATCCATCATGGCGGGGATGCCGGGTGTCTCGGCCGTGTGGACCCGTGCCGGCGACCGCTACACCCGGGTCTCCCCCGTGCGGTACGACCGGATGACCAACCCCGGGGAGAAGGCATGGTTCGTCCAGCACGCGCAGGAGCTCGTCGACACCGAGGCCGCGGCCTACGGGCCCGAGGTCATCGCCACCCTGGTCGACGACACGACGTACTCGGTGGCCGGTGACCACGGCGGGATCCAGCGTCGCAGCCAGCAGATCCCGATCGTCTTCGCCGGGGCCGACCTGTCACGCACCGACCTGCAGGCGCCGGTGCGCTCGGTCGACGTCATGCCGATGCTGCTCAAGCACATGGGCATCGCCGTCGACCCGGGGCTGGACGGCGTCGGCTACACCCTCCCGACCCGCCCGTCCCGGGGCCGCTGAGGGCGTCAGGCAACGGCGGTCAGTGTGTGCACGAGTGGCTCACCAGGAGCCCGACACCCGCGAGGATCATCGCGACCCCGGCGACCAGGGCGACGCCGCGTTGCAGGTGCGGCCGCTGGGCCAGGGTGCGCTGCACCGTGAAACCCATCGCCGCGTAGACCAGACCGGCCAGCACGACCCAGACCACACCGAGCACGAGGAGCTGCACGGGCATCGGCCACGGCGCGCTCTGGCGGGTGAACTGCGGCAGGAACGCCAGGAAGAAGAGCAGCGACTTGGGGTTGAGGGCACTGACGGCGATCCCCCGCCGCAGGAACCCGTGCCCCGCGGTGGTGGGGCTCACGGGGGTGGGGCTCACGGCATCCGACGTGGGTGAAAGGTTCGGGGCGCCCACGGTGCGGGTGCTGCGCAGCGTCGCGACGCCGAGGTGGAGCAGGTAGGCACCGCCCACGAGGGTGAGGGCGACGAGGGCGGCGGGAACGGCATCCACGAGGGGGGCGACCCCGGCCGAGATGACCGCGGTTCGCCGTGCCTGCGGCGGGTGCGGCGCCTCGAGGAGCGCGGCGTCATCCTCGGGTACTCAGCACGCATCGACCCCGCGGCGGTGGGGCGGCAGTTCGTCGTGAACGTCGACTTCGAGCTGGCCGGACAGGGCAAGGGGTTGCTCCAGGAGTTCGAGCAGGCCCTGGCCTCGTACGACGAGGTCGTGCAGTGCCGGCGCATGTTAGGGCGCCCCGACTACCAGGCCCTCGTCGCCGTGGCCGACCTCGAGACCTACGAGAGGTTCATGACCGAGGAGCTCATGGCGCTGCCGAACCTCGGGCGGCTCGAGTCGCGGTTCGTCATGAAGACGGTGAAGTCGGACCTCACCGTCTGAACCCGGATGCCGGTGCTTCCCGGGCGGACTGTCAGCGGCGCACGACTCTGAGACAGGCGCCTGCCTGGGCGGTCGATAATGAGACTGCTTCAGCGGGGGATTCTGAGACGGCCATCACGAGGTCAGCCTGCGCAGCTCGACGTCGACGTCTCCGCAGCTGCGCGGGGCACGGTCCTTACCGGACATGCCGATGAGCGCTAACTAGCTCTGTGCGCAAAGTTCTTTGCTCCGCCACTCAACCTTTTGAGGGCCTGCACAGTTAAGGGTGTGTACTCGCCGACGGCCGGCGACCATAGGGGAGGCGTTCGTGGGCAGCGATCGGGACCAGGAGTTCGTGGACTTCGTCCACGGCGCTTCGCCACGGCTGCTGAAGACCGCGTGGTTCATCTGCGGGGACCCGGTTCAGGCCGAAGAGCTCGTCCAAGCCGCGCTCGAGCGGGTGTACCTGCGATGGGGACATCTACGTGAGACCTCACCGTTGGCCTACACCCGCAAGATTCTGCTCAACCTGCACATCGACCAGCAACGCCGCTCTGCTCGCGAGGTGTCGATGGCCAGCCCCCCCGAGCGGTCGGCCACGGACGTCGGCCCCGAGGAGGGCGACTACGTGGTGCGGCTCCTGCGCCAACTACCACTTCGGGAACGACAGGTCGTCGTCCTTCGGTACTACGTCGGGATCTCCGAAGCCGAGACCGCCGACACCCTCAACGTCAGCACCGGCACCGTCAAATCCACGGCCTCACGCGGTCTGGCCAAGCTACGCGAACTGCACACACCAGAGGAGAACTCCCATGCCCGCTGACTTCACCGATCTCCTCGAGAACGTCTCAGCACCGCCGATGCACGTCGACGCCGAAACGGTCTTGACCCGTGGCCGGCGTCGTCGCCTCCGCCGCCGCCTCTATGGCACCGCAACGGTACTGGCGGCCGCCGCACTGGTTGCGCCTGTGGCCGCCGCACTTCGCGCGGATCCCGCGCCGCCTGCGGTCCCGGCGGTCTCGCCACCGGTGGACTGCGCGTCCGCCGGTCAGGCGCCAAGCCCGACGGGACTGTGGCTGGACAGTGGACCAGCTACCGCCACGCGGACCCTGCGGGTTCGGGTCTACAACGACGCCTGCCAGGGCCTGAGTGTCGCGGTGGCTCGCGGATCGGCAAGCAGTGTGTCGATGGCTGATGTCGCGGGCCGACCGCTGGACGCCTTCTGGGTCGTTGAGGCCAACGGCGGCGGTCTCGACAAGTTCGGGAAGGCACTGCCCGTTAAGACGACCGCGGTGGCCCTTCTCCCCAACGGGCAGCGGGTCTGCGGCATCGGAGCCGCACCCGGGGCTGGTGCACCGGAAGGGCAGACTCCGTCTCTGAGCGAGCCAATCACCGCGGCAGCCGGAGACGACTGGCGGGCAACGTTCGCCGCCATCTCCGGCATCGGCGACCCGCAGCGAACTGCAGTCCTCACAATCTGTGAAGGTGGCCGCGTCGTCGAGCCCAGCCTCCGCCCCCTTAACGCGATCCCAGAGCCCACGCCGACATCTGCCGGATAACGCGCCCACCGCCGGGTAAAACGCCCTCATTTGCCGCGGATGGGGCGGTCGATCCTGCCGAATAGCGGGCGGCGTAGGACTTTTGCCGACCCCACGGGCGCGGACGGCGCCATACCTATCAGAGCGGGGGTCCGCCGGGCAGGGATCCTCCGAAGGAGGGATTGCCCCTCTCTTCGTAGGACTTCTTCTCCCGGCCGCACCGGGAGCACTGGTCGAACCCGCCCCCGGGGCCGCTCGTCCCCGGGTTGATGTGGCGCTCCCAGCGGTGGTGGCCGACCAGACACAGAACGTGGCGCATGCTGCACCTCCATCATGACTAGGTCATCATCCTCCACCCGCCCACTCCGACAGGCAGTCCTCGGGTCGTCGGCGAGGGTCAATCACGGCGCTGGAACATGCCGCGACTCGAGCGGGTCAAAGAAAGCGTGGGTGGCCCCACGCTCGCCGTACTTCGGGCGAGCGATGGTCCCTGTCAGCGGTTGGCCAACAGCCGCCATGAGAGTCCGAACCCGGCGACTGCGGCCACGAGTGCACCGCCGGCCATGATCCATCCGGTGGCGGTCATGACACCAACCACGAGCGCTGCAACTCCTCCAGCGGTCCAGACAAGCCAGCCCCTTGCGCTGAGCTCACGCGTTGCAGTACGTCCCTCGGTCATGGCCGCAGTCAACACCGTGCGAGGTGAGGCCGTCCACGAACACGGACGTTGGTTCGAACCCTGGCCCGTTCGTGCCACCGAAGGCGATGTCCTCGTTGAGGTTGCGCGAAGGTATTCGTATGGTGAATAGTTATAAGTATGACCACTGGGCATGTGCTGCTGGGGTTGCTGTCGAGGGGGCAGCAGCACGGCTACGACCTCAAACGGCAGCACGATTCCCTGTTTCCTGCCGCGAAGGAGCTCGCGTTCGGTCAGGTCTATGCCGCCCTGGGCCGACTGCGTGATCGTGGTTTGGTGGAGGAGGCGGCTCGCGAGCGGGTCGATGGGCCGGACCGCACGGCATACCGGATCACGCCGGCTGGCCGCGAGGAACTCGCCACGTGGCTGGCCAGAGTGGAGCCGTTGCCTGTGCGTGCGGCGAACCCGGTCGCGACGAAGGTGACCCTGCTGCTGCTCGCCGAGGGTGTTCAGCGCACCGTGGAGCACTTGGTGCGTGAGCGCTCGGCCCGCGTGGATCGGATGCGTGAGCTGACCGCGGCCAAGCACATGCCCGGGACCACGCTCCAGGAGGTCCTCGCGGCCGACCACGCCTTGGCGCACCTGGACGCCGACCTGCGCTGGATCGACTCGGCCCGCCGCCGGATCCACGACCTCGAGGGAGAGATCGCATGACCGAACCAGTGCTGAGCTGCCGTGGCGTCATTCACGACTACGACGAGACCCCGGCCCTGCTCGGGGTGGACCTCGACGTCCACGAGGGCGAGGTGGTCGCGATCACCGGGCCATCGGGGTCGGGCAAGTCGACCCTGCTCCTGTGCCTGGCCGGCGTCATCGTTCCTCGCGAGGGGTCAGTGCTCCTGGGCGGTGTCGACCTTCGCGCGGTGGGTGAGCGGAACCGTGCGGCCCTTCGACGCCAGTCGGTCGGGATCGTGTTCCAGTACGGCACGCTGGTGCCCGAGCTCACCGGTGAGGAGAACGTCGCGCTCCCACTGCTGCTGTCCGGACGGCCGCGCGCCGAAGCGCTGAAGACGGCCTCACAGTGGTTGGAACGGCTCGGCGTCGAGTCGGTAGCGCGTACGACGGCCAGCCGGATGAGCGGCGGGCAGCGCCAACGGGTCGCCCTCGCACGTGCACTGGTCGCCACACCTCGCGTGGTGCTCGCCGACGAACCCACGGGGGCGCTGGACTCGGTGGCTTCCGACCTCGTGGCCGGCGAGCTGGTCAGTGCGGCGCGCAATGCCGGCGCCGCCGTGGTCCTGGTCACCCATGACGCCCGGGTCGCGGCCTTCGCCGACCGCGAGGTACACCTGTGGGACGGACGGGTCGACGACACCGACCCCTCCATCGGCGCGGCAGCGGATCAGCAGGTGCTCCAGTGAGCGCCACCCTGGGATGGGCCGACGCCCTCTGGTTGGCCCGACGCCGCACACCGAACGACAGGCTGCGGTACTGGGGGTCCTTACTGTCCTCGGCCATCACGGCCGCGCTGCTGTGCACCGCGGCCGGGCTCCTCGCGCTGCAGCAGGGTTCGGTCATCAGCAGGATCCAAGTCGTCGCAGACGACGGAACCCGCGGTGGAGTGGCATTCGCAGTGCTGCTCGTCGCGCTCCCGGCACTCCACCTCACCGGCCAGACCTGGAAGCTGGGCTCGATCGAGCGCCGTGACCGCATGCGCCAACTGCGAGACGCCGGAGCCGGAACGGACCAGCTGAGGCGAGTTGCGGTGGCCGACACCGTCATCCCCGTCGCCGTTGGCGCCACCCTCGGAATGATCCTGCTCGGGCTCACCATCGCCGTGCTCAACATGAGCCGCCAGCCCGCACCGGGGTACCACGGGGTCGCACTTCCCGCCGGTGCGGTCGACATCAGCGCAGCAATGGCCGTCGTGCCCAACGTGGTGACCGCCAGCTGGTGGCCCCCGCTGCTCGCTGTCGGCTCGGTGACTGCGGGCGCCGCGGCCGCGGCCGCCCGATCCGTTCGACACCTCGACCACCCCTCGCACCGACGACCGTCCCTGGCCAGGTTCGTGGCCGGGCGGGTCGCACCAAGGACCGCCCGACCTGACCTGCTGCTCGCCCTGCGCCGCATCGCCGACGAGCCAAGGACCACCACCCGCCCGGCCCTGCTCCTTGGGCTGGCCGCAGTCGTCGCAACGGCATCCACCTGGTTGAACCGACAGGCCCGGTTCGTCATCGGCGAAGAACAGTGGACTGCGGATGACTACTACTCGCAGGCCTACAACCTCGTCTGGTTGGCCACCGCGGTCGGTATCGGCCTGTGCGCCCTCGGACTCGTGGTGGCCCTGTCCGATGCCGTAGTCCGCCGGCGCCGCACCGACGCCGCCGCCGTCGCGGCCGGGGTACCCGCGACCACGCTGCGTCGCGCGCTCACACTCCAGACCCTCCTGCCCGCCATTCCCGCCATCCTCCTCGGGCTCGCCATCGGCGGGGCGACCTCAGTGGCCTTCACCGGTAGGTCACGGGGCGACTGGCTCGGGGACCCAGCTGCCAACGGCCCTCTCATCCCCCTCCCGTGGGGGCTCTGGGCCATCTGGGGAGTCGCCCTGATCGTCGTGGCGACCCTGGCAGCACTCATCGCATCAACCGCTTTGACACGGACCACCCAACCCGACCAACTACGCGTGCCTGCCTGACACTCCATCGCGGGTGAGGACACGAATCGCGGGCAAAGCCTTCTGGCGTTGATGCATCCGGTAATCAACCGACGGTTTTACCGGATTTGCCGCATGTCTCGCGCTGTGGCGTCGCCTGACGGGCACGGGCCTACCCAAGGTTCAGGGATCGCAGGGCGCGCCAGCGGCTGGGTCTGTCACGACGCACAGACCAGCGCCAATTGGAATCTGCTGGGTCTGGCGGCGTCCGTCGATCGTGAACTCGACGACAAACGAGTCCGACGACCAGGTGCCCAACGCCTCTCCCTGGACGAGTACCACCACACCCAGTGGTTCCTCATCAGTTACGACGGCACCTGTAGGTGACTCGAGTTGCCATCCGCCGTTCCCGTCGACCCCGGACAGGTCGGCCTCGGTGATCGCACCAATGCCCCCGCTGTCCGTGAGGCGATAGACCTTCACGCCCAGGACGCGGCCGGCCTGCGCGCCAATCTGGTCGCCGACCACCGACAACGACACCAGCTTCGCTGTCACACCGGGGCCGGCCAGTTTGAGATCTCCGAGCCCGATGACAGCCGTAGCCCCAGGGGCGACCGACATGCCAGAACGAGCAAAGCCCTCCGGCATCACGAACGCTTGGCCTGGAGTGCCTGCGCCGCAGCCGGCGGTGATCAGAGCGATGCCTAGCATCGCGAACCTGCGCGTCCATGCCGCCACGGGCAGATCCTCGCCTATCGGCCAATGCGGCACCCGCAAAACGCACTCAACTGCCGCGCAGAGTGCGAACCGACTCGTTGTCCCGTCGTTCAACTCCTGAAGAAGAAGCCGCTGCGGTACGTCCACGTCCCGGAGAGGTCCTCAAGGCCAGAGCTTTCCAAGGACTCCTGCAGGTGGACCGTCATCAACCGCGCGGCGGCTTCCTGAGCGGAGACGGACGGGCCCCAGAGGTCCCGTGCCAGCTCGTCGCCCTCTGCCAGCAGCATGGACAAGTCACCCTCCGGCAGCACAAGAGTCAGGTGGTCACCGTGGTACTCGACAAGCACGTTCCGGGAACCCTGCGCCACCGGAGAGACCCGTGTGCCATCCATCCGCAACTTGGCGGCGAAGAGACTCACAAGATCGTCGACCGCAGTTGTCATTCAGACACACTGCCAGTTGGTGACGGGTGACGGAGTGCCTTCCGCACGTTCCGCAAGTGGGAAGCGCACCTTCGTCGCTTTCGACCGCTCGCCGGCAATTGTGGTGACGGCGAAGCCGAAGCACGACATGCTGTTGCACGTCTTCGACTGCACGTGGACGGCCTAGCGCAGGAGGTTGCATCTGATGGGCTTCTTCCCCGACCCGCCCCAGCCGGATCAGGAAGAGCCCGACGAGGGCTACCAGCCTGTGTGGTCCAATGCCCCCGAAGACGTCCTGCCCGGGGTGGTGCCCATGGAATTGGTCATCGCCCGGTCGGCGAGCACGGTCGTCATGCTCACCGCCATCCGCGCCTTCCCCGAGGGGTTGGCCATGAACCTGGCCATCCGCCTGCGTGGTCCCCTGGAGCGCCGGGACCTGCACTCTGAGGTGTTTGACGGCCCCTACCTCCACAGCATGGGCGAACAGTGGCAGTCCGAGCGATTGAAGTGGGGTTTCGAGTTCTCTGACGGTCGCCGGGCCACCAACGTCGATCCACCCGCTTGGGACACCGAGGACGAGCGCCCGTGGAAGGACAAGACATGGCGCCCGGATCGTCCCGTGCTCAACGGCCAGGGAGGCGGAGGCGGCGATCGCGCGATCGACCGTGACTACTGGTTGTGGCCCCTGCCGCCGCCTGGCCGCCTGCGGTTGGTCCTTCAGTGGCCTCAGCAAGGCATCGAGACCACCACTCACGACTTGGACGCGCAGCCGTTCCTTGACGCCGCCGCACGCTCCCAGCCGGTATGGGGCCCGGAGTAGACACGAGGCCGTATTGGGGGACGTGCGGGAGCTGACCAGCGTTGCGCTCGCCTCGTCCTTGCCGATGCCAAGTCTCGCCACGGTGAATGCTTCCGGTCATGCCGCATCTGTCACGATGCTGCGCTGGCGTCAATGAACCCAAGGAAACGCTTGCCAAGCTGCGTCGTGCTGTCTTGGTAGACGCCAGCCCCGGTCATCACCGCGTGGAGGTTCGGTTGTGCAAGCCCGGCCGCACTGAGATCACCGGCGAGAAGGTCGTACCAATCTCGCTTGCCCGAGAACTCAGGCAGCCTCTCAAGGGCGGCACTCCTGCCGGCGGCCATGTATTGCTCTGGTGCTATGCCCGCCCGCTCTAGCGCGCCCCCGGGGTCTGCGAGGAATGACAGCATCCGCAGGTGACCCGGCGAGAACTGGTCCACCAGCCGAAAGAAGCGCCGCTGTTCGTCGACGTCGGGTGCCTCAGGCCCGAACGAATGGAGCACTGCGTGCTGCAGAGCATCCAGCTTCTCCGCTTGATGGGTGGCTTGAGCTGCTCGTGTTGCGTGGATGACAGCGTCTAGAAACACCTCATCCTTGACCAACTCGTCCAAGGGCGGGGCAGCCCCTCGGTCTTGGAGATCCTCCACTGCGGAAGCAAGGTCGGCCAGCCATTCCTGAGCGCGCTGATTGTGCGCAAAGCCAACGGCGTAGGTAAAGGCCAAGGCCAGCGCCCCACCGACCACCGGGACCATATTGAGGACGCCTTCGGCGGCCACTTCGGATAGTTCGCGCTGGGCACTCTTCTGGGGTGGCTTCTTCATGGCGCTGACAGTAGAGGCTGCGTACGACAGCTTGACTTCATGCATGCCGCGTCGTGCTCGTCTCAAGCGTCCTGTCTTGCCGCGGAGAGGTAAGGCGCTCCTGCCGCTGATCGGGCCAGGGGGGAGTCAAC
>CALKHV010000166.1 GCA_937988865.1 uncultured Propionibacteriaceae bacterium | reverse complement strand
CCGCAGAAGATGCAGCGCAGGTAGTTGATCTGGTAGACGCGGCCGTAGCGCTCGCCGGGCGAGAACCGCTCGGCGTCCGTGTTGTCTGCGCCTTCGACGTAGATGGCGTCAGCGGGGCAGGCCCACGCGCAAAGTTCGCATCCCACGCACTTCTCCAGGCCGTCGGGCCAGCGGTTGAGCTGGTGGCGTCCGTGGAAACGGGGCGCCATCACCTTCTCCTTGCCCTTCTCGGGGTACCCCTGGGTGAAGGTCTTGCGGAACATGGTGCGGAAGGTGATGCCGAATCCCGCCCACGGATCGAGGAGTCCCATCAGGAATCAGCTCCACTCTCGGGTTCTGCCGCATCGGGTGCGGCGCTGGCGGTCGAGCGGACGATGCCCGCGAGTTCAGGGAGTTCCTGGCCGGGCATCGGGGGCACGGGGTACCCACCGGCGAAGGCGTCGAACGGTCCGGTGTCCTCTTCGATCGGCGGTTCCTTGCCGGTGAGGAACGAGACCGCGAGGAGCGCGAGGACCAGGGCGGCCATCACCCCGAGGAAGATCGGGCTGCTGAACCAGTCGTTGCTGCGGGCGGTCTTGAGCACGGCCACGGCGAGGATCCACACGAGCGCGATCGGAATGAGCCACTTCCACCCCAGGTCCATGAACTTGTCGTAGCGGAACCTGGGCACGGCGGCGCGGGCCCACACGAAGCAGAAGATCACGAACTGCACCTTGAGCAGGAACCACACCAGACCGATCCAGCCGGTCGAGCCCTCGAGCCAACTGACCTGGTTGAGGGGCCAGGGGGCGCGGTAGCCACCGAGGAACAGGGTCGTGCAGATGGCCGACAGGGTGGCCATGTTGATGTACTCCGCGAGGTAGTAGACGCCGTAGGGGAAGCCGGTGTACTCGATGTTGTAGCCGGCCACGAGCTCCTGCTCGCACTCGGCGAAGTCGAACGGCGTCCGGTTGGCCTCGCCGAACATCGAGATCACGTAGATCACGAAGCTCGGCGCGAGCAGCAGGGCGTACCAGCCCGGGAAGCCGGTGTTGAAGCCACCGATGCTGATCGTCGTCGACTGGGATTCGACGATGCCCGAGGTCGTCATCGTGCCCGACGACAGGAAGACAGCGACGAGTGAGAGACCCATCGCGATCTCGTAGGAGATCATCTGGGCGCTCGCGCGCATGGCACCGAGCAGGGCGTAGGTGCCGTTGGACGCCCACCCGGCCAGCACGATGCCGTAGATACCGATGGACGCGACGGCGAGCACGAACAGCACTGCGACCGGGAGGTCGGTGATCTGCAGGCTGGTGCGGTGACCGAACATGCTCACCTGACCGCCGAGCGGGATCACGGCCCACGACGTGAAGGCGGCCATGCCCGCGATCAGCGGGGCGAGGTTGAAGACGAACGAGTGCGCGTCCTTCGGGGTGAACAACTCCTTGAAGGCGAGCTTCAGGCCGTCACCGACGGCCTGCAGGATGCCGATCGGCCCGTTCTGGCTGGGCCCGCGGCGGTTCTGCATGAAGCCGAGGATGCGACGCTCGAACCAGACGTTGAAGATCGTCCAGATCAGCAGCAGCGCGAAGACACCGACGACCTTGATGAGCATGATCCACCAGGGATCGGGTCCGAAGACCAGGTTCTCCAAGGGCTTCATGCGACACCTCCATTGCGGACGTCGAGGCTGACCTGGTCACCCGCGAGGGCTCCCAGCGCCTCCTGGACTTTCGCGCCGGAGTTGCCCGGCACCCACACGACGTTATCGAGCATGCCGTCGACCACGGCCAGCGGACGTTCGATGCTTCCTGCCGGACCCGACACGGCCACCATGGCACCATCGCCCACGCCCAGCGCTGCGGCGGTGGCCGGTGACACCTTGATCACAGCCACCGGGGCCGTCCTGGCCAGGTCGGGCTCATTGTCCAGACCACGTGCGTCGTCGAGAAGCACGCGCCACGTGGCCAGGGTGAACGGGCCACCCGGTTTCGGGGCATCGTGGGACGCTGCCACGCCGGGCAGTGCCACGGGGGAACCGTCCCACGCACCGAGTTCGGTGAACGAGACCATCGCCTGGGTCGGCGTCCGGAACCCGAGGTCGGTACCCATCGCGTCGGCGAGGGCCGCGAGCACGCGGATGTCGGTCATCGGCGCCTTGTTCTGGCGGTTGACCAGACCCACGGGGCGCGGGCGGTGCTCCCAGTTGAGGAACGTTCCGGCCTGCTCCTCCAGGAGCGCGACCGGCAGCACCACATCAGCACGAGCCGTGACATCGGAAACGCGCTGTTCGAGGCTCACGACGAAACTGGCCGATTCGAGTGCCGATCGGGCGCCCCGCGGATCGCGCAGGTCTCCGAGTTCGACACCAGCGACGACGAGCGCCTGGAGCGTCCCCGACGCAGCAGCGTCGAGGATGGCGTCCCCGTCGAGACCGGGCTCGGCGGGAAGGTGGTCGACACCCCAGGCCGACGCAACGTCGACGCGGGCGGCAGCGTCGCTGACCGGACGTCCACCCGGCAGGAGGTTCGGCAGGCAGCCGGCGTCCACCGCGCCGACGTCACCGGCTCGACGCGGGACCCAGGCGAACTTCGCACCGGTCGCCGCCGCGAGCTTCGTGACCGCGGTGAGGCAGCCCTGGGAACCTGCGGCGCGCTCCCCCACGAGGATGAGGGTGTCGGCGTCGACGGTGAATCCGCCGTCTGCGCTGACCAGGTCGTCGAGCACCTGCACCTCGTGACCCGGGAGAGTGGGCACCAAGCGGGCGCCCAGCTTGCCCGAACCGCGGCTCAGGAAGGGCGCCAGCGTGGCCACCTGGAGCTTGCGCTTGCGGACGGCCTTGCGGAGGCGGAGGAAGACGATCGGAGACTCGTCCTCGGGTTCGAAGCTGACGAGCAGCACCTGCCTGGCACGCTCGATCGCCTCGTAAGTGACAGAGGGGTCCAGCGGCTTGCCCGCGACGGAGGCAGCCAGGAAGTCGGCTTCCTCGGCCGAGTGCGGACGCGACCGGAAGTCGATGTGGTTGGTACCGAGCACGGCACGGGCGAAGCGGCTGTAGGCGTAGGCCGTCTCGAGCGTGAGGCGCCCTCCGGTCAGCACGCCCACGGACGAGCCGGCCGCCTTGAGACCGGTGACTGCTGCGTCGATGGCCTCGTGCCAGGACGCGGGTTCGAGCAAGTCCCCGCGGCGCACGAGGGGCGTCGTGACGCGATCGTCCCCGCGGGAGTAACGGAACCCGAAGCGTCCCTTGTCGCAGTTCCACTCCTCGTTGACCTCGGGGGCGTTGCCGGCAAGGCGACGCTTGACCTGGTAGTGCCGATGATCGGTGCGGAGTTCGCACCCGGACGCGCAGTGCTCGCACGCGGTCGTGGTGCTGACCAGGTCGAACGGACGCGCCTGGAAGCGGTAGGCCGCGCTCGTGAGCGCGCCGACCGGGCAGATCTGGGTCACGTTGCCCGAGAAGTACGAGTCGTAGGGGTGATCTTCGTAGAAGCCGACCTGCTGCAGCGCGCCGCGCTCGACCAGCGCGATGAACGGGTCGCCCGAGATCTGCTCGGAGAACCGGGTGCAGCGCGCGCACAGGACGCAACGCTCACGGTCGAGCAGGATCTGCGCCGAGATGGCGACAGGCTTCGGGAAGGTGCGCTTGACACCCTCGTAACGGGACTCACCACGTCCGGTCGACATCGCCTGGTTCTGCAGGGGGCACTCGCCGCCCTTGTCGCAGATGGGGCAGTCGAGCGGGTGGTTGATCAGGAGCAGCTCGAGGATGCCCCGCTGCGCCTTCTCGGCGACCGCGGACGACAGCTGCGTGTTGACCTTCATCCCTTGCGCGACTTCGACGGTGCACGACGCCTGTGGCTTGGGGAAACCGCGTCCGTTGCCGGCGTCCGGGATCTCGACCATGCACTGGCGGCAGGCGCCCTGCGGGTCGAGCAGGGGGTGGTCGCAGAAGCGCGGGATCGCCACGCCGATGCGCTCGGCCGCGCGGATGATCAGCGTCCCCTTCGGGACGCTCACCTGGACGCCATCGATCGTGAGGGTCACCAGGTCAGTGGTGGTCTCGACGCTCATGCGTGTGCTCCCGCCGTCTCGGAGGTGAACAGTGCGCTCCTGGAGTAGGGGAACAACTCCCACGCGGGGGTGTGGTAGCCCTGCTCGAACTCGCTCCGGAAGTGCTTCACTGCGCTCGTGACACAGGCCACCGCGCCGTCGGCGAGCGCGCAGAAGCTCTTGCCGCCGATGTTGTCGCACAGGTCGAGGAGCTTCTCGATGTCGCCCTCCTCGCCCTTGCCGGCCTCAAGCTTGCTGAGCAGCTGGACGAGCCACCAGTTGCCCTCGCGACAGGGGGTGCACTTGCCACAGGACTCGTGCTTGTAGAACTCGACCCAGCGAAGCGTCGTGCGCACCACGGACGTCGTCTCGTCGAAGCACTGGAGGGCCTTCGTGCCGAGCATGGTCCCTGCGCCGGCCATGCCCTCGTAGTCGAGCGGCACGTCGAGATGATCGGGCGTCAGGATCGGCGTCGACGACCCTCCGGGGGTGAAGAACTTGAGCTGGTGACCCTCCCGAATGCCGCCTGAGAGCTCCAGCAACTGCCGCATCGTGATGCCCATGGGCGCCTCGAACTGTCCGGGACGCGCGACATGCCCCGAGAGCGAGTAGAGCGTGAAGCCCTTGCTCTTCTCGGTGCCCATCGACGAGAACCACTCCTTGCCGTTCGCGATGATCGAGGGCACCGACGCGATGGACTCGACGTTGTTGATGACCGTCGGGGACGCATAGAGCCCGGCCACTGCCGGGAAGGGCGGACGCAGGCGGGGTTGGCCGCGGCGTCCTTCGAGAGAGTCGAGCAGCGCCGTCTCCTCACCGCAGATGTAGGCCCCTGCACCGGCGTGGACGATGACCTCGAGGTCATAGCCCGTGCCCAGGATGTTGGTGCCGATGTAGCCGGCGGAGTAAGCCTCACGCACGGCCTGCTGCACGCGACGGATCACGTGCAGCACCTCGCCACGGATGTAGATGAAGGCGTGGTGCGCGTTGATGGCGTAGGACGAGATGATCACGCCTTCGACCAGCGTGTGGGGGCTGGCCAGCATGAGCGGCATGTCCTTGCAGGTGCCCGGCTCGGACTCGTCCCCATTGACCACGAGGTACTTGGGGTTCGGGTTGTCCTGCGGGACGAACGACCACTTCATGCCGGTCGGGAAGCCGGCGCCTCCGCGTCCACGAAGGTTGGAGTCCTTGACCGTGGTCATGACCTCGGTGGGCGTCATCGAGAGCGCCGTGCGCAGTGCGCTGTATCCACCGCGGCGCTCGTAGTTGGTCAGCTTCCAGGACCGCTCGTCGGCCCAGTTGGCCGACAGTACCGGGGTGAGCAGATCGGTCACTTCGCCTCTCCTTCGCCAGCGGCCGGGGCGGGTTTCGCCGGCGCCTTCCAGCCCTGCTCGTTGGCGATCCGCAGCCCCAGCAGGGACGCGTCCCCCGCAGAGGGACCCTCGTCGGCCCGACCGTCCGGGAAACCGGCGAGCACGCGTTCGGCCTCGCGCCAACTCGTGATGCGCGCTCCACGCGTGGACTGCACTTCGTCGTCGGCCAGCAGCTTGTCGATCAGGTCGTCGGCCTTCTCGGGGGTCATGTTGTCCATGAATTCCCAGTTGACCATCATCACCGGAGCGAAGTCGCAGGCCGCATTGCACTCGAGGCGCTCGAGGCTGATCAAGCCGTCGGCAGTGGTCTCGTTCTCGTGAATCCCGAGGCGCTGCTCGACACGGTCCATGAGGATGTCGCCACCCATCACCGCGCACAGCGCCGTCGTGCAGACACCGACGTGGTGCCGGCCCGCCGGACGCCGCTTGTACATCGTGTAGAAGGTCGCGACACCGCTCACCTGGGCGGTCGTGATGCCCAGGACGTCCGCGCAGGCCTGAATGCCGGCGGGGCTGACGCGTCCATCGACCGACTGGACGAGGTGGAGCATCGGCAGGAGGGCCGACCGCGGCTGCGGGTAGCGAGCCGCGAGTTGCCGCAACTCGTCGAACGTCGTGTCCGAGATCAGCGTGGACGTGTCGGACATGTCCACACCGCCGGAGTGCTCGAAGTGCGACTGGAACTCGTGACCGCTCATCGGTCAACACCTCCCATGACGGGGTCGATGGACGCGATCGCCGGCACCACGTCAGAGACGAGTGCGCCTTCGCACAGGGCCGGCAGTGCCTGGATGTGGTTGAAGCCGGGGTCGCGCAGGTGCACGCGATAGGGACGCGTCCCGCCGTCGGAGACGGCGTGACAACCGAGTTCGCCGGCCGGATTCTCGACCGCGGCGTAGACCTGCCCGGCGGGCACCTTGAAGCCTTCCGTGACGATCTTGAAGTGATGGATCAGGGCCTCCATCGACTCACCCATGATGTGCTTGATGTGCTCGTTCGAGTTGCCCTGGCCGTCGGGCCCGAGCGCGAGTTGCGCGGGCCAGGCGATCTTCGAGTCCTCGACCATCACGGGCTGGCCCTGGGTCTTCTCCAGGCGCTCGAGGCACTGCTTGAGGATCTTGACGCTCTCGTCCATCTCGGCGAGGCGGATGCGCCAGCGTCCATAGGCATCGCAGGTGTCCCAGGTGATGGCGTCGAACTCGTAGGTCTCGTAGCCGCAGTAGGGCTGCACCTTGCGCAGGTCCCACGGGTAGCCGGTCGAACGCAGCGGCGGGCCGGTCACGCCGAGGGCCATGCAGGTCGCGAGGTCCATGTGGGCCACGCCCTCCATGCGGCTCTTGAAGATCGGGTTCTCGTTGGCGAACTGGGCGAGTTCGGGCAAGTTCTTCTCGAGGCGACGGATGAGGTCGCGCAGGCGGTCGAGTCCATCGGCGGGCAGGTCGACGGCGACGCCCCCGGGACGGATGTAGGCGTTGTTCATGCGCAGCCCCGACACGGCCTGGAAGAACTCCAGACACACCTCGCGTTCACGCATGGCGACCATGAACACGCTCATGGCGCCGAGTTCGAGGCCGCCGGTGCCGGCTGCGACGAGGTGGCTGTTGATGCGATTGGCCTCCATCATCATCACGCGGATGATGTTCGCCCGTTCGGGCACCTCGATGCCCAGCAACTTCTCGACGGCCAGACAGTAGGCGGCCTCGTTGAAGATGGACGCGACGTAGTTCGCGCGGGTGGCGAACGCCACACCCTGCGTCCACGTGCGGTATTCCATGTTCTTCTCGATGCCGGTGTGCAGGAAGCCGATCGCGGGACGCAGCGACACGACGGTCTCACCGTCGAGCTCGAGGATCAGGCGGAGCACGCCGTGGGTCGACGGGTGCTGCGGGCCGAAGTTGACGACGATCGTCTCGTCACCCCGCTCGGCGGCCTCGAGTGCGATGTCGTCCCAGTCGGAGCCCTGGGAGAAGTACTGACGCCCGGCGGCACCGGTCGAGATCAGGTCCTCGGGGTCGAAGAATTCTTGCTTCATCAGGAGTAGCTCCTCCGCTGGTCGGGGGGCGGAACGGTCGCACCCTTGTACTCCACGGGGATGCCACCCAACGGATAGTCCTTGCGCTGAGGGTGGCCCACCCAGTCGTCGGGCATCAGGATGCGCGTGAGCGCAGGATGACCGTCGAAGATCATGCCGAACATGTCCCAGGCCTCGCGCTCGTGGAAGTCGGCCATCGGGTACACCGAGACGATCGAGGGGATGTGGGCGTCCCCATCGGGCACGACCACCTCGAGGCGGATCCGGCGGTTGTGCGTCATCGAGAGCAGGTGGTAGACGGCGTGCAATTCCTCGCCGACCTGCTCCGGGTAGTGGACGCCGGACACCGAGAGGCAGACCTCGAAGCGCAGGTGGGCGTCGTCGCGAAGTGCCTGGCACAGGGCGACCAGGTGTTCGGGAAGCACGTAGAACGTGATCTCGCCGCGATCGACGAGGACGCGCGTCCCGAAGCCCGGGACGAGCACGTCCATGCGGTCTGCGACCTCGTCGAACCAGCCACCGTAGGGACGCGCGGTCGTGCCGGGCATCTCGATCGTCCGCTGGAGGCCCGAGTAGCCGGAGGTGTCCTCGAGCCCTGCGGCCCACATGCCTGACTTCTGTCGCAGCACCGGGGACGGCGGGAGGGGTGCGACGGTCTCGACGAGCTCGCCGCCGTCAGCTGCCGGGGTGATCTCACTCATCGCATGAGGCCCTTCATCTCGATGGTGGCCGGGGCGACCAGCGCCGCCTGCTCGTCCACCTCGATCTTGTGAGTCATGTTGGCGCCCAGCGGCCAGTGCTGGATGTCGCGGCGCAACTTGTACACGGCGTCGATGAGCTGGTCGGGGTTCGGCGGGCACCCGGGGATGTAGTAGTCGATGGGCACGATGTGGTCGCAGCCCTGCACGATGGCGTAGTTGTTGAACATGCCTCCCGAGGAGGCGCAGGCACCCATCGAGATGACCCACTTGGGGTTGGGCATCTGGTCGTAGAGCTGGCGGATGATCGGTGCCATCTTCTGGCTCACGCGGCCCGACACGATCATCAGGTCGGCCTGGCGCGGCGAGGCGCGGAAGGCCTCATGGCCCCAGCGCGACGCGTCCGCACGCGGGCCGCCGTAACTGATCATCTCGATGGCGCAGCAGGCCAGGCCCATCGTGAGCGGGAAGAACGAAGTCTTCCTCAGCCACCCGACGAGCGCTTCCGCGGTCGTCAGCAGGACGCCGCCGTCATATTCATCGTCGATCATGTGTCTCCTCGAATCCCTGGGTCATTCCCAGTCCAGGCCGCCGCGGCGGTAGACGTAGATGTAGGCAACGAACACCGTGACGATGAAGAGCATCATCTCGACCACCGCGAAGACGCCGAGCTTGTCGAAGCTCACCGCCCACGGGTAGAGGAACACGATTTCGATGTCGAAGATGATGTAGAGCATCGCGATCACGTAGTACTTGACCGGGAACTTGCCGCCACCGACGGGTTGGGGCGTCGCGTCGATGCCGCACTCGTAGGTCTGGTACTTCGTCCGGTTCGCCCGCTTCGGGTTGACGACGATGTTCAAACCGATCGTGACCAGCACGAATGCTGCGGCGAGGACCAGCATCACGATGATGGGGATGTAGGCGTTCATGCCGACTCGCAACCCTTCCACTTGGTGGCCCCGGCCTGCCACGTGAGCAGGCCGGTCATGCCGAGACTCATTCTTCCGCCTGACAGGGCGTCGTTCATGCCGATGGGGCAATTCTGGTCAGCGTGTTGATGATGCGGTCGTACGCATCACCGTCCGACTCGTCGGTCAGGTTCGCCAGCAGCTTGTGCACGAAGCGCATCAGGGTCTTGCGGGGAAGCCCGTACGTTGTGGCGAGGTGCATGATGCGCGGGTCGCCGATGAGCTTCACGAAGATGGTTCCCAGGCGGTAGTACCCGCCGAAGGCGTTCTTCAGGGCGACCGGGTAGTGGTCGAGTGCCTTCTCGGCCCCGGACGTCCCGACACCTCGGTAGTGGGCCTCGGCGATGGCGTCCGCAGCGAGCTCGCCCGACTCCATGGCGTAGGCGATGCCCTCGCCGTTGAACGGGTTGACCATGCCGGCCGCGTCCCCGATCAGCACCAGACCGCGCGTGTAGGCGGGCTGGCGGTTGAAGGCCATGGGCAGCGCGGCGCCACGCACCTCCATGGTGCGGTTCTCGTCGCGGAAGCCCCACTCCTCGGGCGTGTGGTCGAGCCAGCGCTTGAGGAGGTCCTTGTAGTCGGTCTTGCCGAAGCTCGACGAGGTGTTGAGCATGCCGAGACCCACGTTGCACGTGCCGTCGCCCATGCCGAAGATCCACCCGTAACCGGGCAGGAGGTTCGACTTGCCGGGGACGCCGTCCCAGAGTTCGAGCCAGCTCTCGAGCCAGTCGTCGTCGTGGCGCGGGCTGCGGTAGTAGGTGCGCACCGCGACGCCCATCGGACGATCGTCGCGCTTGATCAGGCCCATCGCGACCGAGAGGCGGCTCGAGTTGCCGTCAGCGGCGACGACCATCGGCGCGCGGAACGTGCGTCCGTCCTTGGTCGTGACGCCCACGATGCGATCGGTTCGCTCATCGATGACGGGGGTCGTGACGTTGGCCGACGTCACGAGTCGGGCGCCGTTGGCGACCGCATGGTTCGCCAGGAGGTTGTCGAAATCAGCCCTCGGACGCACGAGTCCGTAGTTGGGGAAGTCGGCGAGCTCTGGCCAGGGCATCTGGAAGGGCTCGATGCGTCCGCCGTAGATGCGCAGACCCTTGTTGTGGAGCCACCCGTTCTTCTCGGACGTGTCGATCCCGAGGCGGATCAGCTGCCTCGTCGCGCGGGGTGTGAGGCCGTCGCCGCAGACCTTCTCGCGGGGGAATTCAGCCTTCTCGAGGAGCAGCACGTCGAGGCCACGGCGGGCGAGATGGGTGGCTGCGGTCGAGCCCCCAGGACCTGCACCGACGACGATGACGTCGGCGTCCTGGTTCCCGGCGGCATCCCCTGCGGCCTCCGTGATCCCGGCTCCGGCCTGCGACATGTCGGACGTTCCTCTCGTCGGGTACGAGGACCAACCGCCCTCTGACGAGCCCGACTCTAGCCCCAAGCTGATCCGTCCGACCAACGCGGGCCCGCTACGGATAGCATGCCGGGGTGCACCCGTCACCGAGATTGCCGCGCCTGAGGGCGCGGACCGTCGCGATCACCGATCCCGGTCCGCTGGAGCGGTACCTACCCCCGAGAGGCGGCACGGCTTTCCTCCGCCGCGGTGACGGGGTGGTGGGTATCGGCGAGGTGGCCCGGTTCGAGACCGACTCACTGGACGCTGCCGACATCTGGTGGTCGGAATTCGTCGCCGAGATCGACAAGGAGACCGAGTTCCCCGGCATGTCGGGAACCGGTCCCCTGGCTTTCGGGTCGTTCGCTTTCGACCCGGACCATTCGGCGCAGGCGTCGGTGCTGATCGTTCCCGCCGTCATCATCGGACGCCGGGGCTCCACCTCCTGGGTCACCCGCCTGTGCCGGGATGACAACTTCCCCGACGAAGTGCCCCCCATCGAGGCGCCGCCCGCGCGTCCGACCGAGGTGGCCTGGGCGGACGGTGCGTTGACCGGACCTGCGTGGGAGGGCGTGGTCGCTGACGTCGTGTCCCGGATTCGGGCCGGCGAGGCCGACAAGGTCGTCCTGGCCCGCGATCTGGTGGCGTCCGCACTTGAACCCCTGGATGCGCGGTGGCTGGTCGACCGACTGGTCACGACCTACGGAGACTGCTGGACCTACCTCGTCGACGGGCTCGTCGGCGCGACTCCCGAGATGCTGGTGCGCCGCACCGGGAAGCTCGCGTTGTCGCGCGTCCTCGCCGGGACGATCCGCCGATCGTCGGGGGACGCCGAGGACACCGCACGCCTCGCGACTGCCCTGACGAGCTCGAACAAGGACGTCTCCGAGCACGAGTTCGCCGTGGCGTCCGTCGCGGAGGCGCTGGGGCCCTTCTGCTCGGGCGTCCACGTGCCCGAGTCTCCTTACGTGTTGCGGCTGCCGAACGTCATGCACCTCGCCACCGACATCACCGGGGTGACCGACTCCGGCCACACCTCGCTGGCGCTGGCTGCAGCCCTGCACCCGAGCGCGGCCGTCTGCGGGACGCCGACGCACGTCGCGCGCCAGGTCATCACCGAGATCGAGCGTCTCGACCGCGGACGCTACGCAGGCCCTGTCGGTTGGATCGACGCGCAGGGTGACGGTGAGTGGGCGATCGCGCTGAGGTGCGGGTACATCGACCCTGCGTCCCCGAACGACATCCGGCTCTTCGCGGGCTGTGGCGTGGTCGCCGACTCGGTACCCGAGGAGGAACTGGCAGAGACGGTGGCGAAGTTCATCCCGATGCGGGACGCTCTGACCCTCTGAAGGGTCCTCCGGGGCGTCCCGGTGGTCTGGACGCCTGCTTCGGGGCGGAACCCTTGCGTCCTCAGGGAAACACGCCGTGGCCGGACGCGCCCTTCAGGCACGGAACCTTGCGTCCTCAAGGAAACACCCCCCGGCCGGTACGTCG
>CALKHV010000165.1 GCA_937988865.1 uncultured Propionibacteriaceae bacterium | reverse complement strand
CTCAAGAGCAAGGACGACGCCGAAGACTTCACGAACCCGCCCGTGAGTTGTGCGGGCGTGACGAACGCGGCCCACAATGAGGTCTCGGGCGGCTTCGGGTGGCTCGACCCCACATCGACATCACCGTGTGAGGCGAAGATCAACAGTGCCGGCAACGTTGGGTCCGACCCCGGGGCGAGCCAACCATGCAATCTCGATCTTGAGGGCCTGAAGAATCGAGTCGTGCTTGTACCGATTTTCGACCGGGCCGGTGGTAGTGGCTCGAACGCCTGGTATCACATCATGGCCTTTGCGGCGTTCCGCGTCACCGCTTTCTGCCTACCGCAGGGTGAATTCAATGTCGGCACCTGCAATGCGTCAGTTCATCCTGACTCCGGACGTCGGATCCTCGGCAAATTCGTCACCTGGGTGACCCTGGATAGCGCCTCCTCCGGCGGCACCACGCCCGATATGGGCATTCGCTTTGTCAAGCTCACCAACTGAAAGCCAAACAGAATGACCAGACGCCTCATTGCGGCGATCGTCGCAGTGCTCTGCACCCTGCTGGGTGCGGTACTTCTCACCGGCTATGTCACAGGCGCAGACAAGCGTGCCATGGCCAATCTCGACGCCACTGACGTGCTGGTCGTGGCACAGCCCATCGCGGCGGGGACGGCGGCCGACGCACTGGGATCTGCCGTCGAGGTGAAGACCATGCCCCGCACGGCGGTCGTCGCAGGATCGATTGTCAAGGTGTCCGAGATCGCCGGCAAGGTTGCGGCGGTTGACCTGCAGCCCGGCGAACAGGTTCTCGTGAGCCGGTTCATCGATCCGCCAGACCCCAACGAGGCGAGGGTGGTCCCGCTCCCGGCTGGGCGGCAGGCCGTGAGCGTCGTACTCGACGCCGAGCGCGTTCAGGGAGGCATTCTGAACCCTGGTGACACGGTCGGCGTTTTCGTCTCGACGAATCAGGGTGACGACACGGGTGTGACGAAGTTGGTCATCAACAGCGCTCTGGTCCTCAACGTGCAGGGTGGCGTGCCTGCGGGTGTGACAGCGGGAACCACGACCAGTGGCACCACGGTCCTGGGAAGTGGGGGCAACGCGTCCCCGTCAGCCCAGGCGAGCGCAGTCCAGGCACCCCAGGTCAAGGTCATGGTCACGTTGGCGCTCTCCGCGCCGGACGCGGAGAGACTGGTCTGGGGCGCGGAGCACGGCGGAGTCTGGCTCAGCTTGCAGAACGACAAGACATCCCTGTCGGGCAGTCGTCTGACGGACAACGAGAACGTGTACAAATGAGCCGCGTCCTGGCTGTCACATCGTCGTCCCGCCTGATCGAGGACGTCGGGTACGCCTCGCCCGAGCCCGTTCAAATCATCAGTTCGCCCATGCCGGCAACGCTGGAGGGCCTCGCTGTTCTCGGAGTCACCCAGGCCCCGGCAGTTGCCATCCTCGACGTTGACGCCTCCCCGGACGAGGCCATAGCGCTGGCGGCGGCCTTGACCCGGGGCGGTGTGAGTGTTGTTCTCGTCACCTCCGAGCCCGAGGTGGTCGCCCTACCGGCGTTGCGCGCCGGAGTCCAAGAGGTCGTGGACACGCAAGCGGGCGTTCCAGACCTGCAGGAGTCGATCCACCGGGCCATCACGAGCGCCGACGCCCGTGCGGCCCTGCGTGCGCAGCAGGCCGCCGCGTCGACGGCCGCGGTGAGGCGGGGCCGCATCATCACGGTCGCCTCTCCGAAAGGGGGCGTGGGAAAGACCACGGTTTCGACCAACCTTGCTGTCGGTATCGCGAAGCGGGCACCCGGTCAGACCGTTCTGGTCGACCTCGACATCCACTTCGGCGACGTGGCCAGCGCGCTCAACCTCGAACCGGAGTTCACCCTGCCCGATACGGTGCGAGGCCCTGCCCGCAACGATCCCATGGCGCTCAAGGCCTTCCTCACCCAGCACGAGACCGGATTGTTCGTGATCCCGGGGTCGGACAATCCCGCCGCCGCCGACGCCGTCACCAGTGGCGACGTCTCCGCCCTCCTGGCGACCCTCGCGTCCGCCTTCGAGTTTGTCGTCGTCGACACCGCGCCCGGCCTGAGTGAGCACACCCTTGCAGTCCTTGACCTGTCGAGCGACCTCGTCCTCGTCACGAGTCTCGACGTCCCGGGCGTGCGCGGCCTGCGCAAAGAAATCGACACCCTCCGCACTCTCGACATGCTGCTCGATGCGCGGCACGTCGTGCTGAACTTCGCCGACCACTCCCGCGGCCTCTCGGTCAAGGATGTGGAAGCCACGATCGGCGAGGCGGTCGACGTTGTCATCCCGAGCGCGCCGATCATCCCCCAATCAGTCAATCAGGGGATCCCGCTGACACAGAGCGCCGGACGGGACGCGGTCACCAAGCAGTTCGTGGTTCTCACTGATCGTGTCGTTCCCGCGCCTGAGGCACCTGTCTCGCGCAGCCTGTTTGGACGCAGGGGAAAGTGAGGTTGCCGTGAGGCTCTCAGATCGAATGCAGGCGGCGCGCAATGAGCAGGCCTCCGCCGATCCGCCCAGGACACCCGCGTCCCCGGCCACCGCAGCACCTGCCGCAGCGGCGCCGACCACGCCGACCCCCGCGCGAGCACTCCAGTTCTCGCCCGCCGAGCCGCCCGAGCCCGCATCCTTGGCGGCCAGGGCCAACCAGCCCGCCCACACCAGTGGTGCCGACCCCCTCGCCAGACTCAAGGAGCACGCGGCAACGACCTTGTTCGAGCGTCTTGGTTCCAGGCTCTCCGACCCCGACATGGACGAAGGTGCACTCCACGCCCTCGTCCGGGCTGAGCTCAACGCCATCGTTGAGACGTCGACCACACCCCTCACCCACGCCGAGAAGCGTCGGCTGATCCAGCAGGTGCAGGACCATGTGCTGGGCCTCGGGGCACTCGAGCCCCTGCTGGCCGACAACACCATCACTGAGATCATGGTCAACGGCCCGGATCGGGTCTACATCGAACGCCTCGGCAAGTTGAGCAAGAGTTCAGTCACCTTTGACGACGAGGCCCACCTGCGTCGAGTGATCGACCGAATCGTCGGCATCGTGGGACGCCGCATTGACGAGTCGTCACCATTGGTGGACGCGCGACTCGAGGACGGCTCTCGCGTCAATGCGATCATTCCTCCGCTGGCGGTCTCGGGTTCGACCCTCACCATCCGCAAGTTCAGCAACGACGCCCTCAGCGTGAGCGACCTCATCGGCCTCGGGACCCTCAATCCCGAGATGGCTGAACTCCTCCGCGCGTGCGTGCAGGCTCGGCTCAACATCCTCGTCACCGGTGGCACTGGCACGGGCAAGACCACCCTCCTCAATGTCCTGTCGAGTTTCATCCCCGAGTCCGAGCGGATCATCACCATCGAGGACGCGGTCGAACTCAAGCTGCAGCAGGAGCACGTCGTGCGGTTGGAGTCGCGTCCGGCCAACACCGAGGGACGCGGCGAGATCACCATTCGCGACCTCGTGCGCAACGCCCTTCGCATGCGCCCCGACCGCATCGTCGTCGGCGAGGTTCGCGGAGCGGAGTCGCTCGACATGCTCCAGGCCATGAACACGGGTCACGATGGTTCTCTGTCGACAGTCCATGCCAACTCCCCGCGCGACTCGATCGCGCGCCTCGAGACCTTGGTCCTGATGGCTGGGATGGATCTTCCCCTGCGCGCTGTTCGCGAGCAGGTGGCGTCAGCCATCGATGTGATTGTGCAACTGGCACGCCTTCGCGACGGCACGCGCCGTGTCGTGGCACTCACCGAGGTCCATGGCATGGAGGGCCAGACCGTCACGCTGCAAGACATTTTCCTCTTCGACTACACCGCGGGCGTCGACCGTGAGGGACGCTTCCTCGGCCATACGCTGCCCACGGGTGTGCGTCCCCGGTTCGCGGATCGGTTCGCAGAACTGGGCATCACCGTGTCGTCCCGGGTGTTCGGCAACGCGGAGACATGGCAGGCCCACCGGTGATCGACTTCCTCACCTCACGCGAGGCACTCTGGGTCGGGGGAGTGCTGCTGGCGATCGCCGTCATCACGACTTTCATCCTCCTGATCATGCCCTCGAAGGAATTGCCACTCGAGCGTCGCCGCCCGGGTGTCCCCAAGCCGCCCGGGGGATTCTCCAGATTCGCCGATGCCACGACCGAGTTGGTCGGACGCCTGCTCAATGGAAGATCCGGCCGGTCGACGAGCCTCCTCGAGAGTGCAGGGATTCGCATGCCCCTGCGAGAGATCGCCGTCATTCTGGTTTCGATCCTTCTCGCAGTCCTGGCCCTGGGGATCGTGTTGGGGAATGGCTGGGGAGGTCTGGTGGTCGCGGCAATGGTTCCGCTGGGGTTCGGCCTGATCCTCTGGATCCGGGCTGCGCGCCGGCGATCTGCCTTCGCCAATCAACTGGACGAGTCACTTCAAATGCTGGCCGCCAGCCTGCGAGCCGGATATTCGCTGCTGCAGGCTGTCCAGGCGCTCGCTGTCGAGTCGGCTGAGCCAAGCAGCGACGAGTTCCGGCGAGTCGTCAACGAGACCCGGGTCGGCCGCCCCGTCAACGAGTCGTTGGAGGAGGTGTCGATTCGGATGAGGAACGAGGACTTCTTCTGGGTCAGCCAGGCCATCGCCATCAACAGAGAGGTGGGGGGTAATCTGGCCGATGTCCTCGAGGGGGTGGCCACCACGATTCGACAGCGTGGTCAGCTGCGCAGGCAAGTCGAGGCGCTGAGCGCAGAAGGCAAGTTGAGCGCCTACATCCTCTACGCGATGCCCTTCGGTGTGGCGGGCATGCTCATCGTGCTGAACCCGGGATATCTCACCGTCCTTGTGACGAATCCGATCGGCTGGGTCATGCTCGGCGTCGGCGCGGTGCTGCTCATTATCGGGGGCTTCTGGCTGCGGGCCTCCGTCCGGATCAAGTTCTAGGGACGAGCCATGCCGTGGACCATCATCGCCGCGATCATCCTGGTCTGCCTGGGTCTGTCAGTGCTCACCGCCGCGCTCGTGGTCGGACCAGACACCCGCAGGGTCCGGACGTTGGGGAACCTTTCGCGAGGCATGGGCGGCACCGTCCCCGGCCGGGTGGCCACGTCGCGGGTTCGACGCGGACAGTTGGCTGCGAGGTTGACTCCTCAGTCAGAGGCACGAGGGCTGAACCGTCTCCTGGCCCGGGCAGGGAGGCCGCCGGCCTGGCCTCTCGACAGGGTCATCGCCGCCAAGTTCTTCCTCACCATCGCGGGCGCGGCCATCGCACTGCTTCTTGTGTGGGACACGTTGAGCTTCCGCATGGTTGTCGTTGGCGGCGCGATCATCGCGCTCATGCATTTCCTCCCCGAGATTCTCCTGTACAACGCTGGAGTCAAGCGCCGTGAGGCCATCCAGCTCGAACTCGCCGACACGCTCGACCAGATGAGCATCGCTGTCGAAGCCGGACTTGGTTTTGACGCTGCGATGGTGCGAGTGGCGCGCAACGGCAAGGGTGTGCTGGCCAAGGAGTTGGTCCGAACGCTGCAGGACATCCAGGTGGGCCAGTCACGTCGAGAGGCCTACGAAGCACTGTCGGAGCGGACGAACGTTCCCGACCTGCGTCGATTCATCCGATCCATCGTCCAGGCGGAGCAGTACGGGCTTGCGCTGGCCACGGTGCTCCACACCCAGGCTGACGAGTTGCGCGTCCAGCGTCGCCAGAATGCTGAAGAGAAGGCGATGAAGATCCCGGTCAAGGTCGTCTTCCCCTTGATCGTGTGCATCATGCCGGCACTCTTCATCGTGATCATCGGACCAGCCGTCATCAACATCGCCAAGGCGTTCGGCTATGGCGGTTGATCCGGGTCTGACCCCGATCGTCCCGTTGGCCGCGACTCTCGCTGGGCTCGTCGCGCTTGCGCTCACATCGCGGGCGGGCCGGGCCCACCCGGACCGTGGCGCGGGCTCGGTGGTCCGACCGGACGCCGGGATGCCGAGCGACGGCGAAGTCGCCTTGATCCCGCACCCTGCGCCCGCCCGATGGATCCCGGCTGTCCACGCGGCTTTGATCGCGTCCGCAGGCGCCTTCACCGCCAGCACGTGGGGGGAAGTCCTTGCGTGGGTCGGCCTCGCGGCAGGACTGGGGTGGCTCGTCGTGATCGACGTCGCGTCCAAACGCCTGCCCGATGCCCTCGTCGCACCCCTCTACCCCTGGCTCATCGTCACGCTGGGGATCGCGTCCTTCGAAGGTGCCGGCTGGAACCGTTACTGGCGCGCCCTGCTCGCAGGGCTGATCTGCCTCGTCGCCTGTTTCGCCCTCGCGTGGATCAGTCCTTGGGGCATGGGCCTCGGGGACGTCAAGCTCTCCGGCGCCCTCGGCATCGCCATGGGCTGGTTCGGCCGGGATGCGCTGTGGATGGGAGTTGCGTCCGCCATCTTCACCAACGCCCTCGTCGGCGTCTTCATGCTTGTCACACGCAAGGGAACCCGTCGTAGCGAGTATCCGTTCGGGCCACACATGGTGTTGGGGATGGTGGTCGGCATCGCCCTCCACTTCTACCTCGCCTGAGCCAAGGACTCGAACCACCAGCTACGACAACGGGCGAGCCAATGGCCCGCCCGTCGTCGATACGTGATCGGAAGCTCAGTCGGCCGCCTTGTCGGCGTCCATCGCCTGCTGGGCCGCCTCTGCCTCCGTCGTTGCCCCGTCCGTGGCCAGCACGCCCTCGTCGTCCTTCAGGTGGGCCCTGATGAACCACTGGAACAACTCCAGCTGCGCAACATGACCGATCAACATGTCTTCAGTCACAGGGTCGATGTCACCCGCCACCTCGATCACGTCACGGTGGCCCTCGATGACCCCCGTGTAGACAAGGTCGAGCGCGCCCAGGTGCTCAGAGGCACCGGCCAGGCCGAGTGAGTAGTCGTCCCACGTGCGGTTCTCGACCAGGTGACCCGGCGTCCCGATCGGCGCAACGCCCATCGTGGCCATCCGTTCGGCGAGTTCGTCGACCATCGCGCGGACGGCGTCCACCTGCGGGTCGAGCATCGTGTGTACGCCGATGAACTTGGGCCCCACCACATTCCAGTGCGCGTGCTTGAGGGTGAGCTGCAGGTCATTCAACGCGTGCAGACGCAGCTGCAATTGACCCGCCAATTTGTGTCCATCTTCGAGCGGGACGCCGGGAACGGTGAACGAACCCACCTGCCCCTTGGTATCCGTCGGCTTCTTCGTGGACGGCTTGCGCGTTGATCGGGATGCCTGTGCCATGAGGGCTCCTTTGTCGTGGTGATGATGCGAAGGTACCCGGAATCGCCCAGCTGAAACCAAGACCGACCCGAGACCCAGACCGGTTCAGCGAGCCAGATCGCGGCGGCGGAACCCGACGAATCCCACCGCGAGGAAGGCGAAGGTGAACAGGCTCACCCAGACGAGGCCCATGGCGTCCGGATTGTCGGCCATGACCTTCGGCACGTGCCAGAACGGGCTGACGCCCAGCGCCCAGTCGGGCAGCCCGAAGGTGGGGCCCAGCAAGGTCAGGCCGAACGAGGCGAGCACTCCGCCCCACGCCGCGAGGCTCACGATCGGACGTGCGCCGATCACGGCGACGGATACCGCGACGATCGTCCACACCGCCGGCACCGTGACGACGGCCTGCAGCAACACGTCACCGAAGCCCACCCCCATGTCGGCCGTGGACGTCAGGATCGCGATCACCGTCCCCGCCACCAGCACGAAGAACGTCGAGCTGACGAGGGCGACGACGACGTGGGACGCGTAGTACCGCGGACGACTGAGGGCCGTCGCGATGAGCGGTTCGACGCGGTCCTCCAGCTCTTCGCTCCGCACCTTGAGCATCGTCTGGACGCCCGGGATCGCTGCCAGGATGCCCACGAGGCTGAGCACCATCACCAGGAAGGCCTGGACGATCGCCTCCGGGGTCACGACCCCGGCCGCCAGCACGCCCGCGATGGCGCTGTCGGACGAAGCGATGTCGGTGACCGACGTGGCGAAGTAGCCGAACACGATCCCGAGCAGGACGAACGCGATCGTCCACGTGACCAGCGGACCGCGGTTGAGGCGAAGCGCAAGGCTCCACGTGCTGCGCGCGCTGCCACGGTCGGGCCCTGGCCTGGGGGCGATGGCGCCCTGGCCGAAGTCACGGCGGGCCTGTAGCACGAAGGCCACAACGAGCATGGCCGCCGTGAGCACCAGGGCAAACACCAGGGGCCACCAGCGGTTGGCGCCCGCCGGTTGGGTCTCCATGGGCCAACCGAGGGGGTTGACCCACACCGTCCAGGCGGGGGCGTCCATCGACTGGGCGAACCCGCGCAACACGAACAGCGAGCCCAGCGTGCCGACGGCCATGGAGTTGGCGGTGCGTGCGTCCGACCCGAGTTGGGCGGTGACCGCGGCGACGGACGCGAACATCCAACCCGTAGCGGTGAACGTGGCCCCGAGCAGCAGCGACGCGTCCCATGCGCCACCGCAGAGCACCGTGACCAGCGACGAGACCACGCCCAGCAGGATCGAACCGATCACCGCGATGCCCACGCCGGTGAGCAGGCGGGCCTCGCGTCCCATGACCCCGGACGCCAGCAACTCGGCCTGTCCCGAATCCTCCTGCCCTCGCGTGGCGCGGGTGACGGCGAAAGTCGCCCCGAGGGCGGTGAAGAAGCCGCCGAGTGCGAGGCTGCGCCACGCATTGAAGCCGTCGACCGACGACAGGTCGTGAGCGGGCCCGAAGATCAGGCTCAGTGCGGGGTTGGCGCCGATCGCGATGGCGAGGGCCATGCGGTCCATCGCGCTGGGGAACACCCAGGGGTAGACCAGCACCGAGGACGCCGACAGCGCCGTGACGATGGCGATCCACGGGGCGAACAGGCGTCCGTCGTGCTTCACGGACGCTCGCAGCAGCGGTTTCGTACCGGTCAGGCGTCCGGTGGGGGCGTGTGTCGCCCGACTCGTGGTGAGGACGCTCATCGCGTCGCCTCGGGCGAGTCGTCGTAGAGGCGCAGGAAGAGTGACTCCAGCGATGGCGGCTCGACGGTGAGCGACGTGATGCCGTAGGGGGTGAGCGAGGCCATGGCGTCCCCGATGTGGCTCGACTCGACGGTAGCGGTCAGGCGCGACCCCTCCAGTCGGACGCCGTGCAACGCCGCGAGCACTGCTGCGTCCGGTTGGCGGTCGAGGACGGCGTGGATGGCCGTGCGCGTGTTGCCACGCAGGTCGGCGAGGGTGCCCTCCTGGACGATGCGTCCGTCGCGGATGATGCTCAACCGGTCGGCGAGGGTCTCCAGTTCGGCGAGGATGTGGCTCGACAGCAACACGGTGGCGCCGCGTTTGGTCGCCTCGCCGATGACCTCCTGGAAGACGTTCTCCATGAGCGGGTCGAGGCCGCTGGTCGGCTCGTCGAGCACGAGCAGTTCAACATCGGACGCCAGCGCCGCCACGACTGCCACCTTCTGGCGGTTGCCCTTGGAGTACTGGCGTCCGCGTTTGGTGGGGTCGAGTTCGAAGCGTTCGATGAGGTCGGCGCGGCGCCTCTCGTCCAGCCCGCCACGCAGCGCGCCCAGCAGGTCGATGGCCTCGCCGCCGGTCATCCCCGGCCACAGCGACACGTCCCCGGGGACGTAGGCGAGGCGTCGGTGCAGCGCCACGACGTCGTTCCACGGGTCACCACCGAGGACGCGGACCCGGCCGGAGTCGGCCTTGAGCAGGCCCAGCAGCACCCTGATCGTGGTCGACTTGCCGGCCCCGTTCGGCCCGAGGAACCCGTGGACCTCGCCACGCTGCACCTGCAGGTCAAGGCCGGTGAGGGCCTGGAACTTTCCGTACGACTTGGTCAGTCCCTCGACCTCGATCACCGCGTCCGCAGTGCTCATGCGTGTCTCCTCGTGGCGTGTGCCGCGCCTGATGGGTGGGTGCGACGTCGACAAGCATAACTCCACATCTGAGGAAATCACCAAGCGTGGAGTTATCATTGGACGCATGCCCGAGCCCACGCCACCCCGTCGTCGACCCACCGGACGCCGCGTGGGCGACAGCGGCACCCGGGACGCGATCCTCGACGCCGCCCTCGACCTGTTCGCCGAGCGGGGTTACGACGGGGCGTCCACGCGGGCGATCGCGGCGGCGGCCGGGGTCGACCCGGCCCTGATCAGGCACTTCTTCACCGACAAGCAGACCCTCTTCGCCACGGTGGTCGCCGATCGCAGCGCCATTCCGGAGCGTCTCGCGGCCAGCCTGGAGGGCGACCCGGCCGCTCTCGGCGAGCGGGTCACCGACGCCTACCTCCGGTTGTGGGAGGACCCCGGGGTCCTGCCGATCCTCCTGGCGCTCGTGCGCTCCGCCACGACGTCGGAAGAAGGGGTTGACCTGCTCCGGGAGCTCCTGGGCTCCCGCGTCCAGACTCAGACCCACGCCGACCCCGGACGCATGAGGAGTCTGGCCCTCGCGGCGTCCCATCTGTTCGGTGTCGCGTTCGCCCGCTACATCATCAAACTGCCCCCCATGGTCGAGATCGACCACGACACGCTCGTGGCGACGGTGGGCCCGACGATCCAGCGATACCTCACAGGCCCGGGATGGGTTTCTGTTCCGTGACGTGTGTCCCGCGATCTTCATCACGGTCCATGTCCGCACTCTGACGCCACATCTTGCGGTCGAAGGCTCCGGACTACGCTGGAGCATCGCTCGTCTCCCGCAAGATTTGTTGAAACTGAGGACCCCCATGAATCGCCTGAAGACCGCTGCGGTCGCCGCAGCCATCATCTCCGCACTCGCACTGTCTGCCTGTGGCAGTTCGAGCCTCGACGAGGCCGATGCCGGCACCGCGTCCTCCCTGCCCACCGCCCAGGTCGACCAGGCGCTGGCCGACCGCGTCCCCGCCGACCTCAAGTCGGCCGGCACACTGATCGACGGATCGGACGGCTCCTACGCCCCCAACGAGTTCATCGGCACGGACGGCAAGTCGATGGAGGGCATGGACGTCGACCTCCTCAATGCCATCGGCACCACCCTCGGCCTGAAGGTCGAGTACAACAACGCCGGCTTCGACACGATCATCCTCGGTGTCACCAGCGGCAAGTACGACATCGCCATCAGCTCGTTCACCATCAACGACGAGCGCATGAAGCAGGTCAACATGGTGCAGTACTTCAACGCCGGCACCTCGTGGGCCACCAAGAAGGGCAACCCCAACGGCGTCGACCCGAGCAACGCGTGTGGACTCACCGTCGCCGTCCAGAAGGGCACGGTGCAGGTCGACGACCTCGAGGCGAAGTCCAAGGCCTGCGTGGACGCCGGCAAGAAGGCCATCGTCGCCGTCGTCGAAGCCGAGCAGTCGAAGGCCACCGCCAACGTCGTCTCGGGCAAGGCGGACGCCACCCTCGCCGATTCGCCCATCGCTGCCTACGCGGTGAAGCAGTCCGGCGAGCTCGAACTGGTCGGCGAGATGTACGACGCGGCGCCCTACGGCATCGTCGTCCCCAAGGCCGACACCGAACTCGCCACCCTGGTCAGCGAGGCCCTCGCCAAGCTGAAGGCCGACGGCGTCTACGACGCCATCCTCGCCAAGTGGGGCAACACGTCGGGCGCGGTGACCGCCTTCCCGGTCAACCCGTGAGCCAGACCACGAGTCCCGACCGGCCGGGCGCCATCAACGCCCGGCCGGTTCGGCATCCCTGGCGGTGGGTCACCGTCGCCGTCATCGCCGTGCTGGTGGCGATGCTGATCCACTCGTTCGTGACCAACCCCCGCTGGGACTGGGGCTACGTCCTCAAGGTCATGAACTACAAGCCCATCCTGCAGGGGCTGCTCTACGGGACGCTGCTCGGCACCGTGATCGCCATGATCATCGGCGCAAGTCTCGGCGTCCTGATGGCGATCATGCGGCTGAGCGGAAACCCGGTCCTGAGGATCGTCAGCGCGGTCTACACGTGGTTCTTCCGGTCGGTGCCCCGGTACGTGTTGCTGACCATCCTCGGCGTCGGGTTGATCTACCTCTACCCGACGGTCGAGATCGGTGTCCCCTTCGGACAGACCTTCGCCAACTGGTTCGGGTGGTCGAACGACCTGACCTTCATGACCCTGGACGTCCGCTCGATCTCGGGCGGCATCTTCATCGGTGCCCTGGGGCTGGGATTGTCCGAGGCCGCCTACATGGCCGAGATCGCCCGCGCCGGCATCCTCAGCGTCGACACCGGCCAGCGCGAAGCCGCGCAGGCCCTCGGCATGTCGAGCGGCCAGACCATGCGTCGCATCGTGTTGCCGCAGGCGATGCGCGTGATCGTGCCCCCGACCGGCAACGAGACCATCGCGATGGTGAAGGACACCTCGCTGCTCGCCGCCGTCCCCGTGGGGATGGAACTCTTCAACCAGGCGACCATCGTCGCCAATCGGACGTACCGCATCATGCCCGCCTACGTCGCCGCCACGCTCTGGTACATCATCGTGTGCTCGGTGCTGATGGTCGGCCAGTACTACCTCGAGAAGAAGTTCGGACGCGGATTCGGCACCGAGGTCAATCCGCAGACCAGGCGTCTGCTCGCGAAGGTGGGTGAGCACTGATGGCTGACATGCCGCTCGTGCACGCCGTGAACGTGTCGAAGTCGTTCCACCACAACCACGTGCTCAAGGGCATCGACCTCGACGTCGAGGCCGGTGAGGTCGTGTGCCTGCTCGGGCCCTCGGGTTCGGGCAAGACCACCTTCCTGCGCTGCATCAACCTGCTCGAAGAGATCGACGGCGGACGCATCTGGGTCGACGGCGACCTCATGGGCTACGCCGAACGTGACGGCCACCTGCACCACCTGACCGATGTCGCCAAGGCGACCCAGCGTCGTGAGATCGGCATGGTCTTCCAGCGGTTCAACCTCTTCCCGCACATGACGGTGCTCGCCAACATCGCCGAAGCGCCGATCCAGGTGCGCAAGACCGACCGTTCGACCGCCGAAGCACGCGCCCGCCAGTTGCTCGAGCAGGTCGGGTTGAGTGAGAAGGCGGACGCCTACCCCGCGTCCCTGTCTGGTGGCCAGCAGCAGCGCGTCGCGATCGCGCGGGCGCTGGCGATGGACCCGAAGCTGATGCTCTTCGACGAGCCCACGTCGGCGCTGGACCCGGAACTCGTCGGCGAGGTGCTGAAGGTCATGCGCGACCTCGCCGAGGGCGGCATGACGATGATCGTCGTCACGCACGAGATGGCCTTTGCGCGGGACGTCGCCGATCGCGTCGTCTTCATGGACGCCGGCGTCGTGGTCGAGCAGGGGCCGCCTCATGAGGTGATCAACAACCCTCGTGAAGAGCGGACGCGGCAGTTCCTGCGCCGCATGAGCTCCGAGGCCTGAGGTTGTGTCGAATTGTTCACCGTTATTGGTGCACAAGTCGACACAACCTCAGGCATTGAACACCTCTTGCGGGTGAGACCGCGACCTGGGATCGGTTGCGCGGTCGCCTAGGCTCAGGCTGTGCACAAACTTGCGTCCCTGAGCCTCGCCAACCGGGCGCTGATCGCCCTGATCACCGTG
>CALKHV010000164.1 GCA_937988865.1 uncultured Propionibacteriaceae bacterium | reverse complement strand
GTGAGCGCGTCGCCGTCGAGGGTGAAGGTGGAGATCGTGGCGTCGGCGGCGTTGGCGATCAGGACGAGTTCGGGCATGTGTTCATGCTGGCAGAGCCCAGGGCAGTCAGGGCGGCGAGGCTGACGAGCGGGTTGCTGCGTCGTGAACCCGTTGGACCCCAGTCGGCGAAGGTGCCGCGGCTGGTGACGACGTCCGAGGTGACGGTGTTGGGCGCCTCGAGCGGGAAGCCTCCGTCGGGCAGCCGTTTGGACGCCAGCAGTGCGAGGGCGTCGGCGCAGCGGGGGTCGTCCAGGCGTCCCAGGTCGGCCATGACCTGCAGCGCGAACAGGACGTCGAAGAACTGGATGGGGTAGTGGATCTTGTCGGGGCCGGGTCGTCCCCAGTCGGGTTGGATGAGGCGGCCGTCGCGATGCCAAATCAGTCGGTGTTCCAGTGCGAGGTCGGCGACCCGTTGGGCAGCCTCGCGGGCCGGTGCGTGGTCGTGGGCGACTCCGTACGCCCAGAGTCCCCGGGCGGGGATGAGCGATTCCTGGAACGACGATTGTCTGGCCTCCTCGCGCTTGTCACAGTTCCAACCGCCGTCGGGCCACTGCCAGCTGATCAGCCGGTCGACCAGGTCGTGCGTCCGGTCGTCGGTGAGCCCGAGTCTCGTGGAGTACCAGATCGCGTTCCCGTCCATGGACGCGCAGTGCCGCACTCGGTCGTCTTGCCCGGGGTGGACCTGCGTCAGCGGGGGCTCGAGAAAGTGCCGCGAGAACATCCAGTCGTGAACCCTGCTCACGAGCGGACGCAGCGTCTCGTCCCCGGGCGGGTAGTCGATCAGGGCGAGGCAGACCAAGGTCCAGTGGGGGCCCTGCCACTTGCGGTAGGTGTGGCTGAGGGTCTTGGGGTCCATCTCGGAGACGCGTCGCAGGGCCACGGCCATGGGGGACGCGGCGATCCGCTGCCGCAACGCTCGGCCCACGGCTGAGTCAGGATCGAGGCCGTTGAGGACGCGGGCCTTGTAGGCGAGGACGGGATCATCCGCGCTTGTCAGGGCTTCGACGAAGGACGCGGAAAGGGCACCGAACCGACCAGCGCGGGAGTCAGCGTCCACATCACCGATGCTAGCCCCGCCTCTGGCGTGTTTCCTTGCGCGCACAGAGGTTCGGCCCTGTTCTGAGCCGTGGGAGGGCCGTTACGCTGCGCACGCAGAGAAACGCGCAGATACCGGGTACCGGGACCGGGAAAACCTGCCTCACCGTGCCGAAAGACGCCGCAGCGCCCCCCGGCTGAGCCGAGGGGCGCTGCAATCTTTCAGCGGGGGAAGGTCAAGGTCAGACCTTTGCCAGCGCCTGCTCCAGGTCGGCGATCAGGTCTTCGACATTCTCGATCCCCACGCTCAACCGGACCATCTCGGGCTTCACCCCCGCCACCTCCAACTCCTCTTCTGTCAGCTGGGAGTGCGTCGTGGACGCGTTGTGGATGACGAGCGACTTCGCGTCCCCGATGTTGGCCAGGTGGCTGAAGAGTTCGAGCGCCTCGACGAACGTCGAGCCACCCTCGCGTCCCGACTTCAGACCGAACGACAGGATGCCCCCGTACCCCTTGCCCGTCAGCACGCGGTCGGCCACGGCCTTGGACGCGCTCGACTCCAGGCCCGGGTAGTTCACCCACGACACGGCCGGGTGCGCCTCAAGGTACTGGGCCACCGCGAGGGCGTTGGTGCTGTGACGCTCGAGGCGCAGGTGCAGCGTCTCGAGGCCCTGGAGGAACAGCCACGCGTTGAACGGCGAGACGGCGGCACCGGTGTTGCGGAGCAGGACCGTCCGCGCGCGGATGATGAAGGCGGCCGGGCCGGCGGCGTCGGTCCAGACGACACCGTGGTAGGCGCCGTCGGGTCCGGTCAGGCCGGGGAAGCGGTCGGCGTGGGCGGCCCAGTCGAACTTGCCGGAGTCGACGATGATGCCGCCGACGGACGTACCGTGGCCGCCGATGTACTTGGTGGCCGAGTAGACCGAGATGTCGACGCCGTGGTCGAAGACGCGCGACAGGTACGGGGTCGGGACGGTGTTGTCGACGATGAAGGGCAGGCCCTGGGCGTGGGCGGCGTCCGACCAGGCGTCCAGGTCGATGACGTTGATGAGCGGGTTGCCGATGGTCTCGCCGAAGACGAGGCGGGTCTTGTCGTCGACGTACTTGGCGAGGTCCTCGGGACGCTCGGGATCGACGAAGCGGGTCTCGATGCCGAACTGAGGCAGCGTGTGCGCGAAGAGGGCGAACGTGCCGCCGTAGAGGGTCGAGAGGGCGACGATGTTGTCGCCGGCGCTCGCGAGGGTGAGCACGGCGTAGGTGATGGCCGCAGCTCCGGACGCCGTCGCCAGCGCCCCGACGCCGCCGTCGAGGGCGGTCAGGCGGGCCTCGAACACCGACTGGGTCGGGTTCATGATGCGCGTGTAGATATTGCCCGACGTCCTGAGGGCGAACAGGTCGGCGGCGTGCTGGGTGTCGTCGAAGACGTACGAGGTGGTCTGGTAGATCGGGACGGCGCGGGCGTTCGTCGCCGAATCAGCAGTCTCCTGCCCGGCGTGGACGGCGAGGGTTTCAGGACGGTAGGACATGAGGGGCCTTTCGCGGAAGTGGTGAGGGAGGGTCCAGCACATCCCGTGGCGACCAGCCAGGTTCGGGTGTCAGGATCGATCGCCGTCAACCCCGGCGGGGACGAGTGATCGGGTGTGCTGTTGGTGTCAGACCGACATTCGGCAACAGCGGGCGCACGGCATCATCGCGCGGGCGGCGTGAGCGCGTCCGGCGGTGAAGATCTCGGTGTGCATGGCCGGAAAGCTAGCACATGGGTGCGGCGAGGGGTAGGTGTCTCAGTCCCCAGCCGGCCCGTGCCACCCTTGGGTGTGCACTTCCGGTTGGTAGGCCAACGCCAACTGCACACCCAACAGGCCTCACGGCTCGAAGCGGTAACCCAACCCCGGTTCGGTGATGAAGTGGCGCGGATTTCCCGGGTCGTCCTCGAGCTTGCGACGCAACTGGGCGAAGTAGACGCGCAGGTAGTTCGTCTCCTTCTCATACCTGGGCCCCCACACCTCCGCGAGCAGCGATTGCGCCGGCACCAGCACACCCGGACGCCGCGTCACCGCCTCGACCAGGTGCCACTCGGTCGGCGTCAGGCGCACCTCGTCGCCGCCCTTCCACGCCTTCTTGGCCGCCAGGTCGATGGTGAACGATGCGGTCTCCACGACGGGGTCGGTGGGGGGAGCGCCGGCGTCCGCCCTTCTCAGCGCGGCACGGATGCGAGCGAGCAACTCGTCCATCCCGAACGGCTTCGTGACGTAGTCGTCGGCGCCGGCGTCCAGGGCGTCCACCTTCGCCGACTGCCGGTCACGCGCCGACAGCACGATCACCGGCATCCGCGCCCAGCCGCGCAGTCCGGCGATGACGTCGACGCCGTCCATGTCGGGCAGGCCGAGGTCGACGATCACCA
>CALKHV010000163.1 GCA_937988865.1 uncultured Propionibacteriaceae bacterium | reverse complement strand
AGGTTTGAGGCGACGTCGCACCACCCCGTTGCCGAGTCTGGGCGTCCAACGAATTCGGCCGGGATACGCGACCCTCTCGCGCATGTGTCAGCGCGATTCGGAATACTGGCGAACACCGGCGAATCGGCCAAGGAGGATCGTGACGAGCAACTTCGATTTCGTGCGCATCGCCCTGCCGATGCTGGCGGACGATTGTGTCCGGGCCGAGGCGAATGGCCGGTCCGACCCCCGGACGTCCGTCTTCTATGCACGCCGTGCCCTCGAACAACTCGTCCAGCACATCTACGACGTGAACGCGCTGACCCAGCCCTATCGGGCTGATCTCGCAGCCCGCATCGACGACTCCGCTTTCCAGCAGGTCGTCGGACGCGAGGTGGCCATGAAGGCCACGCTCATTCGCCGCGCGGGCAACGACGCGGTGCACGAGCGCCGCCCGATCGGCGTCGAGACTGCCCTGCGCCTGCTCGAAGAACTCTTCGACATCGTGGTCTGGACGTCGTTCCGCTACTCCACCGCCCCCGACGCGGTGCCGCTGTCGTCCACTCTCGACCGTTCCCTGGTCCCCGCTCCCGCAGGCGCCCAACCACCGCTCACGGCAGCGGAACTCACCGCGCTCCTCGCGAGGTTCGAGGCCCGGGACGCCGAGATCGCCGCGATGCGCGCCACCCGCGCCGACCTCGAGGCCGAACTTCAGGCCGCTCGTGCCGAGATCGCCGCGATCCAGGCGTCCAAGGCGGTGAAGGACGACACCCACGACTACTCCGAGGCGCGCACGCGCGTGCGCTTCATCGACGCCGACCTGCGAGAGGCGGGTTGGGATCCTGACGCCCCGGGCGTCCGCGAGTTCGCCGTGCAGGGCATGCCGAGCCCCGACGGGCAGGGGTTCGCCGACTACGTCCTGTGGGGTGCGGACGGGCTGCCTCTGGCCGTGATCGAAGCCAAACGCACCTCGCGGAACGCCGGCGCGGGCCAGTACCAGGCCAAGCTGTACGCCGACTGCCTCGCGGTCATGACCGGTCGCCGTCCGGTCATCTATTACTCCAACGGGTTCGAGACCTGGCTGTGGGACGACGCAGCCGACTACCCGCCCCGCCGTGTGCAGGGCTACCACACCCGCGACGAACTCGAACTCATGGTGAGGCGGCGCTCGACCCGCCTGGCGCTGGCCGGGCGTCCGATCGACCGGACCATCGTCGAACGCCACTACCAGCAGCGGGCGATCCGCCGCGTAGGCGAGGAGTTCACGCTCAAGCGCCGCCGGGCCCTGCTGGTGATGGCGACGGGGTCGGGCAAGACGCGCACGGTGATCGCCCTGGTCAAGCAGCTCATGGACGCCGGCTGGGTGAAGCGCGTGCTCTTCCTCGCCGACCGCGTCGCGCTCGTGCGACAGGCCGCCGGTGCGTTCAAGGCGCACCTGCCGTCGGCCACGACCGTCAACCTGGTCACCGACAAGATCACCGACGGACGCATCTACGTCTCGACCTATCCCACCATCGTGGGGCTCATCGACACCCGGGACGACGACGGCCACCTCGTCTTCGGCCCCGGCTACTTCGACCTCGTGATCATCGACGAGGCGCACCGCTCGGTCTACGCCAAGTACCGCGGCATCTTCGACTGGTTCGACGCCCTGCTCGTGGGGCTGACCGCCACGCCCAAGGACGAGGTCGACCACAACACGTACTCCCTGTTCGGGCTCGAGGACGGCGTCCCCACCGATGCCTACTCCCTCGACGAGGCCGTCGCCGAGGGTTATCTCGTGCCCCCACGCGCGGTGGCGGTGCCGATGAAATTCCTGACCCGCGGCGTGGCCTACGCCGACCTGACGGAGGCCGAGAAGGACGCCTGGGACGCCGCCGAGTGGAACGACGACGGCGTCGTCCCCGACGAGGTCACGGCGAACCAGATCAACTCCGTACTGTTCAACGTCGACACGGTCGACACAGTGCTCGAAGTGCTGATGACGCGCGGACACAGGGTCGCGGGTGGCGACCGGCTCGGGAAGACGATCATCTTCGCCCGCAGTCAGCTGCACGCCGAGTTCATCAAGACGCGCTTCGACGCCAACCACCCCTGGCTCGCGGGGAAGTGCGCCCAGGTGATCACCCACGAGGCCAGCTACGCCCTGTCGCTGATCGACGACTTCAGCACCCCGGCCAAGCAACCCGACATCGCGATCTCGGTCGACATGCTCGACACCGGTGTCGACATTCCCGAGGTCTGCAACCTGGTCTTCTTCAAGCCTGTCTATTCGGCCACGAAGTTCTGGCAGATGATCGGACGCGGGACGCGCCTGCGTCCCGACCTGTTCGGCCCGGGTGACGACAAGGCCGACTTCTTCGTCTTCGACTTCTGCGGCAACCTCGAGTACTTCTCCCAACCCGACGCCGGCGTCCCCGGATCGGTGCAGAAGTCGTTGTCACAGCGATTGTTCGAGTCGCGGCTGGCGCTGGTGGCCGGCATCGACGCGCTCGGACTCCCCGCGTCCTCCGGCGATGGGACGACCTCGCTCCCCGGCCTGCGCGCCGATGTGGTCGGGCACCTGCACCGCATCGTGCTGGGCATGAACCCCGACAACTTCCTCGTCCGGGCGAAGCGCGAATGGGTCGACCGGTGGTCGGCCCCCGGCCCGTGGGCACACCTCACACCGGACGCTGCCTCCGAGGCCGCCCAGCACCTCGCCGCCCTGCCGTCGGCGATGACCGACGACGACGAGGACGCCAAGCGGTTCGACCTCGCCATCCTGACGATCCAGTTGGGCGTGCTCGAGGGGGACGCGAAGACGGTCGACCGGCTGCGCGGAGGCATCCAGACCCTGGCCACGAACCTGCTGGGCAAGACCACGATCCCGGCCATCGCGGCGCAGGCTGCGCTGCTCGCCGATGTCGAGTCGGACGCGTGGTGGGCCGACGTCACGCTCCCGATGCTCGAGGGCGTGAGACGACGGATCCGGTCACTGGTGGTGCTCGCCGACAAGTGGAGCCGGCGTCCGGTGTACGCGGACTTCGCCGACGAGATGGGGGACGCCGTCGAGGTCATCCTGCCGGGCGTGACCCCGGGAACCAATCCCGAGCGGTTCCGCGCCAAGGCGCGGGCCTGGCTGCTCGATCATGACGACCACGTCGCCCTGCAGAAGCTGCGACGCAACCGGCAGTTGACCGGGACCGACCTCGCGTCCCTGGAAGAGATGCTGCTCAGCGCGGGAGTCGGCACCGCCGACGACCTCGAGCGCGCCAGCACCGAGGCCCACGGGCTGGGGCTGTTCGTGCGCTCACTGGTGGGCCTGGATCGGGCTGCGGCCGCCGAGGCGTTCGCCGACTACCTGCAGAACACCACCTACTCGGCCAGGCAGCTCGACTTCCTCAACCTCATCACCGAACACCTCACCGCCACGGGCGTGATGGAGGCGGCGAGGCTCTACGAATCGCCGTTCACCGACCACGCGCCCATCGGGCCGGACTTCCTGTTCAGCCAACCCGAGATCGAGGGGATCGTCGTCATCCTCGACGACATCCGTCGGCGCGCGATGGTGCAGGGGGACGCCTTCGGCGCGGACGCCTGGCCGGTCGCGCGATAG
>CALKHV010000162.1 GCA_937988865.1 uncultured Propionibacteriaceae bacterium | reverse complement strand
TACACCGTGTATGCCGTCCTCCTGGTCCCCACCGGGCTCTTCGCGCTGACGGTCATGACGTCCGCGAACTCGACCGTCCAGTTGGGCACCGACCCCGAGTTCCGCGGCCGCGTGATGGCCCTCTACATGGCCATCTTCATGGGCGGTACGCCGATCGGCGCACCCGTGATCGGATGGATCGGCGATGTCTGGGGACCGAGGTGGACGCTCTGGGTCGGCGCGATCGCCTGCGGTCTCGCGTTCGTCGTCGCCACCGCCTACGTGCTGCGCGAACGTCGCCTACCAGCTCAGGTTTCGTACACTCCGGTAGACCCGGCCCTCACCGTCGACGGGGTCGACGAAGCGTAGTTCGCGCGCCAGCAGTTGCAGCGGCACCGTGAAGTCGTCCAGCGCCTGGTCGATGACCTCGGGGTAGAAGGGGTCGCCGACGATCGGGATGCCCAACGAGTTGAGGTGCAGCCGGATCTGGTGCGTGCGTCCGGTGAGGGGGGTGATGCGGTAGAACCCCTGGTCACCGCGATGTTCGACGAGTTCGACGCGGGTGTGCGCGTTGGGCGGCAGATCGGGCAGTTCGAGCGCCTGCAGCACCCCGCGACGCTTGACGATGTGGCTCGACACGTCGAGCGGGAAGTCCAGGTCGTCCCGGTACCCGGCGATCGCCTCGTAGACCTTGGTCGCCTGGCGGGCCTCGAAGATGGACTGGTAGGCAGACCTGAACTCGCGTCGCGTCGTGCACAGCAGGACGCCGGCCGTCAGCCGGTCGAGTCGGTGGGCGGGGGAGAGTTCGGGAAGGTCGAGGTCTCGTCGCGCCCGCACCACGGCGCTGTGCAGCACGTGCTGGCCCCGCGGGATCGTCGACGTGAAGTGTGGCTTGTCGAGCACGACGACCCGGTCGTCGCGGTGCAGCACGGTGAGTTCACCCGGGGGGAGGGCCTCGTCGGGCAGGTCGCGGTGGAAGAAGACGAAGCGATTGGCGCGGAACGTGGCGTCCGCATCGATCGGCGTCCCTGATTCGTCGACGAAGCGACCGTCGGCGAACATCTCGTCGATGCGGTCAGGCGTCAGTCGCGGGATCTTGTGGACGAGGAAGGCGCGCATGGTCGCGAAGCCGCCCACGGCGGTGGCATCGGCGTCCGAGGGGGTGCGCACCCAGGCCGAGTTGAGGCCGTGGCGCAGGGGGAGCGGTGAGCGGGGCATCAGCAGCGGGGCAGTGTCGCGTAGCGGGCAAGGGCGGCGTCCCGCTCGTCGCCGGTCAGCAGTACCGGACGTCCGTCGACGATCACGCCGGGCGTCCAGTCGTAGCTCGGGGCGCCCGTCCTGGGGATCGTGACCGTGAGGACGCCGGTCTCACGCGTGACGGTGCGGTCGGAGAAGAAGTTGAAGTTGCCCAGTCCGTACGCGACCAGTGTGTCGCCGACCAGCGTGGTGCGCTGGACGCGGTGGGCGTGCGTCCCGACGACGACCGTCGCGCCGGCGTCCGCGAGGGCCTGCGCCACCTCATGCTGCCGGGACGACGTGCAGACGGAGTAGTCGATGCCCCAGTGGACGTACACGACGATCAGGCGGTTCGGGTCTGCCTCTCGGGCCTCCCGGACGCCGTCGACGAGCGCGGCGAGACCCTTCGCTGTCTTGATCATCGCGACGCCGGGCTGCCCGTCGCGGGGACGCCAGTCGAGTTGCGGCTCCAGGATGTCGTTGCCGACGAAGACACTGAGCCTTCGTCCGGAAACCGTGCCGGTCCACGGGGCGAAGGCTTCGGACGTCGTGCGTCCGACACCGATCATCGGCAGGTCGGACGCGTCGCGCACCGCCAGCGTGCGTTCCAGCCCGGGGACGCCGAAGTCCATCGCGTGGTTGTTGGCGAGGCTGACGAGGTCGACGCCTTCACGCTGCAGCATCTCGGGGAACGCGCTGTCGGTCAGGAAGTGGTAGCGCTTCTGCTGGCCCACCAGCCCCTTGTCACTGGCCGCGAGGGCCGTCTCGAGGTTCACCATGGCGAAGTCGGCCGAGGCCAGCAGGTCGCCGGCCTCACCGAGGCCGAGCGTGGTGGACGCGCCGCCCCGCGAGAACGCGTTGGCGTCCCCGGCGAAGGCGAGGGTGATCGTGCCCGAAGGGGTGGCAGGCCTTGGCGGTTCGGGTGTGGGCGTCGGCGTGGGGGTGGATCTGGATGACGCCGTCGTCGGACGGGGTGCCTTGGTCGAAACGGTCGAAGCGGTCGAAGCGGCGGGCTCCTTCACCGCGGACGCACCACCCGCGCATGCCGAGAGAGCGAGGCAACACGAGGCGAGGCAGGCCCACGCGGTTGTCAGGCGTCCGGTCATCGAACACCCGCGGCCTGGAGCTCTGCCAGTTGCCTGCGTCGGCGTCCGACCGTGAGCGCCAGGCGATGGGTCGTGATCAGGATCGCCAACCACAGCAGTCCCAGCACGTAGGCGACGAGCACGTCGGTCAGCCAGTGGTGGCCGAGGTAGACCCGGCTCATGCCGATGGCCAGGACGTAGATCCCCCCGGCCAGGGCGGTCAGCCACCGCGTGATCCGGTGGACCTCGTGGGTGAGCAGGAGGTAGACGACGAGACCGGCGAAGACGGCGGCGTTGAGCGTGTGGCCGCTGGGGAAGCTGGCCGAGTACTCGAACGGGGGGACGGCGTCGGCGAACGGCGGGCGGTGGCGTCCGACCAGGGCCTTGCCCACCACGGTCATGGCGAGTGACCCCAGGAGCGCGATGACGCCCAGGATCAGGGGTGTCCGCCGCTTCCAGACCAGCGCCAGCCCGCCCAGTACGAGCAGCGCAACGACCGGGAGGCCCACGGGGCCGGCGGTGTCGGTGAGGTGGGTGACCCAGCGGTTGAGCACGGGCGTGCGCCACGTGATGACCCAGTCGAGAACGGGTCGATCCCAGACCGCGACGCCGTCCTCGGCCACCGTCTGCTCGTAGATCTCGGCCACCGCGGCAGTCGCGCCGGCCACGACGAGGACGCCGACCAGGCCCGTGGCCAGCATCACGTACGTGTAGGCCGTCCATCCGGCGAGCCGCACCACCAGCCCTGCCAGACGGCGTCCCACCGGGGTGCGCCAGGTGGCGAGATCGAGGGTGCCGATCGTCTCTTCGAAGGGGCGTCGGGTGAGATCCATCAGCACAGTCTCCCAGCCACAACCCAATGGCCGCGAACCCGAGCAACCCCCCGCGATGTCGCGCATACTCCCCGGGGTACATTGACGACCATGAAAATTGGTGTGCCACAAGAGGCGCTGCCTGGCGAGAACCGGGTGTCGGCGACGCCCCGGACCGTCGCCCAATTGCGCGAACTCGGCTACGACGTCGTGGTCGAACACGGCGCGGGTGACAGGTCCAGTGCCCCCGACCACGCCTTCGTGGACGCCGGGGCCACCCTCGGGGACGCCTCCGAGGTGTGGGCGAGCGACATCGTCCTCGCCGTCAACGACCCCTCGGACGCCCAGATCGCGCTGATGCGTCCGGGTGCTGTGCTGATCGCCTTCCTGGCGCCGCGGCAGAAGCCCGAGCTCACCGACAGGCTGGCCGCCCAGGGCGTCACCGCGATGAGCATGGACATGGTGCCGCGCACCAGCCGCGCCCAGGCACTGGACGCGTTGAGCTCGATGGCCAACATCTCGGGCTACCGCGCGGTCGTCGAGGCCGCAGGTTCCTTCGGACGCTTCTTCACCGGCCAGGTCACCGCCGCAGGAAAGGTGCCGCCCGCGAAGGTCCTCGTGGCCGGGACCGGTGTGGCCGGCCTCGCCGCCATCGGCGCCGCCGGCGCGATGGGCGCGATCGTGCGGGCAACCGATGTGCGTCCCGAGACGGCCGAGCAGGTCGAGTCGATGGGCGCCACGTTCATGCACGTGAAGGGTGCCAGCCAGGGCGTCTCCACTGACGGCTACGCGAAGGAAGCGTCCGCCGACTACGCCGAACGCGCTGCCGAGCTCTACGCCGAGCAGGCCCGCGACGTCGACATCATCATCACGACCGCTGCCATCCCGGGACGTCCGTCCCCCCGACTGATCACCACCGACATGGTCGCGTCGATGCGTCCCGGTTCCGTGATCGTCGACCTCGCCGCCGCTGGTGGTGGCAACTGCGAGCTGACGCGTCCGGGTGAGAAGTACACGACCGAGAACGGCGTGACGATCATCGGTTTCACCGATCTGCCCAGCCGCCTGCCGGGCCAGTCGTCCCAGCTGTACGGCACCAACCTCGTCAACGCCCTCAAGCTCATGACCCCCGCCAAGGACGGCAACCTCGTCATCGACTTCGACGACGAGGTCGTCCGGACGATGACCACGGTCCGCGACGGCGAGGTCACCTTCCCGCCACCGCCGATCCAGGTGTCGGCCGCCCCCGCGGCCCAGGCTGCCGCAGTGGCCGTCGCAGCGCCGGTGCCCGTCAAGGTCGCGCGTCCGTGGTGGCACAGCTTCGCGATGGTCGCGACGGGCTCCGTCGTCCTGATCGGACTGCTCACCATCGCCCCCCGCTCGTTCGTGCAACTGTTCGGCATCTTCGCCCTCGCGGTCGTCGTGGGCTACTACGTGGTCTGGAACGTCACGCACGCCCTTCACACACCCCTGATGAGCGTCACCAACGCCGTCAGCGGCATCATCGTCGTCGGCGCCATGACGCAACTCGCGTCCGACTCGCTCCTGGTCAAGTCCATCGCCTTCATCGCGGTGCTCATCGCCAGCGTCAACGTGTTCGGCGGGTTCACCGTCACCCAGCGCATGCTTGCGATGTTCAGGAAGGCGTGATCCACGATGCTGCAGAACTTCATCGACTCGACGTACATCGTCGCGGGCCTGCTCTTCATCTTCGCCCTCGCGGGCCTGAGCAGGTTCGAGACCTCCAAGCGCGGAAACGCGTTCGGCATGCTCGGCATGGCGTTGGCCCTGCTGGCCACCAACTTCGCCCTCGCCTTCACCGACATCCGTGACCAGCAACCCGACAAGCTCGCGGCCGTGTTGCTGCTCGTCGCCGTGGCCATCGGCGCGACGATCGGCATCTGGAAGGCCCGCAAGGTCGAGATGACGGGCATGCCCGAACTGATCGCCCTGCTGCACAGCTTCGTGGGCATGGCGGCCGTGCTGGTGGGCTACAACTCCTTCTTCGAGGCGCCGGACGCCAACACCTTCCACCTCGTCGAGGTCTTCCTCGGCATCTTCATCGGCGCCGTGACCTTCACCGGCTCGATCGTCGCCTGGGGCAAGCTGAACGGCAAGTTCGCGTCCAAGCCCCTCACCCTGCCCGGACGCAACTGGCTCAACCTCGGGGCGCTCGTGGCCATGGTCGGGCTGGGCATCTGGTTCGTGCAGTCGAACAGCATCATCCCACTGCTGATCGCCACCGTGATCTCGTTCGCACTCGGTCTGCACCTCGTCGCCGCCATCGGTGGTGCCGACATGCCCGTCGTGATCTCGATGCTGAACTCGTACTCCGGGTGGGCCGCGGCCTTCTCGGGCTTCATGCTGAACATGACCGTGCTCATCGTGACCGGCGCGCTCGTCGGTGCGTCCGGCGCGATCCTCAGCTTCATCATGTGCCGCGCGATGAACCGGTCGTTCATCTCGGTCATCCTCGGTGGCTTCGGCGAGGTCGCCCACGTCGCCGGCCCGACCGAGCAGGGCGAGTTCATCGAGTACTCCTACGACCTGGTGGCCGAGGCCCTTGCGGAAGCACGCAGCGTCATCATCGCCCCCGGATACGGCATGGCTGTCGCTCAGGCGCAGTACCCCGTCGCCGAACTCACCCGTCAGCTCGAGGCGCGCGGGGCCACCGTGCGGTTCGCGATCCACCCCGTCGCCGGACGCCTCCCCGGGCACATGAACGTGCTCCTCGCCGAGGCGCGGGTGCCGTACGACATCGTGCTCGAGATGGACGAGATCAACGACGACTTCGCGAAGACCGACATCGTCCTGGTGATCGGCGCCAACGACACCGTGAACCCCGCAGCCATGGAGCCGGGCACGCCGATCTCGGGCATGCCGGTGCTGCACGTCTGGGACGCGGCGAAGGTCATCGTGTTCAAGCGCTCCATGCGTCCGGGTTACGCGGGGGTCGAGAATCCGCTGTTCTTCCGCGAGAACACGGCCATGTGCTTCGGGGACGCAGACGTCAGCGTGAAGGCGATCCTGGCAGAGCTCCCGGCGTCCGCCGAGACGCCGGCCCTCAGGGCCTGACTAGACCGTCAGGCGCCAGACCACGGCACCTGACGCATCACTGACGGACGCCTGCGGACGACCCTCGAGACCGAGGTCGACCCGCAGGCGTTCCCCGTCCGGACCTGTGGCGTCGTAGACGTAGTGGGTGTTCGTGAGCGTGACCGCCGTGGTCCTCGCGTGGGTCAGCCAGGGATGGCGACGCCGCAGGCCGATCAGTTCGGTGTACGCGCGGAGCACCGGAGCGCCGAGCGGCGAGATGTCGGTCTTCGACGTGGGGAACATCGGACGCACCTCGTCGTCCCCACCCCAGTCCTCGCGCTTGGTGCCGGTGTAGCCGTACTCGTCGCCGTAGTAGACGCAGGGAATGCCGCCGACGGTGAAGAGGATGACCGCGGCGAGCATGGCTGCTTCGCGTCCGACGACAGTGGCGATGCGGTTCACATCGTGGTTGCCGATGAAGGTCATGGGCGTGAAGGCGTCCATGAGTTCGTTGTGGCCCTGCAGCGACCAGTCGAGTTCGAAGAAGTTGGCGTCCTTGAGCGCACTCCAGGTCGCCTTCCAGAGCCTGTACTCGGTGATCGAGTCGAGGCTCGACTCACGCACGATGGTCGGGTAGTCGCCGTGGATGACCTCGCCGACGAACCAGGCGTCCGGGAATTCGGCCCGGACGCGGGGCAGTACCTGTTGCCAGAACCCGGTCGGCACGGCGTAGGCGGCGTCGAGACGCCAGCCCTGGATACCCCGGCGGAGCCAGTGGAGCATGACGTCCGCGATCAGGTCGACGATCTCGGGTGCGTCGTGGTTCAACGTGACGAGGCTGCCGTGGCCCTCGAAATTGGCGGGACGCGCACCCTCGGGAGTCCACTCCAGTCGGAAGAGGCGAGCCTCGGGGGACTCGGGCCCGCCCTCGAGGGCCTTCAGGTACAGGGGGTGGGTGACGCCGACGTGGTTGAAGACGCCGTCGAAGACGACCGAGAGCCCCTTCTCGTGGGCGGTGGCGATGAGGTTGTCGATGTCGGCATCGTCGCCGAGGCGCGGGTCGATGGCGTAGAAGTCGGTCGTGTCGTAACCGTGGGTCTCGGACGCGAAGATCGGTCCGAGGAGCAGCCCGTTGCAGCCCAGTTCGATGGGGTGGTCGAGCCAGCTCGTCAGATGCCCGAGGCGGTGGGTGAGGGTGCGTTCGGCCTCGCCGGAGGGACGAACGGCGGCCCCCGTGAAGCCCAGCGGGTACACCTGCCACCAGATGCTGTGGTCGATCCAGGTCATGTGACTTCCCTCATCCTTCAACTCGCGTGGACACACTCACCCTAGGCCGGTGCGTTGATCGTGTCGCCCGCGAAACACAGGTCGTCCTCGGGTTGGACGCGGACCGTCTCCAGTCCCTGCTCGGCTTCGATCGTGGCGATCAGGAACTCGCTGCCGCCAACGAGAGTGAAGTCCCAGTCGATCTCTGTGGCCAGGAACCAGGAGCGGTCGTCTGGCCACATGAGATTGGGGGACTGCGGGAACTCGATGCCCGCCCACCGGTCGATCACGGTGAGAGGTCCGGTGAAGAGGTGGTAATCACGGCCGGGGAGGGCGAGGGTGGGGCCGCTCTGGGAGGCGCCGAAACCGTTCCAGAGCCCGTAGTTCACGACGTCAGCCGAGGCGGGCGCCGCAGACCGCAGCACGTCAACCAGGATGGCCAGCTTCAGCGAGTCGAGCGATCCGTCCGCCGGGTCGTCGGTTTCGTAGTGGGGAGCCTGGTCGGCGGGCGGGCAGCTGCGTCCGGGGCGTCCGGCGGCCACGTGCGTCCATTGGACCAGGGGATGGAAGACCTTCCCCAAGTGGACGCAGGCCTCCCGCCACGTGCCCGAGCCGATCGGATGGAGGAGCCTCAGGTAGGCGTCATAGCCGGTCGGCACCTGAGAGCACACGCGGACGCCGTCCTCGAACCCCATCCAGTCGAGGAGTCGCGGCGCGATCCAGTCAGCCACCGAGACGTCGGGATTCCACGTGGGGTCCATGCGTCCAGTATGCGTTCAGCGGAGGTACGACAGCCCGGGTTCGGCGCTGATCAACTCGTCGAGGACGGTCCTCGCGACACGCACCGAGTCGACGAGCGGGTGGTGGGCCATCGCCAGCCAGGCGTCACGGCGGCTCCCGGACGTTGCGGCGGCCAGCGTCAGCCGCTCGACCTCCTTGACCGTCGTGACGAGCCCGGACGCGTAGCGGGGGAGCGGGTCGATCGCGAGCGGGTGGATCCCGGACGCGTCCACGTCACAGGGAGCTTCGATGACAGCGGCGTCGTCGAGCTCGTGCAGGCGTCCGGCGTTGGGGACGTTGAGGATGAGCCGTGCCGGACGGTCGTGGGCGATCGCGTGCATGATCGCGAGCGCGACCCGGTCGTAGCCGCCGGTCTCGAGGTCTTCGGCGTCGCGTTCGAAGCTGCCGGACGCCTCACGATTGGTGGCCATGTAGGTGCGCTCGCGAGCCAGTCTGACGTCGTCCCAGCGTCCGAGGGCGCCGGGGGACGCAGGCTCGGCGACGCCGTAGAAACCGGCCTGCTGGGCGGTGATGACCTGGGCCCGGGACGCGTCCGCCCCCTTGTCGGCGGCCAGCGCCTCGCGGGTGAAGTAGTAGTGGTGGAGGTACTCGTTGGGCAGCGCGCCCAGCGCCTGCAGCCAGTCGGCGCCGAAGAGGCGTCCCTCTTCGAAGCTCTCGAGGCGGGGCCGGTCGGCCATCAATTCGGGAAGGCGGTCGACGCCGTCGACCCAGAGGTGACGCACCCAGCCGAGGTGGTTGAGGCCGACGTAGTCGATGCCCGTGGCGTCGCCGCGTGTGGCCGCGACGCCGACCGCCTTGAGCGCCCTGCGGCCGAGGCCGACGGGGGAGTCGCAGATGCCGACGACTCGTTCGCCGAGTTCGGCGACGAGTGCCTCGGTGACGACGCCCGCGGGGTTCGTGAAGTTGATGACCCAGGCGTCCGGGGCGAGGATGCGGATCTCGCGCGCGATGCGGGTGACCACGGGCAGCGTCCGCAGGGCGTAGGCGATGCCGCCGGCGCCGACCGTCTCCTGGCCGATCAGGTCGTGGCGCAGGGGAATGGTCTCGTCGCAGGCGCGTCCGGCGAGGCCACCGACGCGGATGGCGGAGAAGACGAAGTCGGTGCCGCGGACGGCGTCCGCGAGGTCGGTGTGGACGCTGAGTCGGGGGGCATCCGCGCCCCCGGACGCCTGCTCTGCACACACCGCCGCGATCGCTCGGAGCCGGACGGGGTCGTCGTCGAAGAGGCGCAGTTCGGTGACGCGTCCGGGTTCGCGGTCGGCGAGGAGCGCGGCGTGCACGAGGGGGACGCGGAAACCGCCGCCGCCGAGAATGGTGAGGATCACGGTTCCACCCTAGTCAGGCGTCGGCCCCGGGCTGAGTGGCAGGATCGGGGCATGGATGCTTCAGAAGTTCTGACCGACGCAGCCCGACGTCCGATTGACTCGGCCGAGCGGGCGCTGCGCGGCATCAGTCGCGAGACGCTGCACGCCAGCCCCGGGGGTCGGGGCAGCTCGATCGCGTGGCTCATCTGGCACGCGGCACGCCAGATGGACGCGCAGGTCGCCCACCTGGCCGGAACCGATCAGGTCTGGAGCCGTGACGACTGGGGAGCGCGGCTGGGGATCCCCCGGGGCCCGAAGGAGATCGGATTCGGCGACACCCCCGAAGTGGTCGCAAGCCTGGTCGTCGACGACCCCGGGCTGCTGCTCGACTATCTCCGGGCCGCCGTGGACGACCTGGTCTCGCACCTCGGGACCTGGTCGGCGTCCGATCTGGACGTCGTGATCGACACCAGGTGGGACCCGCCGGTGACCCGTGGCGTCCGGCTGGTGAGTGTGATCGACGATGCCGTCGCGCACGTCGGGCAGGCGGCGTACGCCCGCGGCGTCGTCGAGGGCTGGAGCATCGGCTACTGATGTCCCTGAGCGGAGCCCCGGGCGGGTTTCCTTGCTCGCGCAG
>CALKHV010000161.1 GCA_937988865.1 uncultured Propionibacteriaceae bacterium | reverse complement strand
GAGCTGACGTCGTCCGGGGAGGTGCTGTGGCAGGGGCACGGCGAGATCGCCGGGGCTGACGGGTGGATCTCGCTTCACCTGGCCGATGTGGCGCCGCTGACGCTGACGGTGGAGCAGGAGGCGTCCGGGGTGGTGGAGGACGCAGTCGTCCAGGCCTTGGTCGGGGGCGGGGCCTACTTCTTCCGTGCCTTGTCAGACCGGTTGGGGCTGCTGTCTGACGGTGACCTTTCCGCTGCCTTGTGGCGGCTGGTCTGGGCCGGTCAGCTGACGAACGACACGATCGCGCCCCTGCGCGCGCACCTCGCTGGGGGGTCGACGACGCACAAGCGGGCTGCGGTGGGGCCACGGCAGAGTCGCTACGGCGGACGCCCGGGACGCCTGCGGGGGGCGATGCCGCGTCCGACGGGGCCGCCCGAGGGGGCGGGACGTTGGTCACTGCTGCCGGCGCGCGAGGTGGACGTGACTGCTCGGGCGGTGGCGTCGTCGGAGGTGTTGCTCGACCGGTACGGGGTGCTGACGCGAGGTTCGGTGGCATCCGAGGGGCTCGAGGGCGGATTCTCGGCGGTCTACAAGGTGTTGTCGGCGGCCGAGGAGGCCGGGGCCGTGCGTCGGGGGTACTTCGTGACCGGGCTCGGGGCCGCCCAGTTCGGGACGGTCGGGGCCGTCGACCGGTTGCGGGCGTTGCCGAAAGTCTCGTCGTCCGGGGTGACGACACTCGTGCTCGCAGCGTGCGACCCGGCCAACCCGTACGGGGCGTCCTTGGGGTGGCCTTCGCATCCCGGGACGCACCAGCCCGGACGCAAGGCCGGCGCGATGGTCGTGGTCGCCGATGGCGAGCTCGTGCTCTACGTCGAACGCGGCGGACGCACGCTGTTGAGTTGGGGTGATGACCCTGCGGTGCTGGGGGCGGCGGCGTCCGCTCTGGCCGGAGTCGTGCACGCAGGGCACCTGGGGAAGTTGACGGTCGAGAAGATCGACGGGGGTCAGGTGCTGGGGTCGGACCACCCGCTGGCGACGGCCCTCGAAGCGGCGGGCTTCCACCTGACGCCGCGCGGGCTGCGGTTGAGGCGGTGACGCGTGCCCGAGGGTGACACCGTGAAGCGGGTGGCGTCCCGGCTCGACGAGGCCCTCGGACGCGCCGAACTCGTGCACGCCGACCTGCGCTGGCCCGGGATCTCGACGGCGTCCCTGACCGGGGCGACGACGCTGGAGGTTCTCGCGCGCGGCAAGCACATCCTGCACCGGCTCGACTCGGGCTGGACCATCCACTCGCACCTGCGGATGGACGGCATGTGGCGGGTGCGGACGACGTCCGGGTTCGGTGACCTCACGAACCGGGCGATCCGGGCGGTGGTGGCCTCCCCCACCTGGACGGCCGTCGGCTGGGACCTGGGGATGCTCGACCTGGTGCGCACGTCGTCAGAGGACACCGTCGTCGGCCACCTCGGCCCCGACCTGCTGGGTGACGACTGGGACGCCGACCTGGCCGCCGCGAACCTCGCGTCCGATGAGTCGGCGATCGGGGCGGCGCTGCTCAACCAGACGAATCTGGCCGGAATCGGGACGATGTGGTGCGCCGAAACCCTCTTCCTCGAAGGGGTGAACCCGTGGACGCCGGCGTCCGAAGTGGGCGCTGACAAGCTCGGACGCATCGTCGCCCGCGCCCATCGGCTGCTGAACATCAACGTCGCGCACGCCGTGCAGTCGTCCACAGGAATCCGCCGCTCGGGTCAGGAGATGTACGCCCACGGACGCCGGCGGCGTCCGTGTCGACGATGTGGGACGCCCATCCGGATGGAGTGGATCGGCCCGCCGACCCGCCAGCGGACGATGTACTTCTGCCCGACCTGCCAACACGTGGACGCGTGAGCGTCCCACAGTCAGCTGGACACCCGAGGTCTCAGCGCCCCAGCACACCGAGTGGGATCACGTGCACTCCGCTGGGCAGCGTGTACGCATACTGGGTGCCTGTGACGATCGCGAGGAAGGCGGGTGGGCCGACGCGATCCAGATTGACGCGCTCGTCCCGAAGCGCCTGCAGGGCCGCCTCCGCCTGTGGAATGCGGGTGGAGCCCAACTTCACCTCGATCGCGGCCCATCGCCCATCGGGATACTCCAGGATCGCGTCGACCTCAAGCCCGGTGTTGTCGCGATAGTGGTAGACCCGTCCGAGCTCAGCGCTCGTCAGTGCGCGGAGGTCGCGGATGACCATCGATTCGAAGATTTGACCGAAGAACTCGGGATCGTTGGCGAGACGGTCCACTCCAATGCCGAGAGCTGCGCACGCGAGCGCCGGATCAGCCAGGTGGAGCTTTGCGGTCGTCCTCAATCGGGACTTCGAGCGGAGCGCCACGCTCCAGGGAGGCAATTCCTCGAGTGCGAACACCCGTGTGAGTGCGTCGAGATAAGTGCGCGCGGTGCCGGGGCTCAGTTGTCCCCCGTCTGCGGACACGTCGCGGGCAAGGCTCTCGAGCGTCGCCTCACCCGCGATATTGCGGGCAACGGCCTCGACGAGCCGCTGCAGCCGGATGGGATCGTGCTTCACGCCGGTTGCCAGCGGGATGTCAGCCCCGTACAGGTCGTCGCAGTAGGCGCGGTTGAACATGGCCGCTTCGCGAGGCGACGAGGTGAGGAGTGCCGGCCATCCACCCCGGACGGCTTCAGCAGCCAGGTCGGCGTAGCTGAGGGAACTCGTGCCGGTGACCGTCGAGGCGTCCTGCAACCCCGAGAGAGACACCTGCGATGTTGATCGGAGGCTCTCGGCCAGCGACATCGGACGCATCTTCAGTCGGGCGAAACGTCCCGCACCGGAGTGCCTGGTGGCATCTTCTGGGGGGACTGCGGAGCCAGACAGGATGAACTGCCCTCGCGCTTGTCGATCATCGATCTCGTGGCGGATCACGTTCCACAGCGTCGGAGCGAGCTGCCATTCGTCAACCAGTCTCGGAGTGTCACCCTGCAGGAGTTCACCCGGATTGAGGGCGGCAAGCTCGATCAGTTGGGGGGACGCGTCCAATCGGACCGAACTGCGGGAGTGCCGGAGCGCTGTGGACGTCTTGCCGCAGCCGCGGGGGCCTTCGATCAGAACGCCCCCCATGGCTCCCAGAAACTCGTCCAGCACGTCATCGACAGCTCGTACCAAATAGGCCATGACTAGAGGATACGCGATCCTGCAACGATTTCATCATCGATCCTGCAACGTTTCTGTCCGCGATCCTGCAACGCTTTCATCAGGGACTCTGCAATCCAGAGGGGTAGGACGCACCACGCACGCAGTCCAACACCCCTCAGTGGACGATCCCGAACCGCTGGTACAGCCGCGTCATCCACTTCGGCGCCCACCAGTTCCACTTGCCCAGGATCGTCATCGTCGCCGGCACCAGCAGCATGCGCACCAGCGTCGCGTCCGTCACCACCACGATCGCCAGCGCCACACCCACCTGCTTGATCGCCAGCATCTCCCCCGCCACGAACCCCAGGAAGACGGCGATGATGATCGCCGCCGCCGACGTGATGATGCGTCCCGATCGCTGCAACCCTCGCTCGACGGCCATCTCGTTGTCGTAGCCCGCGTCCCAATATTCCTTGATGCGGGCGAGGAGGAAGACCTCGTAGTCCATGGCAAGGCCGAACCCGAACGCCAGCGCGCAGGCGACCACGAAGGTCTCCATGCCCTCGACCTGGGGCAGCCCGAGGTGGCCGTTCTCGAACAGCCACGCCGTCGTCCCGAGGGACGCGACCAGCGAGAACACGTTGATGATCAACGCCTTGATCGGCACGATCGCCGATCCGGTCATCAGGAACATCAGCACCAGCACCGAGATCGCGACGATCAGCAGCGCCAGCGGTGCGTCCTCGACGAGCGAGTGCGCGAAGTCGTACTGCAGCGCCGCGGGTCCACCGACGAGGAGTTCGGGCAAGGAGTCCCAGGCCCTCACCTGTTTGACCGCGTCGGTGACCGTGTCGCCCACCTGGTCCTCGGCGTCGATGCGCACATCGAGACGCGACCACGACGCGTCACCGGCCACCGCGACCGGGGCAGACACATAGGTCACCCCCGACAGGGCCGACAACTTGTTGACGATCGGGCCCGCGTCCGCCGGGGTGGTCTTCGCCAGGACGATCAGCGATGGCGTCGCGAGCGCCGGGAACTCGGTCTGGATCGCCTGATAGGCGACGCGCACCTCACCCTCGGGGATGTACTCGGCGAAGTTGGAGCGCAGCCGCAGGTCGGGGATGGGGGACGCCATGAGCGCCAGCAGCGCGGTCACGACGATGATCACGGGCCAGGGACGCCGGTGCACCCACGCGGCAAGCCGCGAGAAGAAGCCCTCGTCGGAGCTGTGGTCGCTGACCACGGCGAGGACGCGGCGCAGCCCCGGGATCTTCGAGATCGGTGAGGGACGCAGCATCCGCACCCCGACGAGCGTCAGCAGGGCGGGCACCATGGTGACCGCAGTCAAGACGGCCAGCAGGACGACGATGACGCCGCCCACCCCGACCATCTTGAGGATCGTCGACTGCATGACCAGGAGGCCGGCGATGGCGCAGGCGATCGTCACGGCCGAGAAGACGACCGTGCGTCCCGCCGTGGTCACCGCCTCCTGCACCGCGAGCCTCACGAGGTCGCGTTCCGTGAGTCGACGCGGGACGCCGGGCGTGCCCGGGATGGCGAGACGCGCCGCCTCCTCACGGAAGCGTGACACGACGAGTAACCCGTAGTCGATCGAGAGCGCGAGACCGATGACCGACACCACATTGAGGATGAACGAGTCGATGTCGAGGGCGAAGGTCAGCAGCCACAGACCACCCATCCCCACGCCGATCGCGGTCAGTGCCCCCGCGAGGGGAAGTCCGGCCGCGATCAGACCGCCGAAGACGAGCACCATCAACAGCAGCGCGATCGGGAGGCCCAACGCCTCCCCGCGGACGAGGTCACGCTCGACCTGGTGGTTGATCGCGGCCCGGATCTTCTCACTCGACAGGGCGTTCACCGTCGCGCCGGGAAACTCCCGGGCGAGCGCGGTGCGGAACTGGATGATGCCGGAGTCCAGGTCGGAGCGGGTCTGGCGCAGGGCGTCCCCCTCGAGCCCGGGCGTGAGGGTGACCGGCATGGCGAAGCCCGACTTCGTCGAGACCAGGGCGAGGGCCGTCGGGTCTCCCTGGGGCAACAGGAACGGGTCGACCACCGACTCGACGCCATCGACCTTCAACAACTTGCGGTTGTCGTCGAGGAAGGCGGCGATCTCGGTGGCCTGGGTGGTGGCGTCCACCCCGGAAACGACGACGGTGACGGTTTCGCCGGCCGTTCCGTCGTTCGAGGTCAACTGGTCGACGCGGTCAGACTCGCTGCCAGGCACGAACGACGTGGCGCTCGACAGGCGCGCGAAGAGGTTGCCGTGTCCGAATCCGGAGAGCGCGGCACTGCCCGCGACGCCCAGCAGGACCAGCCAGATGAGCACGACCGCGAGCGGACGCCGGGTCACGAGTCGGGCCAGAGAGGCGAACATACGTCCACGCTAGTCCCGCGTCCCGGGCATGGGTACAGGCCCGCATCGGTCCACCCGCCCGGGGTGTGAACGTTCGTGCGACACCCTTGCACGATCGTTCACCCACGCGTGGGGCCGATGCACATCGGCCACAAACCTTCACCCCTCCAGAGGCCCCTGACTAGGCTGACAAGCAAGGCCGAACATTGGAGAGCCCTGTGAAGACACTCAGCGTTGACGTGGTCGTGATCGGTGGTGGAGCCACCGGAGCAGGTGTGGTCAGAGACGTGGCGATGCGCGGCTACTCAGCCGTCCTCGTCGACAAAGGTGACCTCGCACAAGGCACGACGGGCCGCTACCACGGCCTCCTGCACTCGGGTGGACGCTACGTCGTCTCTGACGCACGGTCGGCGACCGAGTGCGCCGAAGAGAACGTGATCGTCACGAAGATCCATGCGGACGCCGTCGAGGAGACGGGCGGTCTGTTCGTCGTCGGCCCCGATGACGACCCCGAATTCTCCGACCGCTGGGCGATCGGGGCGGCGGCAACCGGCGTCCCGTTCGAAGAGATCAGCGTCGGCGCTGCGCTGCAGCGCGAACCCCGCCTCAACCCCCGCATCCGGCGCGCCTTCTCGGTCAACGACGGATCGGTCGACGGCTGGCAGATGGTGTGGGGCGCGGCCAACTCGGCCAAACGGCACGGCGCGCAGATCCTCACCTATCACCGCGTGACCGACATCTTCACCGCCAACGACCAGGTCACCGGCGTCCAGTGCATCGACGAGAAGACCGGCGAGCAGGTGCGCATCGACGCCGGCTTCGTGCTCAACTGCGGCGGCCCCTGGGCCGGCAAGATCGCCGGCATGGCCGGCATGGGCGACGTCGAGGTCGTCCCCGGCCGCGGCATCATGGTCGCGATGAACCACCGGCTGGTCAACAGCGTGGTCAACCGCTGCATCCCGCCCCACGACGGCGACATCATCGTGCCCGTGCACACCGTGTGCATCATCGGCACGACCGACATCAAGGCCGACGATCCCGACAAGCTGCCGATCCCGCGCGAAGAAGTGCAACAGATGCTGGACGCCGGCGAAGTCCTCGTCCCCGGATTCCGGGACGCCAGGGCCGTGCACGCGTGGTCGGGTGCGCGTCCGCTGTTCAAGGACACGCGCGTCCAGGCGACCGACACCCGACACATGAGCCGCGGCATGAGCCTGCTCGACCACGGCGAGCGCGACGGCCTGAAGGGCTTCATCTCGATCATCGGCGGCAAGCTCACGACCTACCGCCTCATGGCCGAACACGTCGTGGACGCCATGTGCGAGCAACTGGGCGACGACCGTCCGTGCACCACCGCGGACGAGGTCGTCCCCGGCAGCGAGTCGGGCAAGACCTATGTCGTGACGCACCGGCTCGAGGCGCGCGAGAAGGACCGGCTCGACGAGCAGATCCTCTGCGAGTGCGAACTGCTGACGCGCAAGATGTTCGTCGACCTGTTCCACGACCAACCGTCGGCCAACTTCGACGACCTGCGTCGCCAGCTTCGCCTCGGCATGGGGCCTTGTCAGGGCGGTTTCTGCGCCCCACGCGCCACCGCGCTGGCCTTGGAGACGGGCATCGTGGACGCCGAGCGGGCCACCGCGCTGTTGCGTCGTTTCCTCACCAACCGCTGGATCGGCCTCTGGTCGATCGTCTACGGCGACCAGGCGCGCCAGACAGCGCTCGATTCCTGGATCTTCGAGGGCCTGCTCGACATCGAGCACCTGCCCGCCACTGCACCCGAGGAGGTCGTGCTGTGAAGGCCGTCGTCATCGGCGCCGGCATCGCCGGTCTGGCCGCTGCCATCCGACTCAACTCCGAGGGGGTCGACGTCACCCTGCTCACCAAGGGCATCGGTGGACTGCAGCTCTCGCAGGGCAGTGTCGACATCCTGGGATATGCACCGGAGCGGGTCGAACGTCCGCTGGAGGCGCTCGCCGGATTCGCCGCCACGAATCCCGGTCACCCGTACGCGCAACTGGATGCGGACGTCGTCCGCAGGGCCGTCACGTGGTTCGCCGACCTGCTCGGTCCCGACCTCATCGCCGGCGATCCCGACACCAACGTGCTGCTCCCGACCGCGGTCGGGGCACTGCGTCCGACGGCATTGGCGGTGCCCAGCGTCCTCGCCGGAGCTGTGAAGCCCGACACGAGGTACCTGCTGATCGGGTTCGCCCAACTCAAGGACTTCGGTGCGCCCCTCGCGGCATCGAACCTCGCCCGGCAGGGCATCGCCGCTCGTCACGAGATCGTCGACTTCCCGGCGCGAGCCGGCGAGGTCGATTCGTCGGCCCTGCGCTACGCCCAGGCACTGGACGACAAGGCCACCCGGCGTCGTCTCGCGGTGCTGCTGCGTCCGATGGTCAGGGACGGCGAGACCGTCGGCCTGCCGGCCGTGCTCGGCGTCAACGACCCCGGCGCCTGGAAGGAGTTCGAGCAACTGCTCGGCCACCCCGTCTTCGAGATCCCGCTGCCGCCTCCCGGCGTCCCCGGGATGCGTCTCAACCAGGCGCTGACGCAACGGGCAAAGGATGCCCGCGTCCGCTTCACCCTCGGCGCGAGGGTCGTGGGCAAGGTCGTCGACGGCGACCGTCTCGTCAGCGTCGCCCTCGGCACAGCGGGTCGGACGCGCGACTACCCCGCGGACGCCTTCGTCTTCGCCCCCGGCGGTTTCGAGTCGGGCGCGCTCGAACTCGACTCGTACCTCAAGGTCAGCGAGACGATCCTCGGCCTGCCCGTCGAGACGCCGGAGGGTGAGCCGACGGTGCCCGACTACTGGGCCGACCAACCGGTCTTCCGGTCGGGACTGAGGGTGGACGCCGACATGCGCGTCGGTGGATTCTCGAACCTGTACGCCGCCGGCGGCGTGCTCGCCGGGGCGATGCGATGGAAGGAAAAGTCAGGTGAGGGCATTGCCCTCGCGAGTGCCATGAAGGCCTGCGACGCGATTCTGGAGGGCCAGCGATGAGCCACGAACACGACATGCTCAACCGGGCGAGCCTCGATCACTGCGTGAAGTGCACCATCTGTGAGACGCAGTGTCCGGTGGCGCGCGTGACGCCCCTGTTCCCGGGCCCGAAGTTCGTCGGGCCTCAGGCGGAGCGGTTCAGGCACGGCGAGTCGGTCGACCACTCGCTCGACTACTGCAGCTCGTGCGGCATCTGCACCACGGTCTGCCCGCAGGGTGTGAAGATCGCCGAACTGAACTCGCAGGCGCGGGCGGTCATGAAGGCCGACAACATGCCGATCCGCGACCGGCTGATCACCCAGACGATGCTCGAGGGCATGATCATGTCGCCGCTGGCGCCCGTCGCCAACGCGGCGCTGGGCATGAAGCCCGTCAGGTATGCGATCGAGAAGGTGGTCGGCGTCCACCGGGACGCACCGATGCCGACCGCCCACACGCAGACGCTGACGAAGTGGCTCAAGAAGCACAAGGCCCCGGCGTCCCCCCGGACGCGTGGACCGATCGTCTTCTTCCACGGCTGCGCCGGCGGGTACTTCGAGGTGGAGACGTCGATCAAGACCATCGAGGTGCTGGAGCACATCGGCTTCGAGGTGCTGGTGCCCAACCAGGGATGCTGCGGGCTCGCGATGCAGTCGAACGGGCTCTTCGAGCAGGCCCGCAAGCAGGTGCTCAAGTTGTGCGCCGACCTGCGGTCTGCCGGTCGGGATCTGACGATCGTCAGTTCATCCGGGAGCTGCGCAGGGATGCTGAAGCACGAGGCGCACGAGATCCTCGGCGTCGACGACCCGTCGCTGATCGACGTGGGCGTGCGGATGCGCGAGATGTCGGAATTCCTGATGGAGCTGGCGGACGCGGGCGAACTGCCCACCGACTTCCGTGAGATCGACGTCACGATTCCCTACCACCAGCCGTGCCAGGTGAAGGCGCAGGGCATCGGCATGCCTGCTGTGCACCTGATGGAACTCATCCCGGGCGTCAAGGTCGTCGAGAGCGGGCAACCCTGCTGCGGCATCGCCGGGACGTACGGGCTGAAGAAGGAGAAGTACGCCATCGCACAGGCGGTGGGCAAGCCGTTGTTCGACATGGTGAAGGCGACGAACCCGAAGCTGGCCGCCTGCGACACCGAGACGTGTCGCTGGCAGATCCATACGTCCACGGGGGCGAAGGTGGTGCACCCGATCGCGGTGGTGCACGCGGCGTACGGGCTGTCGGACGACCTCCTGGTCTGATTTCATCAGCCGGGAGGCTCGGGTGCGGCGCGCTGGGACGTTCCATGCGCCATTGGGTGTCCATTTCTGGTTGGTCTACCAACCGGAAATGGACACCCATCTTCGCTTCCGGGGGGATCATGGCCTCAACGGCGCTCGCTGACCTCTCCGACGACCCGCCCGGGACCCTTGTGCACCGTCTTACCCTCATGCAAGAATAGTGCGATACCCCTATTTGACGATGGAGTCACCGTGGACACTCAAGCGATCATCAACGACCTCACGCTCGAAGAGAAGGCCGCCCTCGTCGGTGGGGACGACTTCTGGCACACCGTCGGCGTCGAGCGCCACGGAGTCCCTCGCATCATGGTCTCGGACGGCCCCCACGGCCTCCGGACGCAGAAGCAGGCCGACGAGCAGGACCAGGCCGGCATCGGCAACTCCGAGCCCGCCACCTGCTTCCCCACCGCCTGCAACCTCCACGCGTCCTGGGACCCCGAGCTCGTCAAGCAGGTCGGCGCCGCCATCGCCGCCGAGTCCCGCTCGCTCGGCGTCGCGGTCGTCCTCGGCCCCGGCGCCAACATCAAGCGTTCCCCCTTGTGCGGACGTAATTTCGAGTACATCAGCGAAGACCCCTACCTCGCCGGCACGATGGCCACCGCCATGGTGCAGGGCATCCAGAGCCAGAACGTCGGCACCTCTCTCAAGCACTTCGCCGTCAACAACCAGGAGACCGACCGCCTCCGCGTCAGCGCCGACGTCGACGAGCGCACGCTCCGCGAGATCTACCTCCCGGCCTTCGAGATGACCGTCAAGAACGCCAAGCCGTGGACCGTCATGTGCGCCTACAACGCCCTCAACGGCACCCTGGTCAGCACCAACAGGTGGCTCCTCAACGACGTCCTGCGCGACGAGTGGGGCTTCGACGGCCTCGTCGTGAGCGACTGGGGCGCCGTCGGTGACCGCGTGGCCAGCGTCCGGGCCGGTCTCGACCTCGAGATGCCTCCCGCCAAGGGACGCTCGGACGTCGCCGTCATCGACGCCGTGAACGACGGCAGCCTCTCGATGGAGGAGTTGGACGCCTGCGTCCGCCGCGTCCTCGAACTCGCCGATCGCGGCGGCCAGGTGGCCGAGGACGAGGGCAAGCCCGTCGACTTCGACGCCCACCACGCCCTGTCCCGCGCGGCCGCAGCGCAGGGCTGCGTCCTCCTGAAGAACGACGGCGTCCTGCCCCTCAAGCCCGACCTGCGGGTCGCCGTGTTCGGTGAGTTCGCGCGCACCACCCGCTTCCAGGGCGGCGGCTCGTCCGAGGTGAACGCCACCAGGGTCGACAAGGCCCTGGACGCCTTCGCCGAGGCCTACGGCGAGGTGCCCTTCGCCCCCGCCTACTCCTTCGACGGCGCCGACGACGAACTGCTCGACGAGGCGATCCTGCTCGCCCGGGACGCTGACGTCGCCGTCCTCTTCGTCGGCCTCACCGACGCCGAGGAGTCCGAAGGCTTCGACCGGACGCACATGTTCCTCCCCGAGAACCAGGTGCGGGCCATCAACGCGATCACCCGCGCCAACGCCAGGACCATCGTGGTGCTGTGCAACGGTTCGATGGTCTCGATGGCCGAGTGGCACGAGGGCCCGGCGGCCATCCTCGAGGCGTGGCTCGGTGGCCAGGCCATCGGTGGCGCCATCGTCGACGTGCTCGTCGGCAAGGTCAACCCCGCAGGGCGCCTGTGCGAGACCCTTCCGCTCCGACTCGAGGACAACCCCTCGTACGGCAATTTCCCCGGCGATTCGCGGCACGTCCGCTACGGCGAGGGCCTGCTCGTCGGCTACCGCGGCTACGACTACAAGGACCAGCCCGTGCTGTTCCCGTTCGGTTTCGGCCTGTCGTACACCACCTTCGACTACGACAACCTCATGGTCACCCAGTCGGGTTCCGTCGCCGACGGGACGCTGACCGCTCACGTGACCCTGACCGTCAAGAACACCGGCAAGGTCGCCGGCGCGGACGTCGTGCAGGTGTACGTGGCCGATCCGGAGTCGTCTGTGATGCGTCCGATCCGCGAGCTCAAGGGCTTCACCAAGGTGCACCTGGCGGCCGGTGAGTCGAAGCAGGTGGCCATCGACCTCGACCAGCGGGCGTTCTCGTTCTGGTCGGAGCTCTTGCACCGCTTCGCCGTCGAGGCCGGCGAGTTCGTCATCGAGGCCGGCCCCAACAGCCGCGACCTGCCGCTCAAGGCCACCCTCGTGGTGGATGCCCCCTCGATCGCCGCACCCATCGACCACGACTCGACCGCCGACGAGTGGCTGGCGAACCCGGCCGCACGTCAGCTGATCCTCGACCGCTTCGGCAAGGACGGTGAGTTCCAGGGATTCCTCGGCAACGCCGAACTCCTCAAGGTGATCGGCAACTTCCCGATGGATCGCTTCATCAACTTCGGCACCGGCTTCACCTACCCCGACATGCTCGACATGCTGGAGGAGCTCAACGGCTGACGGCCGCTCCGACCGAGCCCAAGCACCCATCCGTCGGCCCGGGACCAGGGCTCACTCGCGTCCCGGGACGGCGATCACCGTGTAGGCCACCAGGCCCGCGAGCAGCAGCGGCGCGAGCAGGTAGGCGGTGACCATACCGGTGAGGTCGGCCACCTGAGCGAGCACCAGGGGCGCACCGGCGAGCGCCAAACCGGACGCCAGGGCCCCGTACGACGACGTCAGTTCCGGCGTGCTGGGGCGCGCCGCGACGAGCCGCGAGATCGTCAGCGGGTAGAGCAGGGCGACGCCGAGGCCGGCGATGAGTAGTCCGACGACGGCGACCACGACGTGGACCCGGGCCCAGAACAGCACGAACCCGACCAGCGCGATGCCGCTGCACGAGAGCACCATCACCCGGTTGCCGTGGCGAGCGACGAGGGGGGCGCCGCCGGTGCGTCCGATGGCCATGCCGATCAGGAAGGCGCTGGCGAGGGCGATCCCGGTCGCGGAAGCGAGGTCGTACCACTCGGTCAGCGCGCTGGCGGCCCAGAAGACGAAGGTGAACTCGGTGCTCACCGCGAGCAGGACGGCGAGCCAGCGTCCGAAGACGGGGTGGTGGATCGAGGCGTCGGACTCCTCGTCGACCTCGAGTTCGGGCACGGGGCGGTTCCGGTCGAGGACCGAGAACACGAACAGGACGCCGGCCCCCAGCGCGACCGGGAGGGAGTAGCCGAACTTCCAGCCCAGGCCCACGGCGATCGCACCCGCGACGGCCCAGGACGGGAAGACCGCGACCACCGAGGCGACCGCGTTCTGTTCCGAGATCGCCTGGGCGGCATGGTCCCGGTGGAGGGTGTGGAGCAGGATCGGACCGATCAGCACCATGGTCGCCCCGCCGAAGCCGATGACCGTCGCCCCCACCAGCGTCACCGGCGGACTGTTCACTGCGAGGAGCGCTGCTCCCGTGGCGGAGGCCAGCAACCCCGCCCGGAAGACCGGCATCTCGCCGAACCTGCGCAGCAGATGGCGTCCGACCAGACCCATGACGAGCAGCGCAACGGCGAACATCGTCGGGTAGAAGGCCACGCGGGCGCGGGAGACCCCGAGGTCGGCCTGGAGGGGCTGGAGGATCGCACCGAGGCCGTTCAGGGAGAAGCCGAGGATCGCGAAGGACGCGTAGAGCTCGTAGGTCGCGCGCGACCGCCACGCGGTCGTGGTGGCGGTGGGTGCGGGGGTCTCGGACACAGGCCCACGGTATCGCCAGAGGACGGCTGGGCCTGACTACTCGGCAGCCACACCCGCGCGCAACCCTGCGGATGCAGACAACCCTGCGTCCCCAGGCGGGCCCGGACCGGACGCAACCTTGCGGACGCAGACAAACCCGCCCCAGCCGGGCCCGAACTGGACGCAACCGTGCGGACGCAGACAAACCCGCCCCCAGCCGGGCCCGAACGGGACGCAACCTTGCGGACGCAGACAAACCCGCCCCCAGCCGGGCCGGATAGAATCCCCGGGTGCGATACATCTCCACCCGCGGGGGCTCGGCCGACGGTCTTCCCTTCTGCGACATCCTCCTCGAGGGGCTCGCCCCCGACGGTGGCCTGTACGTCCCGGCGAGTTACCCCGAACTCGACGCCGCGACGCTCGAGGAGTGGCGGGCGCTCCTCGCGTCCAAGGGGTACGCCGCGGTCGCGCACCGGGTGCTGGAATTGTTCGTCGACGACATCCCGAGCGACGACCTGCGCGCCATCGCCGACCGCGCCTACTCCACCGCGGTCTTCAACGATCCCGAGATCACCCCGGTCACCGAACTCACGCACGGCTTGTGGCTGCTGCACCTGTCCGAGGGGCCGACGGCCGCCTTCAAGGACATGGCCATGCAATTGCTGGGCCACCTCTTCGAGTACGAGCTCGCCCGCCGCGGTGCGAGGCTGACGATCCTGGGCGCCACGTCCGGTGACACGGGTTCGGCCGCCGAGTACGCCATGCTCGGACGTCACGGCATCGAGGTCTTCATGCTCACCCCCGCCGGGCGCATGACCCCCTTCCAGCAAGCGCAGATGTTCTCCCTGGATGACCCGCACATCCACAACATCGCCATCGAGGGCGTCTTCGACGACTGCCAGGACATCGTCAAAGCCGTCAATGCGGACGCCGACTTCAAGGCCCGCCACAGCCTCGGCGCCGTGAACTCGATCAACTTCGGACGCATCCTCGCCCAGATCATCTACTACGTCGTCGGCTGGCTGAAGGTCACGGACGGCCCCGGCCAGGGCGTCGACTTCTGCGTCCCGACCGGCAATTTCGGCAACATCTGCGCCGGGCACATCGCCCGCCAGATGGGCCTGCCGATCGGACGCCTCGTGCTCGCCACGAACGAGAACAACGTGCTCGACGAGTTCTTCCGCACAGGCGTCTACCGCGTCCGGGGAACGGCCGAGACGTACGAGACGTCGAGCCCGTCGATGGACATTTCCAAGGCGTCCAACTTCGAGCGTTTCGTGCTCGACCTGGTGGGCCGGGACGCCGACCGCGTCCGCGACCTGTTCGCGCGCCAACTGCCGGCGTCCGGGGAGTTCGACCTGTCGGGGACGCCAGAGTTCGCGTCCCTGAAGGAACGCTTCGGTTTCGTGTCGGGTTCGTCGACGCACGCCGACCGCCTCGCGACCATCGCGGCGGTCTGGGGCGAGTCGCGCGTGACCATCGACCCGCACACTGCGGACGGGGTGAAGGTCGCACTCGACCTTCGCACCCCGGACGTGCCGATCATCGTCACCGAGACCGCGCTGCCGGTGAAGTTCTCGGCGACGATCCTGGAGGCGATCGGGGTGGAGCCTGAGCGTCCGGGGGCGTTCGTGGGCCTGGAGGACCTGCCGCGTCACGTCATCGACCTGCCCAACGACGTGGACGCGGT
>CALKHV010000160.1 GCA_937988865.1 uncultured Propionibacteriaceae bacterium | reverse complement strand
GTGAGGATCGAGCAGAAGGGCCTCGTCGACGTGCAGAAGGTCGCGTCCGAAAAGGGACCACCACGCAAGGTGTATTCGCTCAACGCCCGCGGTCGGGCCGAGCTCGAAGAGTTCTGGAGGACGTGGAGCTTCCTCACCGAACGACTGGACCAGCTCCACGACGGAGGCAACTGACATGTCCATCGCAAAGTTCACCGACAAGGTGATCGGCGACAAGCGCCGCTGGCGGGCGTACAAGGCCCGCGCCAGGCAGCTCCCCGAGAACTATCGAACCGCGATCGAGGCGCTGGAACGGTACCTGATGTACTTCGGGTCGACGGACGCCGAGAGCGCTGCGTCCATGTTCGAAGACCTCATCGACCTGTTCGAGCGGGCTGCGGCCGACGAGACACCGATCCGCGACATCGTTGGAGACGACCCGGTTGAGTTCGTCGAGGCGTTCCTGGCGAACTATGACAAGGGGGGATGGGTCAACCGCGAGCGGGAACGGCTGGCGAAGGCCATCAGCCTCGCCGCCGGCCCCGGGTCGGTGGCCGACCCTTCAGGCCGGGCGTGATCACGCGGACGTACGCGCAGCGATCTCCGCACCGTCGCGCGACCCCGTCCACGCCCTGACCTTCACGCGCTCCTTGTCGATCTGCACGAACGTGTGGGGCCTGGTCACCCCGTACCGTTCGGCCATCACCGACATGCTGGGGAGCATGACCTTGAAGACCGTGACGCCATCGGGGACGCCGTCCGCGCGCAGGGCGGCGTCCGTGTCGCGGCACTCCGCGCAGTCGTCTGCGTAGAAGAAGTAGACGTGCGTGGTGTCTGCCTGCTTGAGGCACGTGACCGGGTCGCAGGTGGCGAAGTCGAGGTAGGCGCCCGTGCCCGAGTGACTCGGGGCCGGGCTCACCAACAGGACGCGGGGTTGCGCGGCAGGCGATGCCAGAGTGGTCGGCGCGGACGCACAGGCGGCCAGCGGCAGGGCGGCCAGGACCAGCCACCACCCTCGGGGACGCTGAGCGCTCATGTCATGATCCTAGAGACCCGTGTCAATCCCTGGACGTGTCAGTCGGCCGCACGCGCCGCTGGTGGCCTCTCGCTGAGGCTGAGAACCAGAAGGGCCAGCAGCGCAAGCCCCGCCGTCCATCCGACCAGCCCCACGGAGAGCGGCCGGTTCAGGAGCAGGAACCCCGCCGCGAGCAGTCCCACGACGACGCGCAGCAGCGTCCGCATCGAGAAGAGCCACTCACCCACGCGTCCCGTGGTCAGACCGTGTGACTCAGCGGACGCACGCACGCTGCCCTGGACGCCGGCATAACCCGCCCGCACGGTCGTCGCGGACGCGAACGACCCTGCGAGCCAGGCCGCGACCCCGACCACGGCCGCCAGCAGGAAGGTCGCCCAGGCGAGGTCGCCCAGGTCGCCCGTGAGGGTCTCGTAGAAGAGGTCTCCCACGGCGGACGGCATGGCGACGCTCGACAACAGGACCGCCTTGCCCACGGCGAGGCCGACGATCACGAGCAGGGCGCCGAGCGCCACCCCGATGGACGCCCAGAGAGTCGCTCGACTCCTCCGGACGCCGACCAGCACGGCCCCAACCAGCAGCCCGAGTACCGCGAGGGGCAGCCAGATGCCTCCCGCGACGGCGGTCTGATAGAGCGTCTGCGCTTGTGGGAGCTTGTCAGACGTCACGATCACAACGGTCCTGTCGATCTCCGGGATGCGCGACGCCAACCCGAAGCCCTCCTCCACCAGGCGCGCCTTCACCAGCTCGATGATCGGCCCCAGCCTCAGGCCGAGGCCCTCGTCTGTGATGGTGAGCGCAACGTCCGGGTCGCCGCTGAGCAGCGCCACGGCGTGGGAATGGGAGACCAGCAGGCTTTCCTCCCAGGCCCTGGCGAAGGCCTCGGACGTCACCACGGACGCCGTCGCCGACCGGACCGCACTGTTCACACCGTCCACGGCCGTCTGCCGCAGCAGGTTGAGCGCAGTCCTGGACGCGGGGCGGGTGATGACGTCCGAGAGCCCGTTGACCACCTCGTCGACCAGGCCGTCGATGTCGACCTGCTCGCTGATGGCGGCCACGACCTCGTCGGTGATGTACCCCTGAACCTGGGGGTCGCGAGCCAGCCCGCCGAGCGAGGCGGCAAATGCCTCGCTGTTCTTGAGGGGCCCCTGCGCCCACCCACTGACGATGGCCAGCGGCGAGAGCAGGGACGCGAGCACGATCAGGACGACGGCGATGACGTGGCGTCCGCGTTGCCACCGGACGGTCGGCTGGGGAACCGCCTTTGCCTTCGCAGCGCCTCGGGCCACACCAGCGCCTGCGTCGACCAAGGTGGGTTCGTCGTGGGGAGTGGCCTGGTTCACGGTCATGTTTGTGCTCTTCTCAAGTTTCAACGAGGGTCCCCGTCAGGTCAGGCAAGGCGCCTGGAGGAGCAGGCGAGATGAAGCGTGCCCGTCGGGGGGTGGTGTCGGCGTCCCCCGCCGGGGGTGCAATCCAGGCGTGTCAGTCCAGACAGAACTCGTTGCCCTCAGGATCGCGCATCACGATGAACCCGGCGCTGGAGAAGCCGTCAGGATCATGGCGCTCCACGCGACTGGCGCCCAGGGCCTCCAGCTCAGCGCATCGCTTCTCGAGAGCCTCCATTCGATCGTCCCCCTTGAGCCCCACGGCCGCGCGCAGGTCGAGGTGGACGCGGTTCTTTGCGGTCTTTCCCTCCGGCACCTGCTGGAAGAAGAGTCGAGGCCCGGCACCGTCGGGGTCGAAGAGTGCGTAGGCCGAGTTCCACCGATCTTCGGGGACGCCGAACGCCTCGAGCGCCTCCTCCCACGTGGCGTGGCCCTCGGGCGGTGGGTCGGGGACGTAGCCGAGGGCCTCCGCCCAGAAGGTTCCCAGTGCCTTGGGGTCGGCCGCGTCGAAGGTGACCTGAATGGTGACTGCCATGGCGTCCATGGTGCATCGTCGGGCTGGGGGTGGTCCAGTGTCGGGCGCCGGGTTGTGTCTCGTTGTACACCGTCATTGGTGCACAACCTGACACAACCTCCCGGGAAGTAGCGCGTCCGACCCGGAGGTACGCCGTGCTCGCCGGCGAGTGGCCGACCAGCATGGCGTAGGCGCGTCAGGGTCCCCTATCGGGCGTCAACCCCCAGCTGCGCCTCCAGTGCGGCCGCCACCGCCTCGAACTCCGCCAGTGCTGCCGTCAGGTCTTCGACGATCTCGCGGGCGATCACGTCGGGGCTCGGCAGGCTATCGAGGTCTTCCAGCGACTCGTCCCTCAACCACGTGATGTCGAGGTTCGCCTTGTCACGGGCCACCACCTCGTCGTACGTGAACGGCTTCCAGCGCTCGGAGTCCACGCGCTCGCCCCGGCGTCCGGGTTCGAAGACGTCGACGAACTCGTCGAGGTGCTCACGCCGCAGCGGGTTCTGCTTCAGCGTGAAGTGCTGGTTGGTGCGCAGGTCGTAGACCCACAGCTTCTCGGTCCACGGACGTCCGGGGTTAGCCGGTTTCTTGTCGAAGAAGAGGACGTTGGCCTTGACGCCCTGGGCGTAGAAGATGCCCGTCGGCAGGCGCAGCATTGTGTGCAGGTCGTAGTCGGTGAGCAGCTTGCGCCGGATCGTCTCGCCCGCCCCGCCCTCGAAGAGCACGTTGTCGGGCAGCACCACAGCAGCGCGGCCATTGATGTCGAGGATCGTCATGATGTGCTGCACGAAGTTGAGCTGCTTGTTGCTCGTCGTGGCCACGAAGTCCTGGCGCTCGATGTCGCGGTCTTCGCGCACTTCGCGTCCATCTGAACCGACGGTCGTGATCGACGACTTCTTCCCGAAGGGCGGGTTGGTGAGCACCATCGTCCAGCGTCCGCCGGGATCGGCGACGAGGGAGTCCTGGACGACGATGGGGGAGTCACCGTTGGCCGTGCCGATGCCGTGGAGCAGCATGTTCATGGCGGCGAGGCGCGCGGTGCCGTCGACGAGTTCGTAGCCCGTGACAAGGCCTTCCTGCAGGTGGTCGCGTTGCGAAGGGGTCATGGACGCCGCCTCGCGCGCCGCGTACTCGTGCGCGACCAGCAGGAACCCACCGGTGCCGCAGGCCGGGTCGACGACGTGGTCGGCCACCGTGGGCTGCATCACGTCGACGATGGCCTGGATGAGCGCACGAGGGGTGAAGTACTGGCCGGCGCCACTGCCGGCATCGGACGCGCCCTTCGCGAGGAGGGACTCGTAGGCGTCCCCCTTGAGGTCGGTGCCGGTGGACGACCAGTTCTCGCCGTCGATGAGGTCGACGATGAGGCGACGCAGCTTGGCCGGGTCGGAGATCTTGTTCTGGGCCTTGCGGAAGATCGTGCCGATCATGCCGGGCTGGCGGGCGAGCCCGGTCAGGATGCGCGCGTAGGTGACCTCGAGTTCAGGGCCGGTCGCGTCGAGGAGCTTGGTCCATGAGTACTCGGGCGGCACGATCTGCTCGGCCGCCAACTTCCTGGTGGCGCGCTCGTGGGCCATCTTGAGGAAGAGCAGGTAGGTGAGTTGCTCGGTGTAGTCGATGACGCCCACGCCGTCGTCGCGGAGCACGTCGCAATAGCTCCACAGCTTGTCCACCAGGCGGCGCGCGTCAGTCATGAGCTCCCTCGAAGTCGATACGGCGACTCTAGTCGTCCTGATCTCCCGAGCCGGACGCGGGAAGGTCCGCGACGCGCCACAGTTGCCGGGCGGCGGCGTCCGCGAACCGTGGGACGCCGGACCTACGCAGGCGGGCGAGCACCTCGTCGACCGTCATCGACGGGCGTCTGGCCGCCATTGCCTGCTCCCGCAGCACTCGGATCGTGCGATCGGGGTCGAGGTCCAGTTGGTTCAGGAGGAAGTCCTCAGGACTCTGCACGCCGAGGTTGAACGTGCTCAGAGTCGGTTCCGGGAAGTCGCTGAGGTTGGCAGTGACGATGATGTCGGCTCTACCTCGCAGAGCGGCAGCGACGACATGCCGGTCATCCGGATCAGGCAGGTCGATCCCCGACAGGAGCGGCTCCCAGCCCGTGACGGACGCGTCGTCGAACTGCGCCTGCATGACGTCGGCGCGGTGGCGAGCCCGCCCGTCGGAAAGCTCCGGATGGATCTCCTCGATGGCCCACACCATCTCGTTCAGGATGGTCTCGCTCCACAACGGTCGGTACAAGCCGACCTCGGCCAATCGCAGCAGTGTGTCGGCCAGTGCGATCGGTACGAGGACGCACGCGTCCAGCAGGGCGCTGAAACGAGCCAACGTCTCACACCTGACTTGAGCGCTTGCGGGCGGCCTTCAAGGCATCCCGGTAGTCGGCCGTGGCGTCGTAGAGACCAGACTCGACCGCCTCACGCGTCATCGCGTCCAGCGCCGCCTTTCGCTCCACACGTCGGCGATCACGGTACTCGAGAAGATCCTGCAGCCGGACGCGACGGTGCCGCCCGGCCCCGGGACGCTCGAAGTCGATCTGTCCTGATTCCAGCAGCTTCACCAGTGTCGGCCGACTGATCCCGAGGAAGTCGGCTGCCTCCTGGGTCGTGAGGAGTTGATCGATGGGCGCAACCGTGATCGCCTTGCCTTTGCGCATCGCTTCCGCCACGGCGACCAGCACGCGGAACGCCTCGAGGGGGAGCGGGACGGTCTGCCCGTCAGGCCCGACCAGCGCCGCCGGCTCCGGATGGCGGTCCAGGAAGCGGGACAGGTCGAGCATCGCCTCGAGGTCTTCGGGCGGCAGGACGGTCTGGCTCGACGTGTCGGTGCTCATGGCGCAAGGTTACGCCAAAATCGAAAGATTCGAAAGACCTCTGGACGGAGCTCACAGCTCCTCGAAGAAGTCCTCATCCAGGTCGTAGAGACGCACCTCGGTCTGCACCTGGACGCCGACACCGTGACGAAGCATCAGTTCCGCGAGGCGCTTCCCGTCGATCAACTCGATCCGGACGTTCACCCTCTCCGCCTCCACCCGCGCCCCCTCGGTGAAGCTGCTCGTGGTGAGGAAGACCCCGCGATCGCCCTGGGCGCCGATCAGGGCCCCCACGAAGCCCTGGATCGTCGGACGCCCGACACTCACGTCGGTCGCGTAGCGCTTGGCCTGCAGGTAGATGCGGTCGAGTCCGAGGGGATCCTGGCTGATGATGCCGTCGATGCCGCCGTCGCCGGAGCGTCCGGAGTGCTCGATCAGGCCACCGTTCTTGCCGTACCCCATGGACGCCAGCAGCCGCAGCACCAACAGTTCGAACCCCTTGGGGTCGAGCGCGAGGGCCTTCTTGAGGAGTTCGCCCTCCATCGCCGCGCGGTTCTCGGCGACGGCGCGGTCGACGAGGTCCTGGGGTGAGACGGGGGTGGGTTCGGTGTGCGTCGTCGCGTCCGGGGTGTCGTCGGACGCCATCGGTTGCGCCGATCGGGTCCGCGCACGAAACTCCAGATAGGACGGGTACTGCTCGAGAACCTTCATGTCGATGCGCGTCGGATTGGACGCCAGGGCCGCACGTCCGAGGTCGGTGATGCGCACCTGTCCCCGGACGGGACGCTCGACCAACCCTGCCTGCGACAGGTAGGTGAGCGACCAGCCGACGCGGTTGTCGAACGTCCGCTGGCGTCCGCTGGGCAGGAGTTCGGCGCGCTCGGCCTCGGTGAGGTCGTGCAGGTCGGCCATGGACGCCCTGACCGCGCGCGAGCGGTGCAGGTCGCCGTCCGCGAGGTGCGCAAGAACCGGACGCATGAGCGACTGGAAGTCGGGGATTGTCACGACGCCTCCTGATCGGCAATGGTTTCGATCACGTCCGAATCGGACGCCCGCCCAGTCAGCCGGCCGGAGAAGGCGGCGGCGAGGAGAGCGCTCCGAAGAGCCGTACTCCGACTCAATCCGAGGGCGATGCCGGTCCTGCTGCGCTTGAGTGCCTCATCCAGACGCCGGAAGTCGTCGACCAAGGTCTTCTGTGCACCCATGGGCGGCACAGGGATGTCAAGAAGGCGCAGCTTCTCCTGCGGGAGGTGCTTGATAGTGGTGCCGGTGAAGAGATCGGCCCAGCGCTGCGTGCGGATTCCCTCCTCGATCATCAGGGCAAGGAAGTCAACGTCCAACTGATCAGATTCGCGCACCCGAACTCGATGCAGTGCCTTCTGAAAGGCGACCCGAGAACCGGACTCCCGCCAGATGGCGCAACGTCCTGGTTCGCCCCCCTCGCACAGCAGTAGGTCACCCGGAAGCAACTCGAGCCGCACCGTGTCCGCTGGAGTGAGGAGCGTCTCCTGGACGTCGGTGAGGTCGAACGAGCCCCACCTGACGTTGATGTTTCGCAGATAGGGAGTGAGAGTCCCCGTTTGCTTCTTGGAGTCCAGCATCTTGCCAAGGCTGGTGTCGGCCAGTGAACCCAGCGGAGCGCAGTCCGCCCCGGCCGTATTCCGCCTCGTCAGGCGGAGAGCGGCGAGGTGGGCGGCATCGCATTTGACCATGGCACTGCGGAGCGAGGACTCGGCGGCGTCGAGGCTGGTGAGGTGTTCTTCGAGGATGGCGACGATCCGCCGCTGCTCCAGTAGCGGTGGTCGGGGCAAGGGGATCTCAGCGATCGACTTGGAGGAGAGGTGTTTCACTGTGGTCGCAGAAGTGGCTCCCCAGATCAGGTCCAGGTAGCCCTGGAGGGCTAGGGTGAGGAACCGCTT
>CALKHV010000159.1 GCA_937988865.1 uncultured Propionibacteriaceae bacterium | reverse complement strand
GTCACGCCGTTGAGCGTCCGGACGACCTCGATCGCCCGTTCCCCCTCCAGGACGACCGCCACCAGCGGACCCGACGTGATGAACGTCTCGAGGTCGTCGAAGTAGGGGCGTCCGATGTGCTCGGCGTAGTGCACCTGCGCCAGGTCGGCGTCGATGGTGCGCTGCTCAAGGGCGATGATCCGAAGGCCCTTGTCGAGGTAGCGATCGAGGATGCGGCCCGTGAGGCCGCGCTCGACGGCGTCGGGTTTGACGATGACGAAAGTCCGCTGGAGGTCCATGCGGGCAACGATAACCGGCCCCACGGACACTCTCATGGCCCGAGGCCGGGGTCTACGCGGGCGTGGCTTCCTCGAGCCGGCGTCCGAGGACGAACGAGACGACCCAGATCACGGCGAAGATGAGTCCGAGCACGAACATCATCGACGTCAGGAAACCCAGGGCGATACCTGCGACCTGCGTCGCCCAACCGAGCGGGTAGCCGATCGGACGCTTGAGGGTCACGGCGGACGCGAGGGCCAGCAGGGACGCCGCGGTCGTCGCGATCACCGACACCGCAACGCCCCGCGAGTCGACCAGCAACATGCCGGGCAGCGCCAGCCAGAACGCGATGACCTCGAAGATGAGCAGGCTCAGCAGGGCCTTGTTCATGGGGTTGTCGGGCCTGAGCCTCACCAGGTCACCTCGTCCTGCGCACCGGACCCGTCGGGGAACGGGTCATCAAGGCTCGGCCCGACGCTCCACAGCGGCTCATCGGACGACGACCTGGCTGCTGACCCGGACGCGGGCTTGAGCAGTGACCTGGCCTCGCCGGCCCCGATCACCGAGCCCGCCACGAGGACGCCGGCAGACGGACCGGCCTCGTCCGCCAGCCGAAGGGCGAGGTCGATCGCTGCGGACATCGACTCGGCTCGTTCGACGCGGTCGGATCCGAAGACCCCCGCCGCACGCTCCGCCAGGTCGTCCACGCCCATGCCCCGGTCCGTGGACGAGACGCGCGTGACGACCACGGTGCTCATGACCTCGGCGAGGATCGGGAGCGTGGCGTCCACATCCTTGTCCGACATCATCGAGACGACCCCGATGAGGGGGGTGAAGCCGAACGACTCCTCCATCGCGTCCACGGTGGCTCGCACGCCGTGAGGGTTGTGGCAGGTGTCGAGGACGACCGTCGGCGAGTGGTGCACCGTCTCGAGCCGGGCGGGCGCCTCGACGTTGGCCAGACCGTCGGCGATGACCTGGGGTTCGAGGGCATGACCACCGAGGAAGGCCTCGACCGCGGCCACCGCCAGAGCGGCGTTGCGGGCCATGTGGGCGCCGTGGAGGGGCAGGTGGAGATCGCCGACCGGCCCGCCGGCGGTGTCGATCCGCAGCAACTGCCCACCCACGGCGAGTTGGCGGTCGAGAAGCCCGAAGTCGACGCCCTCGAGCTTCGGTGCCGCCCCCACCTCGAGACAACGATCGAGGAGCACCTTCGCAGCCTCCGGACGTTGGCCCATGATCACGGCCGTTGCACCCGGCTTGATGATCCCTGCCTTGTTGGACGCAATCTCGCCGATCGTGTCGCCGAGGATGTGCATGTGGTCGAAATCGATCGGGGTGATGACGGCCACGTCGCCGTCGGCGACGTTCGTGCAGTCCCACGTGCCGCCCAGCCCCGTCTCGAGGATCGCCACGTCGACGGGGGCGTCAGCGAAGGCTGCGAACGCCAGTCCGGTCATGACCTCGAAGAAGGTCATCGCGACCCCGTCCACCAGTCGGGCGTCCACGATCTCGACCATGGGACGCACCTGCTCCCACAACTCGTCGAAGACCACTTCCGAAATCGCCTCGCCGTCGATCGCAATGCGTTCGCGGGCGTCGACGAGGTGGGGTGAGGTGAAGCGTCCCGTGCGAAGTCCGGCCGAGCGCAGCAGGGCGTCGATCATGATCGCGGTGCTGCCCTTGCCATTGGTGCCCGCGATGTGGATGACCGGGCAGGCCCGATGCGGGTCGCCGAGCAGGTCGCAGAGGGCCTGGATGCGTCCGAGGGTGGGGGCGATGCGGTGTTCGGGCCAACGGTCGACCAACGCGTCGACAACCTGCTGATGGGTCTGGGAGGGCTCTGTCATGGTGCCCGCCAGCCTACCCAGCCGGGACGCACGCTCCCGCCGCTCGATCAGCCGAGCACTCCCGCGCTCCCCTGCCGCGGAGTCGCGACATGACCCGCTTGGGTGCCCCCGGCTACGCTATGGGCGTGATTGAGGCCCCCGCTACCGCCGCGACCACCCCGACCGTGCGTCCGTGGCAGGACTGGGTGGGCTTGCTGGCGCGTCTGATACTCGGCGTGACGTTGCTCGTGGCCGGCCTGTTGAAGGTCGGGAACCTGGGCAAGAGCGTGCTCGCTGTGCGGGCCTTCCAGATCCTGCCCTACGACCTGACGGCGACTGTCGGCTACCTGCTCCCCGTGTTCGAGATCATCGTCGGCGTCCTGCTGGTGCTCGGCCTGTTCACCCGCATCTCCGCCCTCGCCGGAGCCCTGCTGATGGTCGCGTTCATCATCGGCATCGTGTCGGCCTGGTCGCGCGGCCTCTCCCTCGACTGCGGCTGCTTCGGCGGAGGCGGCACGATCGCACCCGAGGACACGCGTTACGGCTGGGACATCATCCGCGACCTCGGCCTGGCAGCCTGCGGCGCGTGGCTCGTGTGGCGTCCCCGCAGTGTTGCCGCCCTCGACACGTGGCTCTTCCGCCCCATCTCCGTATTCTCCGACCTCGACGACCAGGAGCCCTCAGCATGAGCAAGAAGACGTCCCGGCAGCCTGATGAGGCCGCATCCACCCGACGGGAGCAACTCCGGCTGCAGCAGGAGGCGGCAGCGAAGCGCGCCCGCACCACGCGGATCATCGGCGTCCTCGCCGGCGTGCTCGCCGTGGCCATCATCGCGCTCGTCGCCGTCCTCGTCGTGCAGCAGAACAACGACAAGGACGCTGCTGCGGCCGCGAACAAGGCGGCCCAGATCTCGGCACCGAACCTCAACGACGACAAGACGGGGATCCTCATCAACCCCGCTGACGCCGACCCGGCCAACGTGCCCACCCTCGTGGTCTACCAGGACTACCAGTGCCCGATCTGCAAGCAGTACGAGGAGTTCTACGGCACCCCGCTGCGCGCGCTCGCCACGAGCGGGAAACTCATCATCGACAACCGCACGATGACCTTCATGGACACCAACCTGAAGAACACCGCGTCCACCAGGGCCGCCGTCGGCGCCACGTGCGCCGACGTCTCGGGCAAGTACGAGGCGTACCACGACGCTGTCTTCGCCAATCAATCGACGGAGGAGGTCGTGGGCAGCGAGGGATATTCCGACCAGCTGCTGCGTGTCGACATCCCCACCGAGATCGGGATCACGGGTGCCGATCTCACCAGCTTCCAGGCCTGCTACGACCAGCAGGCGACCCTCGACCTGGTGAACTCGATCTATGAGGCGGCGGGACGCGCGGGCGTGAACTCGACCCCGACCTACAAGGTGGCCGACAAGGTCTTCGACCTCAGCAAGTTCGCCGCCAACACCGACGAACTGCTCGCGGGGCTGCGCAGCGCCGCCGGAATGACCCCCTGATCGTGGTGACTCCGAAGGGCCCTGCCTCGCGGTCGGGCACACAACGCGAGGCAGCGCGTCGACAGGCCGAACTCGAGGCTGTGGCCGCACGACGGATGCGCATCGTCGGGGCCATCCTCGTTGTGGTGGCACTCGTGGTCGTCGTCGTGATCATCGCGGCCGTGCTGCAGAGTCGGAAGCCCGAGACGACCAGCGAGGGCGCCCAGGCGAAGCCACCGAACGCGAACGCCGACGGTACGGGCATCCTGGTCAACGCGTCGGCCGCGAAGGACGGCGTCCCCACCGTGGTGGTCTGGACCGATCTGCAGTGCCCCTACTGCAAGCCGCTTGAGCTGACGTACGGGCCGATTCTGGAGCAGCTCTCGGCGTCCGGTGACATCGCCCTCGACATTCGGGTGAAGACGCAGGTCGACCAGATCGTCAAGAACGACTCGTCGACCCGGGCCGCGGTGGCGGCGACGTGCGCCGACAGTGCGGGCCGGTTCCACCCCTACCTCCAGACCGTGTTCACGCATCAACCGGACGAAGGCGTCGGGTTCACCGACGCGCAACTGCGCGGCGACTTCGCCTCCGAGGCAGGGATCGCGGGCGACGACCTGACCGCCTTCCAGTCGTGCTACGACCAGCGATCGACCCTCGACTGGGTCATCGACGTGCAGCTCGAGAGCGAGAAGTACGGCATCACGGGGACGCCGGTCGTCGAGGTGAACGGCACGAAGTTCGAGCCTAGGGAGTTCCCGGCAGACTCGGCGACGATCCTGTCCGAGATCCAGCGGGTCGCCGGCTGAGCCGGGATTCCGATTCGCAGGGGCTGCGGGCTCATCACTAGGATTCCCCCCATGACCAACCCGCCTGCCCAGCCCGCGTCCCAGCCGACCCCGACGTTCGGAGTCGTACCGGACAGGCCCGTGCTGGAGGGCCTGGAGTCGAAGTGGTCCGAGGCCTGGAAGGCGGACGGCACGTACGCGTTCGTGCGTCCGGAGTCCAGGGCGCAGGTGTTCAGCATCGACACCCCGCCGCCCACGGTGTCGGGATCGCTGCACGTCGGACATGTCTTCAGCTACACCCACACCGACCTGATCGCGCGTTACCAACGCATGACCGGCAAGCACGTGTTCTACCCGATGGGCTGGGACGACAACGGCCTGCCGACCGAACGTCGCGTCCAGAACTACTACGGCGTCCGGTGCGACCCGACCGTCGGCTACGACCCCGACTTCACTCCCCCGGCCAAGCCCGACCCCAAGCACCAGGTGGCGATCAGTCGGCGCAACTTCGTCGAGTTGTGCCACGAACTGACGGCGGTCGACGAGCAGGTCTTCGAGGACCTGTGGCGTCACCTCGGGCTTTCTGTCGACTGGGAGACCCTCTACACGACGATCTCCGACGAGGCGCAGACGGTCGCCCAGCGTGCCTTCCTGCGCAACCTCGCGCGCGGCGAGGCGTACCTCGCCGAGGCTCCGACGATGTGGGACGTCACGTTCCAGACCGCGGTGGCGCAGGCAGAGCTCGAGGCACGCGACTACCCAGGCGCCTACCATCGGATCGCGTTCCGGACACCTGACGGTGAGCCGGTGTGGATCGAGACCACGCGTCCCGAACTGATCCCGAGCGTGTGCGCGCTGATCGCACACCCCGACGACGAGCGGTATCAGGGGTTGTTCGGGACCACCGTCAGCTCGCCAGTGTTCGGCGTCGAGATTCCCGTGCTGGCCCACCAGGCCGCCGAGAAGGACAAGGGTGCGGGCATCGCGATGTGCTGCACGTTCGGCGACCTGACCGACGTCATCTGGTGGCGCGAGCTGCAGCTGCCCATGCGCACGATCATCAATCGCGACGGACGCCTGCAGTCCGAGGCGCCCGAATGGCTCACGGACGCATCGTTCTTCCCCGAGATGGCAGGCAAGACCGCGTTCTCGGCACGTGCTGCGATCGTCTCGCGCCTGCGCGAGACGGGCGACCTGGACGGCGAACCCCGGCCGACCCAGCGCATGGCGAACTTCTACGAGAAGGGCGACAAGCCGCTCGAGATCGTGTCGACGCGTCAGTGGTACATCTCCAACGGCGGACGCGACGCCGCCCTGCGACAGGTGATGCTCGCCCGGGGTGAAGAACTGGCGTGGGTGCCCGATCACATGCGCCACCGCTTCAGCAACTGGGTGAACGGCCTCAACGGCGACTGGCTGATCTCTCGGCAGCGCTTCTTCGGCGTGCCCTTCCCCGTCTGGTACCCCGTGGACGCCGACGGCGAGCCCGACCACGACCATCCCATCGTGGCCGCTGAGGCGTCGCTGCCCGTCGACCCGGCGTCCCAGTGCCCGCCCGGATTCAGCGAGGCGCAGCGCGGCGTGCCCGGTGGCTTCGTCGGGGACGCCGACATCATGGACACGTGGGCGACGTCGTCCCTCACCCCGCAGATCGCGTGCGGATGGGAGCGCGACGAGGACCTCTGGCAGCTCACCTTCCCCATGGACCTCGCGCCCCAGGCGCACGACATCATCCGCACCTGGCTGTTCAGCCGGGTGGTGAGGGCGCAGCTCGAACACGACAGCCTTCCGTGGGCGCGCGCAGCGATCTCGGGCTTCGTCGTCGATCCCGACCGCAAGAAGATGAGCAAGTCGAAGGGCAACGTGGTCGTGCCCACCGAGATCCTCGACAAGTTCGGCGCGGATGCCGTGCGCTGGCGCGCGGCGATGGCGCGTCCGGGCATGGACTCGCCCTTCGACGAGACCCAGATGAAGGTCGGACGCAGGCTCGCGATGAAGATCCTCAACGCGAGCAATTTCGTGCTGGGGCTTGCGAAGCCGGGCGCCTCGGCCGGCGAGGTCACCCAGCCGGCCGACCTCGCGATGCTGGCCACGCTCTGCACGGTGGTAGAGACCGCGACGTCCGCCTTCGAGGCGTTCGACTACACCTCGGCGCTCGAGGCGACGGAGTCGTTCTTCTGGACCTTCTGCGACGACTACCTCGAACTCGTCAAGGAGCGCGCGTACGGGACGCACGGCGATGCTGCGGCAGCGTCCGCACACGCGGCCCTGACGCAGGCGCTCGGCGTGCTGTTGCGCCTGTTCGCCCCGTTCACGCCGTTCGTGACCGAGGAGGTCTGGTCGTGGTACCAGCCCGGCTCCGTGCACCGGCAGGCGTGGCCGGTGGCCGGGGAGTTCGCGTCGGTGGGCGATGCTGCGGTCCTGGTGGACGTGTCGGCCGCTTTGATCGCCATTCGCGGTGCGAAGTCGACCGCAAAGGTGTCGATGAAGACCGAGGCGTCCCGGGCCGAGTTCAGTGGGCCGGCGGACGTGCTGGAACGACTGAAGGCCTGCGAGGGCGACCTGCGCGCGGTCGGACGTCTGGTGGGCGACGTCGTGTGGACGCCGGCCGATACCGCGCTGTCCGTGGCTGTGACGCTGGTCGGGCAGTAGGCAGCCACACCCGGCAGAGGCTGGGGGCGGCAGTCTCAGCGCACGACGACGGAGACCAGCTCGCCGACCTCGAGGGCGGTCGTGTCCGTCCGGGGGACGTCGAAGCTGCCCGAGAAGCCGAGGGCGTCCCAGTCGACCCTCCAGTGGGTCGTCGCGGTGATGGCGTAGGTGCCGGCCCTGGAGTAGGTGTGCCCACAGGTGGGTGACTTCTCCATCGGGTCGGCGCCACGCGGACGCACCGTCGACGTCGAGCAGGTCACGGTCGTCCCGTCACCCATCTCGAACGTTGTCAGGCCGCGGTGGGCGACGAGCGTGAGGTCGATCCCGGACGCCGTGACGGACGCATCGAGCGTCCGGGGTTCAGACGTCCAGAGCCAGACGGGCAGGCCGACTGCCAGCATGTCCCACTCGTTGGCCGAGGGGTCGGGTCCGATGACGGGCGTGGACGCCGGCAGGTGCAGGGACGTCGTGGCCGAACGCGCCCAGCCCTCGACCATGTCGGTGGTGATCGGGCGCGGAGTCGGCGTCGTGCCGGGTTCCGCGGGGCTGAGGCAGGCGCGGATCGAGCCCGTGGTGATGAGGTCGCAGGTCAGGAAGCCGTACACGGGTCCTGGGGCGTCGGCCTCCTCGGCGGA
>CALKHV010000158.1 GCA_937988865.1 uncultured Propionibacteriaceae bacterium | reverse complement strand
GCTGAATCGTTTCAACCCGGCCGTTGCCTTGACCGCGCAAGGAAACCCACCCCAGGCGGACGCCGGACGCCCGCCACCCCCACCACGGCGGGTTTCCTTGCGTCCGCACGGGAACGTCCCGCTGAATCGTTTCAACCCGGCCGTTGCCTTGACCGCGCAAGGAAACCCACCCCAGTCGGACGCCCAGGCGGACGCCCCGGCGTACGCTCTCCACAAGGAGAGATCCATGGATTCGACACGGCGCACCCACCTGCCGTCCAGCTACGCCTGCAAACTCACCATGGCGGTGACCGGCGTCGTGCTCGGCGCGTTCCTGCTGGTCCACATGCTCGGCAACCTCAAGGTCTACGTCGACCCCGAGGGCTTCGACCATTACGCGCAGTGGTTGCGGACGGCCTTCTCGCCCCTCCTCCCGCACGAGTCCCTGCTCTGGATCTTCCGGATCGTGCTCGGCACATCCCTGATCGCGCACGTCGCGTGTGCAGTGATCCTGTTCGTCCGCGGACGCCGGGCGCGCGGGCCACACCGCCGCAAGCTTCCGTGGCGCTCGTTCGCGGCGCGGACGATGCCCGTCACCGGTCTGGTGCTGTTCGGCTTCATCATCTTCCACCTCCTCGACCTCACCACGGGGCAGGCCGCCGCCCCGGGCTTCGTCGAGACCACCGCTGAGCAGTCGGCCGCGTACGCGAACCTGGTCGCGAGCCTGGCGCGGCCCTGGGTGGGTGGGTTCTACCTCGCCACCATGCTCCTGCTCTGGGCGCACCTCGCGCACGGCCTGTGGACGGTCGTGCAGGACCTGGGCATCACCGGACGCCGCGTCCGCGCCGTGCTCGCCGCCGTCGCGGGCGGCTGGGCGTTGCTGGTGATGGCAGGCAACGCGTCCATTCCGCTCGCTGTGTGGCTGGGGGTCCTGCAATGAAGTTCCCGATGATCCACCCGGACGCGCACCACCACGCGTCCGCGTCCCACGCGTCGCACGATCTTCCGCCGCTCGATCCGCGCGTCCCCGATGTCGACCCGATGGACGCGTGGTCGACCCGGACGCTGGGTTATCGCCTCGTCGGTCCACTCAACCGGCGCAAGGTCTCGGTGATCGTCGTCGGCACCGGCCTGGCCGGCGCGGGCGCGGCCGCCGCGCTCGGCGAACTGGGCTACCACGTCGACGTCTTCACCTTCCACGACGCCCCGCGACGCGCGCACAGCGTCGCCGCCCAGGGTGGCATCAACGCAGCGCGGGGACGCGCGGTCGACAACGACTCGCTCGACCGGTTCGTGAAGGACACGATCAAGGGCGGCGACTTCCGGGCCCGCGAGGCCGAGGTGTGCCGACTGGCGCTGGAGTCGACACGCGTGATCGACCATCTCACCGCCATCGGCGCCCCATTCGCCCGCGAGTACGGCGGCAGCCTCGCCACCCGGTCGTTCGGCGGCGTCCAGGTCTCTCGGACGTACTACACGCGCGGTCAGACCGGCCAGCAGTTGCAGGTGGCTGCGAGTCAGGCTCTGCTGCGGCAGGTGGCCGCCGGCACCGTCACCCTGCACACACGCCACGAGATGCTCGACCTCATCGTCGACGACGGACGCGCCCAGGGCATCGTGACGCGCAATCTCGTGACGGGCGAGGTGCGCGCGCACACCGCCCACGCCGTGATCCTCGCGACCGGCGGCTACGGCAGCGTCTACTTCCACTCGACGCTCGCCCGCAACTCGAACGCGACCGCGGCCTGGCGCGCGCACCGTCGGGGGGCGCTGCTGGCGTCCCCGTCGTTCGTGCAATTCCACCCGACTGCCCTGCCGGTCGACTCCCCCACGCAGTCGAAGTGCACCCTGATGAGCGAGTCGCTGCGCAACGACGGACGCATCTGGGTGCCGCTCGCCCCCGGGGACGCCCGCGCGCCGGGCGCCATCCCCGAGGCCGAGCGTGACTACTACCTCGAGCGCCGCTACCCCGCGTACGGGAACCTGTGCCCGCGCGACATCGCGTCCCGGGCGACGAGAGCCGAGATCGACGGCGGACGCGGCGTCGGCCCCCTGCGCAACTCGGTCTACCTCGACTTCGCCGACGCCCTCGGACGCCTGGGTCGCGCGAAGATCTTCGAGCGCTACGGGAACCTCTTCGAGATGTACTCCGACGCGACGGGCGAGGACCCTGCAGCCCTGCCGATGCGCATCGCGCCGGCCGCCCACTTCACGATGGGTGGGCTGTGGTCGGACTTCGACCTGCAGACGTCGATCCCCGGGTTGTTCGTCGGCGGCGAGGCCGGCAGTGGGTACCACGGGGCGAACCGGCTGGGCGCGAACTCCCTGCTCAGCGCGTGCGTGGACGGGTGGTTCACCCTGCCCTTCTCCGTGCCGCACTACCTGGCCGGTCTGGTGGGGAAGCCGGTGCTCGACGTGGCGTCCGATGCCTCGGTGTCGGCGATCCGGGCCGTTCGCTCGCGCACCGATCGACTGGTCGCCGCGGGCGGGACGCGACGTCCGGTGGACGTGCACCGCGAACTCGGCGAGGCCTTGCAGGCGGGGTGCGGGGTGACGAGGTCGGCGTCCGGGCTGGTGTCGACGATCGAGACGGTGCGTGAGTTGCGGGAGTCGTACTGGCAGGAGGTCCGTGCCACTGGGTCGGGCGACCACCTCAACGCCGAACTCGAGCAGGCCGGACGCGTGGCCGATTTCCTCGAACTCGCCGAGTTGATGTGCGTGGACGCGCTCGACCGCACCGAGTCGTGCGGGGCGCACTTCCGGGTGGAATCGCAGACGTCCGAGGGTGAGGCGCAGCGCGATGACGACGCGTGGCGGTTCGTGTCGGCGTGGGAGAGCGTGGGTGGTGGCGGGTGGCGACGGCACGTCGAACCGCTGGAGTTCAGGCGCGTCGGGCTGGAGACGAGGGATTACCGATGAAGCTCACGATCCGGGTGTGGCGGCAGGCAGGGCCCGCTGACAAGGGACGATACGAGTCGCATGAGGTGGACGCATCCGAGCACCTGTCGTTGCTCGACCTGCTGGATCGGATGAACGACCAGATCGTCGCCGGGGGCGGGGAGCCGGTGGAGTACGAGTCGGACTGTCGTGAAGGTGTCTGCGGGGCGTGTGGGGTGACGGTCAACGGCGTCCCTCACGGCCCGGTGCCGCAGACGCCGTCGTGCCGGCAGCACGTCCGGTCGTTCGCGGGGGTGAAGGAACTCGTGATCGAGCCGCTGCGGTCGGCGGCGTTCCCGGTGGTGCGTGACCTGGTGGTGGACCGGTCGGCTCTGAGTCATCTGCTGGAGGTGGGCGGGACGGTCGCGGTCGCCGCGGGCACTGCACCGGACGCGGACGCCCTGCCCATCGGACACGACGTCGCCGAACGGGCGCTGGACTACGCCGCCTGTATCGGCTGCGGAGCGTGCGTGGCGGCGTGCCCGAACGGGTCGGCGCACCTGTTCGCGGGGGCGAAACTGGCTCATTTGGCGATGCTGCCGCAAGGATCGACCGAGAGGGGACGCCGGGCTCGCGCGATGATCACGGCGTCCGAGGTGCCGTTCGGTCCGTGCTCCAGTTATGGGGAGTGCGTCCAGGTGTGCCCGGCGGGGATCGACCTGACGGCGGTCGCGGCGCTGCACCGCGAGGGCTTGTGGGCGTGGTGGAAGGGATCGGGGGCCTCGACGCCCTGACGGGTTACCCCAGCAGCGCCCGCACCGCCTCCGCCAACACCCCCGGCTCACGCTCAGCCAGCTCGTAGCGCGCCCGCGTCATCGGCTTCGACACGTGCAGCACCCTGGTCAGGTCGATCGGCGTCCCGGAGACCACGGCGTCCACCTCGGCGGCGTCGATCGTCGCCTCCAGGTCGCGGATCTGGGCGTCCCCGTAGCCCATCGCCGGCAGGATGCCGACCGCGTTCGGGTACTTCGCGTACGTCGCGGCGATCGAGTCCACCGCCCACGGGCTCGGGTCCACGATCTCGGACGCCCCCGCCTGCCGCGCGCCCACCACTCCCGCCCCGTACGTCATCGACCCGTGCGTCAGCGTCGGACCGTCCTCGATGACGAGGACGCGGCGTCCCCGCACCACCTCGGGATCCTCGACGGTCACCGGGGAGTCGCACCGGATGATCCGGGCGTCCGGATTCAGCGATCGGACGCTCGACTCGACCGCCAGAATTGCCTCCTCGGACGCCGAGTCGCACTTGTTGACGATCACCAGGTCGGCCATGCGGACGTTCGCCTCACCCGGGTGGTACCTCGCCTCGTCCCCCGGACGCAGCGGGTCAGCCAGCACGATGTGCAGGTCGGGCGCATAGAAGGGGAGATCGTTGTTGCCGCCGTCCCAGAGGATGACGTCCGCCTCGGCCTCGGCCGCGCGCAGGATCTGCTCGTAGTCGACGCCGGCGTAGATCACGAAACCGGCGTCGATGTGCGGTTCGTACTCTTCGCGCTCCTCGATCGTGCAGTCGTGGGCGTCCAGGTCGGCGTGGTCGGCGAACCTTTGGCAGGCTTGCTTGGCCAGATCGCCGTACGGCATGGGGTGCCGGATGGAGACCACGCGCTTCCCCATGTCCTTGAGGATTCCCACCAGGTACCGCGTCGTCTGCGACTTCCCAACCCCCGTCCTGACGGCGGTCACCGCGATCACCGGCCTGGTCGACGTCAGCATCGTCGGCGCCGCTCCGGGGAGGATGAAGTCCGCCCCGGCCGCGATGCACTGACTGGCCAGGTGCATGACCCGCTCGTGGGGAACATCCGAGTACGAGAACACGCACTCGTCGACGTGTTCGCGTCCGATCAGGTCGGTGAGTTCCGACTCGTCGACGATCGGGATGCCGTCGGGGTACAGCGGCCCGGCCAACTCGGGTGGGTACCGGCGTCCGGCGATGTCGGGGATCTGGGTAGCGGTGAAGGCCACCACTCGATGGCCGGGATCCGTCCGGTAGAGGACGTTGAAGTTGTGGAAATCGCGACCCGCAGCACCGAGGATCGCGACCCTGCGTGGCTCAGTCATTGAGCACTCCATCACTGGTCGCTGGCCAGGCGGACAACCTCGAGGGGCCGTCTCCGATCCACGCCTCGCCATGTCCAGCGTAGGACGCGCGAGTCCCCGTCGTCAGGCAATCGGACGCTCGGGCGCACGTGGACGCTCAGATCTTCGGCACAGGGGCACTTCGACCACACGTTCTACCGTCCCAGGGCGTCGGCAGGTCTCGTCGACGGACGGTTTCCCTGATTGCTCAACGTAACGCCCCCCTTTCTGCCGCCTGGACGCGTGTTGC
>CALKHV010000157.1 GCA_937988865.1 uncultured Propionibacteriaceae bacterium | reverse complement strand
TCGACGCGACGCCGCGTTCCGGGCCGGCGTGGGTGTAGATGACGGCGTCCGACTCACGCGGGATCGTCGCGCCGTTGGTGTTGCAGATCGCGATGACCTTGGCGTGCTGTTCGCGAGCGTGACGGATCGCCATGAGGGTGTCGGCGGTCTCGCCCGACTGGGAGATGGTGACCACGAGGGTCATCGGGTCGATGATCGGGTCGCGGTAGCGGAACTCGGACGCGATCTCGACCTCGCAGGGAATGCGCGTCCAGTGTTCGATCGCGTACTTGGCCACCATGCCCGCGTAGAAGGCGGTGCCGCAGGCGACGATGACGATCTTGTCGATCCGGCGCAATTCCTCCGGGCTGATGCGCACCTCGTCGAGGACGAGTTGACCGTTGACGTCGTAGCGTCCGAGGAGGGTGTCGGCGACGGCCTGGGGCTGCTCGTAGATCTCCTTGCGCATGAACCAGTCGAAGCCACCCTTCTCGGCCGCGGAGATGTCCCAGTCGACGTGATACGGCTTGATCGCGGTCGTGGGCGCACCGTCGAAGTCTGTGACCGTGACCCCGTCGCGGGTGATCTCGACGACCTGGTCCTGGCCGAGCTCGATGGCCTCGCGGGTGAACTCGAGGAAGCTCGAGACGTCGGACGCGAGGAAGTTCTCGCCCACGCCCACACCGACGACCAGCGGGGAGTTGCGACGGGCGGCCACGACCCGATCGGGGTCGAGCGCGTCGATGGCCACGAGGGTGAAAGCACCCTCCAGCTGGCGGGCGACCTGGTGCATGGCCTCGGTGAGCGGGGTGCCGGCGTCCACGATGGAGCCCAGGAGCTGGGCCGCGGCCTCGGTGTCGGTCTGGGACGCGAACTCGACGCCGGTCGCCTGCAGCTCTGACCTGATCTGGGCGAAGTTCTCGATGATGCCGTTGTGGACGAGGGCCACGCGGCCGGACTGGCTCACGTGCGGGTGGGCGTTGGCATCGGTCGGGCCGCCGTGCGTGGCCCACCGGGTGTGCCCGATACCGTGTTGGGACGCCGGGAGGGGCGTCGCCTCCAGCTCGGCATCAAGGTTCGTGATCTTGCCCGACTTCTTGCGCACCTCGATCCGGCCGTCCGCCTCGACGGCGATGCCCGCGGAGTCGTATCCCCGGTACTCAAGCCGACGCAGACCGGCGATGACAACGTCCTGGGCGCTACGCGGCCCGATGTAACCCACAATTCCGCACATGGCAAGAAGCGTACAGAAGATGTGAGCGCCCGCCTCAAAGCAGCTTGTCAACCGGACAGTCGGGGCACCATGTGAAGGCCCGCCGCCGTGGTCAGCGTCGCGATTGCGTGTCAGATCTCACACGTCAGCACCGGACGCGCAAAGATCGTCCCCATGACCGCACAGCAGGCCGGCCCCTACGTCGAGTTGACGCGCAGGCAGTGGGCCGACCTCGCCGACCACACCGACATCGACCTCGATGACCAGACCCTCGCGCGACTCCGCGGCCTCGGTGATCCGACGAGCCACACTGACGTCTCCGAGGTCTACGTGCCGCTCACGCAGTTGCTGCACCTGCACCGCCGCCACACCGGGCACCTGTACCGCGCGTCCAACGCCTTCCTGTCACTCGACACGGCCCTGACGCCGTTCGTGATCGGCGTGGCGGGCTCTGTGGCGGTGGGCAAATCGACGACCGCGCGCCTGCTGCAGGAACTCCTCAAGCGGTCCCCCGGAAATCCCGAAGTCGCCCTCATCACCACCGACGGATTCCTCTACCCCACGGCCGAACTCGAGGCCCGGGGCATCCTGGAACGCAAGGGATTCCCCGAGAGCTACGACCGGCGCGCACTGCAGCAGTTCGTGATGGACGTGAAGTCGGGCCTGGCCGAGGTGAGGGCCCCGGTCTACTCCCACACGATCTACGACATCGTCCCGGACGAGTTCATCGTGGTGCGCCGCCCCGACATCCTCATCGTCGAGGGCCTGAACGTGTTGCAGCCGGCCCGCGTCCACCCCGATGGACGCGTGGGCCTCGCGTTGAGCGACTTCTTCGACTTCTCGGTCTACGTTGACGCCGACCAGTCCGACATCAGGGACTGGTTCACCGAACGCTTCCTCACCTTGCGCGAGACGGCGTTCAGCAGGCCCGACAGCTTTTTCGCCCGTTTCGCCACCATGTCGGACGCCGAGGCGATCCAGTTCGCGACCCGGGTGTGGCACGAGATCAACGGCCCGAACCTGGTGGAGAACATCGAGCCGACCCGCGACCGTGCCACGGCCATCCTGCACAAGGGACCTGATCACTCGGTGCGGTGGGTCCGCATCAGAAAGATCTGATCAGGCAGGCCTGACGGCGTCAGGGACCACGGCGTCAGGGACCACGGTGTCGGGGTCGCCCGGCATGACGAAGCTCATCACGATCAGCCCCAGTGCGCTCGCCAGTGGCACGAGCATGGCGTGCTGCAGACCGGTGTGATCGGCCACGAAGCCGATGATCGCCGGCCCGGCCAGGAAGGCCGTGTAGCCGAAGGCCGTGACGATGGCGAGCACGCGTCCGCCGCCGATGTGGCCGGCCAGCGCGTAGATCTGGGGCGCGATCATGCCGACGCCGAGACCCACGAGGAGCCACCCGCCCACGATGACCGGCAGGCTGGAGAAGAAGGCGACCACGAGGTAGCCCAGTGAGGCCGTCACCGAGCCGAACTGGACGACCCGTGCGCGTCCGAAGCGGTCGACGGCGTGATCCCCGAAGAGGCGGATGAGCACCATGGTGGCGCTGACCGCGACGAGCCCGAGGGCCCCTGTCCCGGGGTCGACCTGTGCCACGTCCGTGACGTGGATGGACGCCCAGTCGACGCCCGTGCCCTCGGTCAACCCGAAACACAGCGCCATGATGCCCAGGAGCCAGGCTGCCGCCGGCACCTTCCCACCCGCGGACGCATGACCTTCCGCGTGGTCGGCATGCGTGGACCCGCGTGGTGTGATGGCCCACAGGGCAATGCTCATGCCCAGCGCCAGGCCGGCGATGATCAGCGGCGGCAACCAGCTGATCGGGTGGCCGGCTGCGCGGCTGACCAGCAGGATCAGGAGTGCCGCGGTGAACGCTCCGATCGAGAAGAAGGCGTGGAACCGGCTCATGATCGGCGTCGGACGCAGCTTCTCGACGTCGACGCCCAGCGAGTTCATCGCGACGTCCATCGTCCCGTTGCCCAGACCCATGACGATGCCGGCGACGAGCAGCATGGTGTACGTCGGCGCCCACGACAGCACGAGCATCGCGACCATCATGATCGCCGCCGCAACGAAGGTCGGCACCTTGGCGCCGATCCGGTCACCCAGGCGTCCACCCACCTGCATCGACGCCACGGCGGCGACGCCCGTCACGACAAGCAGGATGGCGATGCCGGTGGCGTCCGTGCCCACGCGCTCACGCATCGAGGGCAGGGAGCCACCCCACATCCCGATCATGGTCCCGTTGACGAAGAACAGCCCGAGCACGGCCAGCGTCTGCGACCGGACGGAGAGTCCTGCCCTCACAGGCTGACCCGCGCCTTGACCAGGGCAGCCAGCCGCTCACAGACCTCGTTCGCCTTGTCGAGGGTCACTGCCTCGACCATCACGCGGACGACGGGTTCGGTGCCCGAGGGACGCAGGACCACGCGTCCGCTCTCGCCCAACTCCTTGTTGGCTCGCGAGACCGCCGACTGGATCTCGGGGTCGATCCCGGCACGCAACTTGTCGACGTCCTTCACGTTCACCATCACCTGGGGAAGCCTCGTCATGACGGACGCCAGCTCCTTGAGCGACTTGCCGGTGCGCACCATCCGTGCAGCCAGGTGCAGGCCCGTCAGGACTCCGTCGCCGGTCGTGGCGAACTCGCTCATGATGACGTGGCCCGACTGCTCGCCACCGAGGGTGAAACCGTTCGCGTTCATGCTCTCCAGCACATAACGGTCGCCGACCTTGGTCTGGTCGACCCTGATGCCGTGGGCCCGCATCGCGTTGACGAACCCGAGATTGCTCATCACGGTCGCCACGACCGTGTCGGAGTGGAGTTCGAGGTTCTGCTGCATCGCGATCGCCAGGATGGCGAGGATCTGGTCGCCGTCGACGAGGGTGCCGTCGGAGTCGACGGCGAGGCAGCGGTCGGCGTCCCCGTCGAACGCGAGACCGAAGTCGGCGCCGTGCTCGACCACGGCGCGCTGCAGGTCACCCATGTGGGTCGACCCGCAGTTGTCGTTGATGTTCAGCCCGGTGGGGGTGTTGTGGATGGCCACGACCTCGGCACCCTGGGTCTCGAACGCGGCGACGGCCGTCATGAAGGACGCGCCGTTCGCGCAGTCGAGGACGACCTTCAACCCGGCCAGGGACGCCTCGACCCCGAGGCTGCCCACCAGATGGGCCACGTAGGCCTCCACGGCGCCCAGATCGTCACTCACGCGTCCGACGTCGGCGCCTGTGGGACGCTGCCAGTACTCACCCAGACGCTCCTCGATCGCGTCCTCGAGGGTGTCGTCGAGTTTGACGCCACCGCGCGAGAAGAACTTGATCCCGTTGTCGGGCATCGGATTGTGGGACGCCGACAGCATGACCCCCAGGTCGCTGCCGTGGGCGTTGACGAGGTAGGCGACCCCGGGGGTGGGCACGACGCCCACGCGGATCACGTCGACGCCGGCGCTCGCCAGTCCGGCGACGACGGCAGCCTCCAGGAACTCACCGGACGCGCGGGGGTCTCGTCCGACCAGCGCCGTGGGACGCCGGGACCCGAAGACGCCCGCCTCCCCGAGCACGTGGGCGGCCGCCACGGACAGGTCGAGCGCCATTTCGGCGGTCAGGTCGGTGTTCGCCATACCGCGGACGCCATCGGTGCCAAAGAGTCGTGCCATGTCTCGCGAGCTTAGTGGTCTCGATGGACACCGGTGACATGCGGACGCCGGAACGCAGCGATGGCCGCCACCGGTGAGGGTGACGGCCATCGTGAAGGGCTGGGATCAGCGCTTGCTGTACTGCGGCGCCTTGCGGGCCTTCTTGAGACCGGCCTTCTTGCGTTCCTTGACGCGCGCGTCGCGGGTCAGCAGTCCGGCCTTCTTCAGGGCGGGGCGGCTGGCTTCCGCGTCCACGGCGTTGAGCGCACGGGCGATGCCGAGGCGGAGGGCGCCGGCCTGGCCCGTGACGCCACCGCCGCCGATGCGGGCGATCACGTCGTAGGAACCCACGACGTTGGCGGTCACGAAGGGTTCGTTCACCAGTTGCTGGTGCACCTTGTTCGGGAAGTAGTCCTCCAGGGTGCGACCGTTCACCTTGTAGGTGCCGCTGCCGGGGATGATGCGCACGCGGGCGATGGCCTGCTTGCGACGTCCGGTGGCGCCCATCGGTGCCACGATGGCGGGGCGTCCGCTCGGGTTGGCCGCGGAGTGCGGGTTCGAGTCGGCGCGGTAGGCGATCTCGCGGTCGCTCTCGTCAACGAAGGGGACGACCTCGTCTTCGAGGATCTCTTGCTCAAGGGTCTCGGACACAGTCATTTCCTTCACTGGGCGATCTGGGTGATCTCGAACGCCTGCGGCTTCTGCGCGGCGTGCGGGTGCTCGGGGCCGGAGTAGACCTTCAGCTTGCCGATGATCTGGCGGCTCAACTTGTTCTTGGGCAGCATGCCCCAGACAGCGAGCTCGACGGCCTTGCGGGGGTCCCTGGCCAGCAGCACGCCGATCGGGGTGGCCGTGAGGCCGCCCGGACGTCCGGAGTGGCGGTAGCGCATGGAGTCGGTGGCCTTCTTGCCGGTGACCGCGATCTTGGACGCGTTCACGATGATGACGAAGTCACCGCCGTCGACATGCGGGGCGAAGGTGGCCTTGTGCTTGCCGCGCAGCAGGTTGGCGGTGGTCACGGCGAGGCGGCCCAGGACGACGTCCTGGGCATCGATGACGTGCCAGGCCCTGGTGATGTCGCCAGGCTTCGGGCTGTACGTAGACACGTTGCAGACCATCTTTCGTTGGAGACTGAACTGGATTCGAGCGGGCACCCCCGCACACCGCCGGTTCAGGGCAGCGACGCGTCAGGCGCAACAGCGCCCAAGATTACGCCCTCGGCTCGGGCCGGGTCAAAATGGGCCCATGTCGGCCATTGCTCGCGCGGATGCGCTGCTCGCACTCGGTCGTCGAGCCCTGCGTCGACGCCGTGGAAGAACGCGTGCCCGGGTGGTCAACCCGCTCACTCCGGGCGTCCTGAACGCCATCGGGGACGCTGCCCGTGACGTCGGTCGAGTCGACGCCGAACTCGCGTCCCGGTTCACGAACCTCATGACCCATGCGTGGCAGACGACCTTTGTTCGCGAGGGCGACCGGGTCACAGTGATCACGGGTGACATCCCTGCGATGTGGTTGCGTGATTCCTCGGCGCAGGTGCGTCCCTGGTTCGCACTTGCCGCTGCGTCCGCAGAGGTGGCCGACCTCCTCGCCGGTGTGGTGCGCCGGCAGTGGGACCTCATCGCGCTCGATCCACGCGCCAACGCCTTCACCCTCACCCCGGACGCCAGGAGTTGGCACCTGCTCGACCGGGACGTACCGGCCGGCGTCTGGGAGCGGAAGTACGAGCTCGACTCGATCGCCTGGGCCATGCAGACCGCCTGGCACTACCGGGCCGCCACACGAGGTACGGGACGCTTCGAACCGTCCGCCCTCGACGGGATGCATGCCGGGCTGCCCGCCGTCCTCGCCCTGTGGACGGCGGAGCAACGACATGGGTCCAGCCCCTACCGGTTCGAGCGGCCGTGGTCGCGCGACGCCTTGCCGCGCGACGGCCGGGGACGCCCGGTCGGGTGGACCGGCATGACGTGGTCAGGCTTCCGCCCGTCCGACGACCCGTGCCATCTCGGCTATCACGTGCCCGCCAACCTCTTCGCTGCCCATGCGCTGCGGTTGGCGTCCGACCTCGCGAACGACGTCTGGGGGGACGCACACCTGGCCCGCGCCTGCACCGAACTCGCGGTCACGATCACGGACGGCGTCGACCGCGCCGGCACCACACCCGACGGCCGCTTCGCCCATGAGGTCGACGGGCTGGGGGGCGTGGTCGACCTCGATGACGCCAACGCGCCCAGCCTCCTCTCGCTCCCCCTGTTCTCGGACGTTGCAGCCTCCGACCCGCGCTACCTGGCGTCCCGGGCGTGGGTGCTCTCGGACGCCAACCCGACCTTCCACTGCGGCCACGCCGTGGCCGGGATCGGCAGCCCACACACCCCCGGACGCCGCGTCTGGCCGTTGTCGCTCGCGATCCAGGGCCTCACCTCACCCGATCAGGAGGAGAAGGTGCGGCTGGCGCGGGCGATCGCGTCCACGCTCTCGACCTCGGGACATGTGCACGAGAGTGTCCACGTCGACGACCCGACCGACACGACCCGGGACTGGTTCGCCTGGGGGGACGCGGCCTTCTGTGAACTCCTGCTCGACCTGCCTGCACACAGGTGACGAACCACACCTTCGAAATCCTTGAATGCACCGGTCAAAAGGGCCAAGGTTGGGCCCATGAGTTCAAAGGTGAGCACCCCCAACGTCAAGGTTTCCAGCCCCGCAGACCTACGCAACGTGGTCCTGGTCGGATCGAGCGGCTCCGGCAAGACCACGTTGTTCGAGAACCTCCTCAAAGCACGCATTGTCGGTTACCGGGGCGAGAAGGATGACCCCGAGCGTGCAGCCGCCCTGACCCTCACGTCGATCTCGACCGGCGCGGTGCTGGTCAACCTCCTTGATGCCCCGGGCCACCCCGACTTCGTCGGTGAGCTCCGCGCGGGCCTGCGTGCGGCTGACGCGGCGATCTTCGTCGTTTCCGCCGCCGACGGGGTCGACAACGCCACCGCTGCGCTCTGGAAGGAGTGCCGGGCGGTCGGCATGCCTCGCGCCATCGTCCTGACGAAACTGGACGCCGAGCACGGCGACTTCGACGAGTCGATCGCCGACCTGCGCCGCGTCTTCGGCAACGGCGTCGTACCGGCCTACCTTCCGCTCCGCGATGCCAGGGGCGAGATCGTCGGCAACATGAGCCTGGTCTCGCAGCGCGTCCACGACTACACCTCGGGTGACGAGGTGACGCGATCGGCATCCGGCGACGAGGTCGACGAGATCGAGTCGTTCCGCGCCGAGTTCATCGAGGGCATCGTCACCGAGAGCGAGGACGACGAACTCATGGAGCGCTACCTCGAAGGCGAACAGCTCGCCGTCGAGGAGGTCAGCCGCGACTTGCTCAAGGCCGTCGCGCACGCCACCTTCTTCCCCGTGATTCCGATCCACCACCTCACCGGCGTCGGCGTGGAAGAACTCTTCACCCTGATCGAGCGCGGATTCCCCACCCCCGACCTGCACCCGCTCCCCTCCGTCACGACCCCCGACGGCTCCGACCTGCCCACGCCCACCGGCGACCCCAACGGCCCCCTGGTGGCCGAAGTGGTGCGCACCACGTCCGACCCGTACGCCGGACGCCTGTCGATGGTCCGAGTCTTCTCGGGGACGCTGCGTCCGGAAGACCTCGTCCACGTCTCTGGCCACCGTGAGTTGTTCACCGGACGCAGCGACTCGCACCATCCCGACCATGACGACGACGAGCGCGTCGGCCTCCTGAGCGCCCCCGTGGGCCTCGACCTCAAGCCGAAGGACCGGGCGATCGCCGGCGAGATCGTGCTCGTCGCGAAGCTGGGTCGGGCCGAGACGTCCGACACGCTGTCGTCCAAGGAACGTCCCGCCCTGATCGAGCCGTGGGTGCTTCCCGAGCCGCTGTTGCCGATGGCCATCAGGGCCGCGAGCCGAAACGACGAGGACAAACTCGCAGGCGCCCTCGGACGCCTCGTGGTCGAGGACACGACCGTCACACTCGAGCGTCCGCTCGAGACCGACCAGCTCATCCTGTGGACCATGGGCCAGGCGCACACCGACCTTCTGCTCGGACGCCTGACCGACCGGTACGGGGTCAAGGTCGTCAGCGAACCTGTCCGGGTCGCCCTGCGCGAGACCTTCATCGCGCCGAGCAAGGGGCACGGACGCCATGTCAAGCAGTCCGGTGGCCACGGCCAGTACGCGGTCTGCGACATCGAGGTCGAGCCGCTGCAGCGCGGGGCGGGCTTCGAATTCGTCGACAAGGTCGTCGGTGGCTCAGTCCCCCGCCAGTTCATCCCCTCGGTCGAGAAGGGCGTCCGCAGCCAGCTGGAGCGCGGGGTCGTGTCGGGTCACCCGATGGTCGATGTCCGGGTCACGCTGTACGACGGCAAGTCCCACTCGGTCGACTCGTCCGACATGGCGTTCCAGTCGGCGGGTGCGGCCGGCATCAAGGAGGCGGCCGCCGCGAAGGGCGTCATCGCCCTGCTCGAACCCATCGACGAGGTCACCGTAATCGTTGGTGAGGAGTACCTGGGCACGATCATGACCGACATCTCCGGACGCCGCGGCCAGATGCTGGGCTCCGACTCCGACGGTGATCACCACGCGATCATCCGGGCGCTGGTCCCTGCGTCCGAGTTGTCGCGTTACGCGATCGACCTTCGGGGCCTCGCCCACGGCACCGGCTCGTTCACCCGTTCTTTCCACGGGTACGAGTTGATGCCACAGAACCTGGCCGACGAGGCGATCAAGGCGTCCCAGAAGGCCTGACCGGGACCGACCGCTAGGGTGGGCGCGTGCATCCGGCCCACCCCACGCGTGTCCAGCCCGAGGGTTCGCCCACGCGTGTCCACCGTGAGGTGGTCAGCTACGTGCGTCGAAGCGCGCGGATGACCGCCTCCCAGGTGGCAGCCTGGGAGTCATGGCGCGGTTCCTGGGTGCTCGACGTCGAGCGCGGTGACACGTCGACGTCGATCGCGCCGCAGCCGCCGCTCGACCTGGCGTCCGTCTTCGGACGCACCGCACCGCTGCTCGTCGAGATCGGGTCGGGCAATGGAGATTCGCTCGCCTCGATGGCCGCAGGTCGTCCGGGCTGGAATGTCCTCGCCTTCGAGGTGTTCCAGCCGGCCCTCGCCGGCACGCTCCACAAACTGGCCCGAGCGGGCGCAGGGAACGTCCGACTGATCATGGGCAACGGCACCCAGGGCCTCGACCACCTGCTGGGCCCTGCGTCCATCGACGAACTCCTGCTGAACTTCCCCGACCCCTGGCACAAGTCGCGTCACCACAAACGACGCATCGTGGACGCCGACTTCGCGGCGCTCGTCGCGTCCAGACTCGTCCCGGGTGGTCTGTGGCGGCTGGCGACCGATTGGGAGGACTATGCGCTGTGGATGCGGGAGGTGCTCGACGCCGCGCCGGGATTCGAGAACGTCCATGCGTCCGAGGGCGGTTGGGCGCCGCGCTTCGACGAACGTCCGGTGACCAAGTACGAACGTCGCGGGATCGAGGCCGGACGCGCGATCTTCGACCTCACCTACCGACGGCTCGAGCCGACGCCCTCGCAGCCGCTCCCATGAGGGCGCTCTGCCAGCGGGGGAGGACGACCTCCCCCGATCCCCCACCGACGCCCTCGCAGCCGCTCCCATGAGGGCGCTCTGCCAGCGGGGGAGGACGACCTCCCCCGATCCCCCACCGACGCCCTCGCAGCCGCTCCCATGAGGGCGAGACTGGACCTCGCTTATGACGGGGCGGGCTTCGCCGGCTGGGCGCGCCAACCCGGCCAGCGCACCGTCCAGGGCGAACTGGAGCTCTGGATCCCCCGCGTGCTGCGGCTACCCACCCCGGTCTCGCTGGTCGTCGCCGGACGCACGGACGCCGGCGTCCACGCGCGGGGCCAGGTGGCCCACGTCGACCTGCCCGACGACGCCGACCTCACCGCCCTCGCCAGGCGGCTGGCCCGCGTCCTGACCCCAGACATCGTCGTGCGCAGCATCACCTCCGCCCCGGAGGGATTCGACGCGCGCTTCTCAGCCATCTGGCGCCGCTACTGCTACCGCCTCGCCGACGCGGCGTCGTTCCCCGACCCCCTCACCCGAGGTCACGTGACCCGCGTGAAGGGGACGCTCGACCTGGACGCCATGAACGCCGCCGGCACCGCACTCCTCGGACTTCACGACTTCGGTCCGTTCTGCCGTCCCCGCGAGGGGGCCACGACCATTCGCACCCTCCTCGACCTCGACGCTCGACGGCTTCCCGACGGTGACATCGAGTACTGGCTGCGTGCGGACGCGTTCTGCCATTCGATGGTCCGCTCGTTGATGGGGGCCCTCACCGCCATCGGCGCAGGACGCCGCGATGCCGACTGGCTCGCGGACGTGATGGCGTGGCCGTCCCGGCACCACGCCGTCCTCGTCATGCCGCCCCACGGGCTGACACTGGAAGAGGTCGGGTACCCCCCGGACGCAGACCTTGCATCCCGGGCCGCCGAAGCACGCACCGTGAGGACGCTGGCATGAGTCACTACTTCGAGACCCCCACCGGACCCGAGGCGCGACGCGAGATCCACGCGAACGTGTGGGGACGCCACCACACCCTGGTCACGGCCAACGCGGTGTTCTCCGCGTCCCGCCTCGACCCGGGGACCGCGGTGCTGCTGCGCGAGGTCGAACCCGACCCGGACGCACGCCGACTGCTCGACCTCGGCTGCGGATACGGTCCGATCGCGATCGCCCTGGCGTCCGAGTGTCCGGACGCGATCGTGGACGCTGTCGATGTCAACGAGCGCGCGCTCGAGCTCGTGCGGGTCAACGCGGCGGCGTCAGGCCTGGGTGACCGCGTCCGGGCGCTGCTGCCCGAGGACGCCGACCCCAACGCCCGCTATGACGAGATCTGGTCGAATCCCCCGATCCGGGTCGGCAAGCAGACGCTGCACGACCTCCTCGACACGTGGCTCCCCCGGCTCACGGACGACGGCGTCGCTCGCCTCGTCGTCAGCAAGAACCTCGGTGCCGACTCGCTCCAGCGCTGGCTCGGTGGGCGTGGATGGGACTGTCAACGAGTGGCGTCGGCCAAGGGTTTCCGCGTGTTCGAGGTGACACGCGGGGGTGACCTGCCTGCGATCGGTGGCCAGGTTGGGGGTACCGTCGAATCGTGAACGACGTGTTGGACGAACGAGACCAACCCGGTGACGGACTGGACGAGAAGGACGAGATGGCGATGGACGACGACAGGGATCACACCGCGGCAGCACAGGGGTCGGTGGAGTCCGCCCACCCCCACGAGGACCAGTGGGGCGACACCGTCGACGACGAGGGAAACATCATCGAGGACGTCCAGGAGCGCATCGAGGACGCCATCGAAGCGATCGCCCACAAGTTCTGACCCTCTGGCCGGTGTCGGCGTCGGGGTTCGGATGGGATAAGTTGTACCCACATCGCCAACAGGGGAACCCGGTGCAATCCCGGGACTGACCCGCAACCGTGAAGTGATTCGTCACAAGTCGGAATGCCTGGACGCGGTGGACTCACCATCACCCGTCGAGGTCCGCGGGCGAGTCGGGGGATGTGTTCCCGATGCATCGCGGGCACATCCGAAAGGACCACAGTGTCCCTCCACAGCGCAGCGTCTCTCAAGAGCGCAGTGTCCCTCAAGAGCAAGATGTCCCTCAA
>CALKHV010000156.1 GCA_937988865.1 uncultured Propionibacteriaceae bacterium | reverse complement strand
CGATCTTCGACTACGCGCAGATGGCGGCCAGCGACTCGATGCTCAACACCCCGCCGACCTTCAGCGTCTACCTGCTCGGACTCATCCTGGAGTGGGTGCAGTCGCTGGGTGGGCTGGAGGCCATGGCCGTGCGCAACTCGGCCAAGGCGACCCGCCTGTACTCGTTCATCGATGAGTCCGGGTTCTACTCCAACCCGGTCGCGCTCGACTCCCGCTCCTGGATGAACGTCCCGTTCGTGACGGCCAGGCCCGACCTCGACAAGACCTTCGTCGCCGAGGCCACCGCGGCCGGGCTGACCAACCTCGCGGGGCACCGCAGCGTGGGCGGGATGCGGGCGTCCATCTACAACGCCATGCCCATCGAGGGCGTCGAGGCCCTGATCGACTTCATGGCCGACTTCGAGCGTCGGAACGCCTGAGATGGTTTACCGCGTCCAGACCCTCAACGCGATCAGCGGGCACGGGTTGTCGCGACTTCCCTCGGGTTCGTACGTCGTCGCGTCCGACCTTTCCGACCCGGACGCACTTCTGGTGCGGTCGGCGAACCTGCACGCGCTGACGATCCCCGCGTCCGTCCTGGCGGTGGCCCGGGCAGGTGCGGGAACCAACAACGTGCCCGTCGCCGCCCTCAGCGCGCGGGGGATCCCGGTCTTCAACACACCGGGAGCAAACGCGAACGCCGTCAAGGAACTGGTCCTCGCCGGGCTGTTGCTCGCCGCGCGGAACATCGTGCCGGCGGTCGAATTCAGCCGCGGGCTCGAGGGGACGTCCGAGCAGATCGAGGCAGCCGTCGAGAAGGGCAAGAAGTCGTTCGTCGGTTTCGAACTGCCGGGACGCGTCCTCGGCGTCGTCGGTCTCGGTGCGATCGGGGTGCAGGTCGCGAACGCTGCGGCAGCGCTGGGCATGCGCGTCCTCGGTTTCGACCCGCAGATCACCGTGCGCCACGCCTGGCAGCTGACGGCGAACGTCGAGCGGGCGACCAGCATCGAGGAATTGTTGCGGCGCTCGGACGTCGTCACCCTCCACGTGCCCCTCGTCGACGGCACACGCGGACTCGTCAACGCCGACCGGCTCGCGCTGATGAAGTCGCGCGCGGTGCTGCTGAACTTCTCGCGTGGCCAGATCGTCGACGAGCAGGCCGTCGTGGACGCTCTCGACAAGCACCACCTGCGCGGGTACGTGTGCGACTTCCCGTCGGCGCTCCTGGCCGGCCATCCGGGGGTCATCGCGACGCCGCACCTCGGTGCGTCCACGGGTGAGGCCGAGGACAACTGCGCCGTCATGGCGGCCGAGGAACTTCGTGGTTACCTCGAGAACGGTGACATCTCGAACTCGGTCAACTTCCCGGACGCTGCCCTGCCCCGCTCGGAGGGCTCACGTCGGTTGGCGATCGCGAACGCGAACGTCCCGAACATGGTGGGACGCATTTCGACGCTGCTGGCCGATGCCGGCCTCAACATCGCCGACCTGCTCAACAAGTCGCGCGGCGAACTGGCCTACACGCTGATCGACGTCGAGGGCGCGATCCCGCAGGATCTCGCCGACGAGGTCCGTGCGATCGAGGGCGTCCTGTCGGTGCGGGTCATCTAGGTTCCCGGACGCAGGCGACGATCTCGGCGAGGTCGAGGCCGTAGGTCGGGCCCCCACGGGCGGCGTAGGAGTCGAGCTGACCCGCGCCGCGTTCCAGGAGCCTAGCGGCCCCCACGCTGTTGCCGCGGGCGGCGTGCGTCAGGCCAACACAGATCTGCGCCAGCCCCTGCCACAGCTCCCGTTCGTCGGCGGGGCACGCCTTCCAGCGGGCCTCCAGCACCTCGTGCGCCGAGAACGGCCTGCCCTCTGCCACCAGGCTCCTCGCCAGCGCCAGGGACTCCAGCGCGGGGAGCGGTTCCTCCGACACCGGTTCGACGCCCTCGGCACCGTAGGGCAGGGGTCGTCCGAGCGCGTCCCGGGGCCGTGCCTGTCGCGGACGGCCGGCCGCGTCGCGATCGCGGGTCATCGTGGCAGGTCCAGGGCGGCCACGGCACCGATGACGGTGATGGCGGGGGGCCGGACGCCGAGGGCGTCCGCGTGCTGCGCCACGTCCCCGAGGGACGCCCGCACCACGCGCATCGCCGGGTGGCCGGCGCGCTCGACGACCGCGGCCGGTGTCGACGCCGGCAGACCGGCTGCCGTCAGGGCGTCCGCGATGACCTTCAAGTGTGTGACGCCCATGAGCACCACGAGGGTCGTCCCCCCGCGAGCCAGGGCAGCCCAGTCGACCGTGCTCCGGGGGTCGCCGGGGGGCACATGGCCCGAGACGACGGTGAAACCCTGTGACAGCGTCCGGTGGGTGACCGGGATGCCCGCGAGGGCGGCCGCCGCGACCGAGGACGTCACCCCGGGAACCACCCGCACGGCGATGCCGGCCTCCGCGCACGCGAGCGCCTCCTCGCCCCCGCGTCCGAAGACGAACGGGTCGCCGCCCTTGAGGCGCACCACGCGGCGTCCCGCCAGGGCGTGTTCAATGAGCATCTCGTTGATCCGCTCCTGAGGGGTCTGGCGGCCGTGGGGTTCCTTGCCGACGTCGACGAGCAGGGCTCCCGGACGCGCTTCCTCGAGGACGGCGAGGGGGGCCAGCCGATCGAAGACCAGGACGTCCGCCTCGCGTACGGCACGGAGTCCGCCCACGGTGATGAGGTCGGGATCACCCGGCCCGCCGCCCACGAGCACGACGCTCCCGGGCCGAACCGGGTCGGGACGGTCCCTCGCGTCCCAGGCCTCCAGCGCGGCCACTGCGACGTCGCGGGCCTCCGCCGAGCGGCGCGGTTCCCGGCGTCCGACGACGCCGACGGCGAGTCCGGCGACGCTCCCGCCAGCCGGCGTCCTCGCACTGCCCTCGTCGACGGTGTCAGCCCGGACGCAGAACGTGCGCTGCGCTTCGGCCGCGCGTCCGACCAGGTCGTTCGCGACAGCGTCGTCGGTGGCCGCGACGACGTACCAGGCGTCGGTCACGTCCGCCGCCGACACCGGACGCCGGAGCCAGTCGAGCCGACCCCCGGACGCCCACGCGGCAACCTCATCGGACGCCGTGGGCGCCACCGCGACCACATCGGCCCCTGCGGCGAGCAGTCCGGTGATCCGCCGCGTGGCCACCCGCCCCGCCCCGGCGACCAGGACGCGACGGCCGGCCAGATGGAGGCCGGAGAGGTAGGCGGGCATCTCCGGCGAACGGAAGGACGCCCGGTACTGCGCCACGATCGCGTCCACCAGCACGCGGTGGACGCCGATGGCGGCGCTCACACGAGTTGCGCCCAGCGCGCGGAGCCGGTCCTCGAACAGGCCGGGTGCGATCGCGTAGGGGGCGACGGACAGGTCGGTCCTGCCCTCGGCGACGAGTTCGGCGAAGGCCGACTCGACCGGAGGGGTCGCTGCGTAGATGTAGCCCGGACGCACGGGGACGCCGAGACGGGCCTCCAGGGCTGTGGCCGCAGCCTCGACCTCGCCCACCGAACCCGCGCGCAGCGAGCCGGCTGCGGCGAGCACGACGCCGTCCCCGGGACCGCCCGCCTCAGCGAGTCGCTCCGCAACGGCGTCCAGCAGCAGGGGGCCCACGTGCCGGGTGAGCGTCGCGGTGCCCCCGGCGGCGGCCACGGCGTCGGGCAGGTCGGAGGCGACGTGGTACCCGGCGGTGAGGAAGACGGGGACGACGACCGCGCCCGGGGCGTCGACGAGCACGTCGGAGACGTGGGGGGCCAACACGTCGACGTAGCCGACCGTCACCGAGACCCCCGGCAGCCGGGAGGCCACCGCGTCGCGCAACTCGCCGGCGACCCTGGGCGCGCCCGGATTGCGCGACCCGTGCAACGCGAGGACGAGGCGTCCCATCAGATCGACCAGTCCGAGACGTCGTCCGGTGAACCGGTGTCGTCCACGCCGCTGGGTGCGCGCACCATGCCCGCTGCCAGGTTCCCGCCGGTCTGGGGGTCGATCAGCAGGAACGAGCCCGTGCTGCGCGACGTGGCGTAGTCCTCGAGCGCGAGCGGGGCCGACACACGGATCGAGACCCGGCCGATGTCGTTCAGGGCCAGGTGGTCGGCCGGCACCGACGCGAGCGTGTCGAGGTCGAGGCGTCCGTTGACCTGGCGGACGATCCCCTGGACCGTGCGGGTCGTGTGCTTGACCAGCACGCGCTGACCCACCCGCAGGGGGCCCTCGGACAGCCACGCGATCAGGCCGTCGAGGTCCTGCGTGGGGACGGGCGCCTCGGCTGCGGACGCGATGAGCTCGCCCCGGCTGATGTCGACCTCGTCGGCGAGCCGCAGCGTCACCGATTGCGGCGCGAACGCCTCACGCAGCTCACCGTCGAAGGTGTCGATGCCGCTCACGGTCGTCCGGCGACCCGAGGGCAGCACCACGACCTCGTCGCCCACCCGGACGGATCCGGACGCCACCTGCCCGGCGTACCCGCGGTACTCCGACAGGCCCGCCTCGGCCGCGGCGCCCTGGGGACGGATGGCCAGTTGCACCGGGAAGCGGAAGGGCCTGCCCTGCACGCGCTCCTCAGGTTGGAGGGTGTGGAGCAATTCCAGCAGCGAGGGGCCGTCGTACCACGGCGTCTTCCCGGAACGGTCGACGATGTTGTCCCCGAGCAGGGCCGACACCGGGATCGTGGTGACGTCGGGGACGCCGAGACTCGTGGCGATGCCGTTCACCTGCTCGGCGACCGCTTCGTAGGCGTCCTGGCTGTAGTCGACCAGGTCGATCTTGTTCACCGCGACGACGACGTGGGGGACGCGGAGCAGGCGTCCGACCGACAGGTGGCGTCGGGTCTGCTCGAGGACGCCCTTGCGGACGTCGACGACGAGCACCAGGACGTCCGCGGTCGACGAACCGGTGACGGTGTTGCGGGTGTACTGCACGTGCCCGGGGCAGTCGGCGAGGATGAACGTCCGCTCGGCGGTGGCGAAGTAGCGGTAGGCGACGTCGATCGTGATGCCCTGTTCGCGCTCGGCCCGCAGGCCGTCGGTGAGCAGCGCGAGGTCGACGTGTCCGAGGCCCTTGGCCTCGCTGACGCGGCGGACGGCGTCCAGTTGGTCGGTCAGCACGACCTTCGAGTCGTACAACAGGCGTCCCACGAGGGTGGACTTGCCGTCGTCGACCGACCCGGCCGTCGCGAGCCTCAGCAGTGTCGATCGGGGAGCAGAACCGTGCGTGGTCATCAGAAGTACCCTTCCTTCTTGCGGTCTTCCATCGCTGCCTCGGTGAGGCGATCGTCCGCGCGGGTGGCCCCGCGCTCGGTGATGCGGGTGGTGGCGACCTCGGCGATGACGTCGGCCACCGTGAGTGCGCCGGACGCCACGGCGCCCGTGCAACTCATGTCACCGACCGTCCGGTACCGCACCGTGCGCACCTCGATGACCTCGCCGTCGCGCGGCAGTGACACGGGCCCGACCGCGAGCAGCATCCCGTCCCGGGTGAAGACCTCGCGCTCGTGCGCGTAGTAGAGGCTCGGAAGCTCGATGCCCTCTGCCTCGATGTAGTGCCAGACGTCGAGTTCGGTCCAGTTCGACAGCGGGAAGACCCGCACGTGCTCGCCCGGGCGGTGCCGCGGGTTGTACAGGCTCCACAACTCGGGACGCTGGTTGCGCGGGTCCCACTGCCCGAACTCGTCACGCAGGCTCACCACACGCTCCTTGGCGCGGGCCTTCTCCTCGTCACGGCGTCCGCCTCCGAAGACCGCGTCGAAGCGCCCGTCGGCGATCGCGTCCAGCAGGGGCTGGGTCTGCAGCGGATTGCGCGTGCCGTCGGCGCGCTCGAGCAGGCGTCCGTCGTCGATGTAGTCCTGGACGTTCGCCACGACCAGCCTCAGCCCGAGCTTCGCAACCTGCTCGTCGCGATAGGTCATGACCTCGTCGAAGTTGTGTCCGGTGTCGACGTGCAGCACGGGGAACGGCACCGGGCCCGGCCAGAAGGCCTTCCGGGCCAGGTGCAGCATCACGACGGAGTCCTTGCCGCCCGAGAACAGCAGCACCGGACGCTCAAGTTCGGCGACCACCTCGCGGAAGATGTGGATCGATTCCGACTCCAGGGCCTGGAGGTGGGTGAGGGTGGTGCTCATGCGATCTCCTCCGGGGTCAGGTTGGGCGAGTGCAGGCCGCACTCGGTCTTGGCCAGGCCCGCCCAGCGGCCGGCCCTCGGGTCGTCACCGGGGGCGACCGGACGCGTGCAGGGCTCGCAGCCGATCGACGGGTAGCCGTCGGTGAGCAGCAGGTTGACGGGGACGCTGTTGGCCCCCGCGTAGTCGAGCAGGTCGTCGAACGTCCACGCGGCGAGCGGGTTCACCTTCACCATCTGGTGGGCGGCGTCCCACTCGACGAGCGGGATGTGCGCCCGCAACGGGTTGTCCTCGCGTCGCAGACCCGTGACCCAGGCCTCGTAGGTGGCGAGCTCGCGGTTGAGCGGGTCGACCTTGCGCAACTGGCAGCACAGCGTCGGGTTGCGGTCGTGCAGCCGGACGCCGTGGGTCGCGTCCTGCTCGGCGACCGTCTGCAGCGGCAACACGTCGACGATCCGGACGTCCATGGACGCCTCGAGGGCGTCACGCGTCCCGGTCGTCTCGGCGAAGTGGTAACCCGTCTCGAGGAAGAGGACGTCGACCCCGGGCGCCACCTGCGACACCAGGTGGGGAACGACCGTGTCACCCGCCATGGAGCAGGCAACGGCGAGGGCGTCGCCGAAGGTGGCGCCGGCCCAGGCGGAGACCTCGGCGGCCAGCTCCTCACCGGACGCGTCGCGCGCGCCGAACCGGGTCTGGGCGTCCGCGACGAGCGCCTGCAACTCCTCGGGGGTGCGCGTGCGTCCCGGCCCGGTCATCGGAGGTTCTCCTCGTCGGCGCTCCGCGTCCACTCGGCGAACGACTGACCGGGCTCCCGGCCCGCCAGGAAGGCCCGCGTGACCCGTTCGACGTAGTCAGGCAGGTCGACGGCGGTCACCTTGAGCCCGCGCAGGGTGCGTCCGAGGCCCGGTTCGTCCCGATCCTCGGACGCCAGCCCGCCACCCAGGTGCACCTGGAACTGGAACTCGTCGGCACCGTCCCGGCTCTTGGCGAGCTGCCCCTTGAGCCCGATGTCGGCCACCTGGATGCGGGCGCAGGAGTTGGGGCAGCCGTTGATGTTCAGCGTGATGGGCACGTCGATGTCGACGTCGGCCAGTCGGCGCTCGAGCTCGGTGATGGTGGACGCCGCGGTGTCCTTGGTGTCGACGAACGCGAGCTTGCAGTACTCGATGCCGGTGCAGGCCATGGTGTTGCGGCGGAAGACGCTCGGACGCGCTGTCAGCCCCAGCGGTTCGACGGCCGCGATCAGGGTTTCCACAGCGTCCGGGTCGACGTCGAGGACGACGAGCTTCTGGTGGGGTGTGAGCCGGATCCGCCGCGAACCGGCCTGCTCGGCGGCGTCCGCGAGGCCCGCCAACGCGTCGCCCGACAGCCGCCCCACGGTGGGCGCCAGGCCGACGAAGCGGCGTCCGTCCTTCTGTGCGTGGACGCCGACGTGGTCGTACGGCGCGGACGACCGGGTGGGCGCGGGACCGTCGGGCAGGGCGTACCCCAGGTAGTCGTCCTGCAGCACCTGCCGGAACTTCCCGGCGCCCCAGTCGGCGAGCAGGAACTTCAGCCTCGCCTTGTTGCGCAGGCGGCGGTACCCGTAGTCACGGAAGATCCGCACCACGCCGAACCACACCTCGGCCGCCTGTTCCTCGGTGACGAAGGCACCGAGCCGCTCGGCGAGTCGCGGTGAGGTCGACAGGCCGCCGCCCACCCACAGGTCGTAGCCCGCCCCGAGTTCCGGGTGCACCACACCGACGAGCGAGATGTCGTTGATCTCGTGCACGACGTCGAGGCTGGGGTGGCCCGTGATCGCCGTCTTGAACTTCCGGGGGAGGTTGGCGAGTTCGGGGTCGCCGATGAAGCGGTCGACGATCTGCCGGATGACCGGCGTCGGGTCGATGATCTCGTCGGCGGCGATGCCCGCGAGCGGCGACCCGAGGATGACGCGCGGGGTGTCGCCGCAGGCCTCCGTGGTCATCAGTCCCACGGCCTCGAGGCGACGCCAGATCTCGGGGACCGACTCGATCTCGATCCAGTGCAGCTGGATGTTCTGCCGGTCCGAGACGTCCGCGGTGTTGCGGGCGAAGTCGCGGCTGATGCCGGCGATCGCCCGCAGTTGCTCCAGGCTGAGTGCGCCGCCGTCGGAGCGGACGCGCATCATGAAGTACCGGTCACTCAACTCGTCGGCGCCGAGCGTCCCGGTGCGTCCGCCGTCGATGCCCTGCTTGCGCTGGGTGTAGAGACCCCACCAGCGCATGCGTCCGTGGAGGTCGTCGGTGGGGATCGAGTCGAACCCCTCGACCGCGTAGATCCCCTCGATGCGACCGCGCACGGCCAGCGGATCGTTGTCGGTGGCCTTGAAGACCTCGTTCGGGTTGAGCGGCGCGCGGCCGTCGACCAACCACTGGCCGTTGCTGCGGGGGGCCTGCTCGGCTCTTACGGTCATGTCGTCTCGTTCCTGTAGCGGCTAGATGGAGTAGTCGATGAAGTCGGCGGTGGCCGGGTCACGGGGTGCGGACGCCTCGACGCTGTCGCCCCGGGCCAACCCGAGTGCCTCGGCCTCGTCGCGGGGAAGCCGGGCGACGAAGCGTTGTCCGGCCTCGTCGACGAGCTCGACGAGGGTCTCCGAACCCAGGCGCGCCACGCGCTCGACGGTGGCAGGCACGGTGACGACGCCGTCGCCGTGGGGTGGCGTCGCCACCCCGGCCGCACCACCGGGACGCCGAAGCGCGATGCGATGCGGACGCACGAGCGAGTCACCCACGCGCGCGACCGACCCCATGAAGCCCATGACGAACGCGTTCGCCGGACGGTCGTAGACCGCGAGTGGCTCGTCGACCTGCTGCACGCGGCCCTGGTGGATCACGGCGACCCGGTCGGCGACCTCGAGCGCCTCGGCCTGGTCGTGCGTGACGAGCACGGTGGTGACGTGCACCTCGTCGTGGAGGCGGCGCAGCCACGCGCGCAGTTCGGCGCGCACCGTCGCGTCCAGGGCGCCGAAGGGTTCGTCGAGCAGCAGCACCGAGGGTTCGACGGCGAGGGCGCGGGCCAGAGCCATGCGCTGTCGCTGCCCGCCCGAGAGCTCGTCTGGATAGCGTTCTGCGAGGCCTGCGAGCCCGACCAGTTCGAGGAGTTCGTCGACCCGGGCGCGGATCGCTGCGCGGGGTCGTTTGCGGATGGTCAGGCCGAAGGCCACGTTGTCGCGGACCGTCATGTGCTTGAACGCGGCGTAGTGCTGGAACACGAAGCCGATGCCGCGGCGGCGGGGCGGCACGTGGGTGACGTCGACCCCGTCGATGACGACGCTCCCGCCGTCGAGGTTCTCGAGGCCCGCCATCGCGCGCAGCAGGGTCGACTTGCCCGAGCCGCTGGGGCCCAGGAGGGCGGTGAGCGACCCGGCGGGAATCTCGAGGCTGACGTCGTCGAGGGCCAGGAAGTCGCCGAACCGCTTGGTGGCGCCGGTCACGGTGATCATGGGTGCCTCCGGGTGCGGTTGAGGAGCGCCGTGGCCACGAGGGTCGCCAGGGACAGCCCCATCAGGACGGTCGCGGCGGTGTAGGCGCCGTAGGTGTTGGCCACGTCGTGGTAGCGGGCGTGGACGAGCAGCGTGAGGGTCTGCGAGACGCCGGGCAGGTTCGACGACACCAGCAGCACCGCGCCGTACTCCCCGAGGCCGCGGGCCACGGTGAGCAGGGTGCCGTAGGTGAGGCCCCACCGGATCGAGGGGAGGGTGATGCGCCAGAAGGTCTGCCAGCCGGTGGCGCCGAGGGTGGCGGCCGCCTGTTCCTGCTCGTCGCCGACCTCCCGCAGGACGGGCTCCACTTCGCGCACCACGAAGGGGAGGGTGACGAAAGCCGTGGCGAGCGCCATTCCGGGGGTGGCGAAGATGACCCGGACGCCTGCGTCCGCGAGCCCGCCGAACCAGCCGCCCGCCCCCCACAGTGCGATCAGCGCGACGCCGATGACGACGGGCGACACCGCGAAGGGCAGGTCGAGGAATGCCTGCAGCAGCGCCTTGCCCCGGAAGGATCCCCCGCGCACCAGGACGAGCGCGGTGACCGTGCCGAGGATGACGTTGAGGGGGACGACGATCGCGAGCAGGGTCAGTGTGAGGTTGAACGCGGCGATCGCGGCCGGGGTCGTGACGGATGCCCAGAAGGTGGCCAGTCCGGGGGCCAACGCTCGCTGCAGCACCATGCCGACGGGGAGCGCGACCAGCACCGCGAGGTAGGCGAGGGCGACGGTGCGGACGCCGAGGCGCGCCGGCAGGGAGAGGCGCATCACGCCACCGCCCGACGCTGGCCACGTGCCAGCAGGCGCAGGGTCGCCAGGACGCTGAAGGCGATCACGAGGAGCGTCACCGAGACGGCCGCTGCGCCCGTGGGGTCACCGACCTCGATCCGCTGGGCGATGTACTGCGAGGTGACCTGCGTGACGCCCGGCAGGTTGCCGCCGATCAGCGCGACCGACCCGAACTCACCGATGGCGCGGGCGAACGCCAGCCCCGTGCCGCTGATGACCGCGGGGCGGATCGCGGGCCACACGATGAGCCGCAGCGTCGTCCAGTTGCTCGCCCCCAGCGAGGCCGCCGCCTCCTCAGCGTCCAGTTCGAGTTCTGCGAGCACCGGCTGCACCGATCGCACGACGAAGGGCAGCGTCACGAAGGCCAGGGCCACGAGGACGCCGGCCCTGGTGTTGTTGAGGTGGATGCCGGCGGGGCTCTCGGGGCCGTAGAGGGCCAGCAACACGATGGACGCGACGATCGTCGGCAGTGCGAACGGGATGTCGATCAGGGCGTCCGCGAACCGCTTTCCGGGGAACGAATCACGCACCAGGACCCACGCGATCACGGTTCCCAGCACGGCGTTGACGAGGGCCACGGCCACCGACAACAACAGGGTCGTGCCCAGCGCCGCGAGCGAACCGGGCGCGGTCACCGCCCGGACGAACCCGAGGGGACCATCGGCGACCGACAGCGCGGCAAGGGCAGCGAGGGGGAGCGCGACGACCACGCCCACCCAGAGCAGCACGACGCCCAGGGCGAGCATCGGCGTCCGGCGGGTCACCGGGTGGCCTCGGTGTAGAGGGCGGTGATGGCCCCGGAGTCCTTGTTGAACAGGGACGCCGTCACTGCCGGCCAGCCGCCGAGGTCGTCGATGGTCCAGAGCTTCTGCGGGGTGGCGAACTCGGTGTGTCGGGCCAGGACTGCCGGGTCGGCGGGCCGGTAGCCGGCCTGCGCGACGACCTCCTGCCCGGCGGGGCTGGAGACGAACGTGAGGAAGTCCTCCGCCTCCGCACGACGGTCGCTGGTGGCAACGGGGGCGACCGCGTTCTCGATCCGGAACGTCTCGGGTGGGATGACGATCTCGAAGTCATCGCCCGCGTCGATGGCGGCCAGCGCCTCGTTCTCGTAGCTGAGGAGCACGTCACCCGTGCCCTGACGGAACGACTCGGTCGCCTCGGCGCCCGAGGTCGGCTGCGTCCGGATGTGGTCGGTGACCAGGCGGCTGATGTAGGCGAGCCCGGCAGCGGGATCTTCACCGCCGTTGCTCGACCGTGCGAAGGGCGCCAGGAGATTCCATTGGGCGGAACCAGAGCTGAGCGGGTTGGGCGTGACGACCTGGACGCCGGGCTTGAGCAGGTCGTCCCAGTCGTGCAGTTGCTTCGGGTTTCCCTTGCGCACCACGAGGACGACGACAGAACCGAAGGGTGAGCCCTGTCCGGCCGCGTCCCAGTCGGCGTCGACGATCCCGGGTTCCACCAGGCGTGTCACGTCGGGTGCGAGGGAGAACACGACGAGGTCGGCCGGTGCGCCGGCCAGCACCTTGCGGGACTGGTCGCCGGAGGCGCCGTAGGAGGTGTTGATCGCAGTCCGGTCCCCCTGGGGGGTGGCTGAGTAGGCGGCCCCGAGCGCGTCGAGAGCGGGTTTGGCGACCGAGAAGGCGTACACGTTGAGGGTCGTGGACGCGGTCCCTGCGACTCCTCCCGGAACGTCGCTCGCACCTGCCCCGGCGCACGCGCTGAGGAGCAGTGTCGCGGCAGTCAGGAGGGCGGCGAGGCGGGAAGGTCCGGTGCGGGTCATGTGTGTCCTCTGGTGGCGGAGGCCGACACTCAAGACCGGGGGTGGCTCTCAGGGAGCCGGGTGCCGGGCGATGTCGGCCCGGCGAGAAGGTGGTCGCGGGCTCGTCAGCACGCACAACACATGGAGGGAACACGGCCGAAGAACACGTGGGCGCGGCCCACGGGGTTCTGCGTCTGGTTCGTCCTCATGTGGGGAAGGTTAGGTGCTCCGCCCGGCTGGCGCACTATCGGCGTCTCGACTGATGAGATGCCCAGTCTCGCGATGTGACCCGGGGGCGGGGCCCTCCTTTGCTGGAGCGCAGCCGCGGAGCGGCGATGC
>CALKHV010000155.1 GCA_937988865.1 uncultured Propionibacteriaceae bacterium | reverse complement strand
GACGCAGAACTCACCGTCCACGCACCACCCACCTCAGCCGAACCCCAACCGGACGACGACACCCGACCGAACCCGTCCAGCGCCACCCCCGGCGGCACCGGTGCCGTCACCACCACCGAGACTGAGTCCGAGTCAGACCCGCCACGATCATCAGTCACCGTCAAGGTCACCGTGTACGTCCCCGCGGACGCATACGTGTGGCTTGCAGTCACGCCACTCGCCACACCACCGTCACCGAAAGTCCACGCGTAGGACGCGATCGAACCATCAGCGTCCGACGAGCCCGAACCATCCACGCCCACCGACAAATCGGACCCGGACGTCGCCGCCACTGCCACCGGCAAGACATTCGCGGCCACGACCGACACCGATCTGGTGGTCACCCCCGGAGCCCCGTCATCATCAGTCACCGTCAGTGTCACGGTGTACGTGCCCGCGGCCGCGTAGGTGTGGTTCGTTGACACACCATTTCCTGTGCCACCATCACCGAAACTCCACGCATAGGACGCAACGGAACCATCCGGGTCGCTGGACCCACTCGCGTCGAATGCCACGGCAAGATTCGTCGCATCCGCGGCGAAGGACGCCACCGGCGGCAGATTCGAGCCGGAGCCACCATCGCCTGCGGCATGGTGGGCAGCGACCTGGGCAGGGCTGAGCACCGTGCTGTAGACAGCGGCCTCGTCGATCCAGCCGACAAAGTCGCCGGTGCCCCAGGACGCGTCGTCACCGACCCGCCAGTAGCCCGCGAAGCTCTGGCCAACGGCGGCCGCACCAGCCGCCGCCGGCACTCCATCGACATACAGTTTCATCCCGTCGCCACCTGACGTGGCCACCACGTGGTGCCACGCGTCGTCGCCGTAATCGACACCTGACGTGCTCACGGACTGGGCGCCGTCGGCGCCCATGCCGAACACCAGATTCCCCGAACCATCGAGATAGACGACCCGGTCGAATGAGGTGGAGGTGCCGGTCTGCGCGTCCCCGAATCCGAGGATGCGGCCCGCGTCCTCAGCCGACCTGAACCACGACTCCAGGGAGAAGGCCGTGGGGCTGGGGAACGAGTTGTTCGACGAGACGAAGTCGTCTGCCGCAACCCCGATAGCGGTTCCACCCCCCGTCACACCGGACTGTTGGGTGAGCGTGACGTCGCCGTTGTAGCCACCGTCCTGGGCGTGGGGGGTGACGTCGAGCGCGACGGAGCCGGATGCCTCGTTGAGTCGCCAGAACAGGTCGGGCTCGTCGGCCACCACGGTGAGCCCATAGGCATCTGTGGGTGCCGTCGGAGCGGCGACAATGCGTCCGCTCCGGGTGTAGTGATCGCGAGCCTGCACTTGAGTGAGGACGCCGGGGTAGATGGCGACGTCATCGATGTCGCCCGCGAAGTAGACGGTGGCTGCGGTCTCGAAGCGGCCGGTGGTGATGCCACCCGCCACCTTCCAGAAACCCTTGCCGACCACGCCCGCTGCGGGTGCGGCGCTCTTGCCGACCGTGACGCCGTCGACGTAGAGAACCATTCCCGTGCTGGACAGTCCGGCGACCACGTGGTGCCACTGGCCGTCGTTGTAGGCCTTGGGTGACGTCACGCTCTTCAGCTCGGCCGAGTTGACGCTGAACGTGATCCGGCCCTCCGTGTCCATACCGACGTCGCGGCCATAGCTGCGGTTGGACGGCCCTGTGCCGCTGCCGAAGCCAACCAGCTTGCCGCCCAAGACGGTGGTCGTGCGGAACCACGCCTCCGCGGTCATGGTGGAGGGAACGTCTTGTGTCACGCTCGCGACCGCGGATGCAAGGACGACGCCGCTGAAAGTGCCGGAGGGATCAGTGGACCCCACGATGGCGCCCGGGCGGCCCAGGGTCAGACCGGTCGCAGGTGCGTTCAGATCATTGCCCGACGCGGAATCCGCAACGGTGGTCGCCCCGACCGGGTCGTTCAGCCTCCAGTAGTACTGAGCACCATCGGCGATGACTCGGGAGGCATAGGCGCTGGTCACCGGCACATTGCTCCCGGCCGTGAGATTGGCCCACGAGCTGTATCGCACGTTGGCGTCCGCATCGGTCACCATCAGCCGGTACTGGTAGGTGGTTCCTGGGACAAGCCCTGGATCCTGGACCTGCACGAAGGGACGCTGCCAGAAGGTGGAGGTCCTGGTGGAGGTGTGGACCGACGAGATCGTCGAGCCGTTGAGCACGCGCCGCTGAAGGACATAGCTCAGCGTCATGCCATCGCGATCGAAGTCCGACTGGAAGCGGACTCGCGCCGTGGTCGAGGTGAGGCTGCGCAACGTCGGGGTGATGGACGCCTGGGTTCCCGAGGGCCCCACCTTCTTCGGCGCCCCATTGGCTCGCGTGGTGAAGCGCACGAGGCCCTGCTGCCGTGAGCCGTTGACCGACGGGAACTCGCCACCGATCGCCAGGTAGGCACCAGATGTCTCGATCGTCCACGTTGCCTGGCCTGCAGCCGTTGCCGTGCCTGCCTGCATCGCCGGGAACCAGTTCACGTACGAACCGGAGGGCTGTCCGCCGAAGCTGGCGACAGTGCCGGCGCTGTCCATGACCAGGCCCCTCGCGTCAATCGTGACAGCGTCTGCGTACTGGTACATCCGGGGAGTCTGCTCGGTGAACCCGCCGATGTTCTCGCACTGGTGGTGATGACTCACCACATAGGCGAGCCCGTTCATCGGTGCCATGTCGTAGGTGTCGCCCCGGCAATTGTCGAGATTGCGCACCGTGCCGTCGTAGGCGTCCGCGATGACGCCCCCTTCGAGGTTGCCCGTCCCGCCCGCTCCGTTGTAGGTGAATCCCCCGCTGTACGCCAGGTTGTCGACGACCTTGACGCTCATCATGGCGGCCTGGTCACCCGTGTTGTGGATGATCAGGTTCGCGGCGAAGGGAAACGAGGTGCCGTTCACCGTGGACAGCGACCCCATACTGTTCGCCGTTGCCCCGTTGAGCGTGGTGAACGAGCCTGCCACCACCAGGCGGTCGGCAGCGGTCGTCAGGCCCATCGCCCAGACCGTGCTGTCAGCGGTGGGCGCCCACGCCGTCAGGCTTCCGTTGCTCGCATTCACCGCCGCCAGGCGGGTGCGCGGGGTGTTGTTGAGCGCCGTGAACCAGCCACCCAGGTAAACCACCGCGTTGGTTGCAGCAATGCCGAACACGTCAGAGCTGGCGACAGGGGCGAAGGCGTCGACGACCGCTCCCGTGGAGGTGCTGAATGCCGCAACGCGATACCGGGACTTCCCGTCCACGGACGTGAAGCTTCCGCCGATGTAGATGCGCGAGCCGTCCGGCGATCGAGTGATCACCCTGATGCGACCGTTGACATTGGGTGCCCACGAAGTCATGACGCCGGTGGTCAGGTTGTACGACATCAGGTTGTAGCGCCGTGACTCGCTGGTGCCGAGGGCTGCTCCCGCCGGGCGCGCAGAAGTGAACTCGCCAGCCACGTAGACCGTGTTGCCCACGATGACCTGATCCCACGCGACACCATTGATCTGGGCGGTCGGCAGTGCGTCCGCAGTCACGGCGTTCGAGGGATTGTCGATGACCGGTGGCAGAGTGCTGGCGTCCGCGGCGGACGCGTGCAAGGCACCGACGCTCGAGAGCGGAACGATCGCCAGGGCCATCATGGCCAGACACATCAAGACCACGGACAGATGACGGATGAATTGGTGTCGCACGACGGTGCCTCCCCCTCGAACGCCCGCCGGGGCGAGCGGCGGGTGTGCCCTCATCGAGTGCAACCACATCATGGCACGCGCCCGGGAGGTCAGCGCAACAGCTACGAGTGTCGAACACGACTCCACCCGCTACGGGCCATGACCCCGTAGCGGAGGGTGAGCAGTCGGTCAGCCCAACGAGAGGACTCGTCCCAGCCGAGTTCGTGTCGCATCACGCCGCGGTGAAGTCCGCGGCCTTGATGGTGAGCGGGAGCGAGGTCATGCCCTTCCCCACATACGACTTCACGCCGACCGCGCCCGTGGACTGCAAAGACGCGGTTGTGTCGGTCGCCGTTACTTGCGGCGTCGTGGGTTCAGTCTGCGAGGCGCGCCAAACCTTGCCCTCCAGCGTGGACGCGGTCCCGTTGCCGGAAACCTTGAATCGCATCAGTACCTTCTCGCCCGCGGTGTAGTTGAAGCCGCTGATTGCCTTGGTGAACAGCGCCGTCTCGGTGCCGTACGAGACCTTGGACACGTACACCAGCAGCGTTCCCGTGGATTCGACCCGAGCTGACAGCATGTACCACGAGTTTCCCGAGACGCGCGCGAGCACCTGTCGGTAGTAGTGCCCTCCAACCGGGGTCTTGTTCAGGGTGAAGTCGGTCAGGATCGACACGTCGCGCGCTGCGACGGAGTTGAGGAGCGCTGACCGGGACGTCACAACAGTGGAGATGGTGTCGACAGCCGAACTGCCATCGACTGACATCGCGTCGCCGGACTCAACGGTCCAGGCCCCCCCCACGTCGGCTGTTCCCCAACCGGCTGCGACGGTGCGAGCGAAGGCGTCGCGGGCTGTCGCGGCTGTCGTCGGGGTTGCCGTCGCCGTCGGGGTCGCCGTCGCCGTCGGGGTCGCCGGACCGCCAAGGGAGATCAGACCACGCGGCAGCACTGCGCCACTGGCCTTCCCCAACAAGGAGGCCACGTCGGAGGGCAGCGCGGCTCCGGTGGCAGCCGCCGGCGCTGTGGTTCCTGCGATCAGGCTGCCGCGAAGCTCCTTGTTCTTGCTCGTGCGCAGGGCTTCGATGGTTGAGAACGACAGGGCTGACTTGTCAGAGTTGCTGCGCCACGTGACGAACCGGCACGAACTCGGCGCTGCGTACGAGTTGTGGTCGAGGGTCGCCATGAGTTGGTCAGCCGTGGTGTTACCGGCCACCGTGCTGATTCCACCGGTCACAACGAGGGTGTAGGTGGACGCAGCACCTCCGGTGATGACGTTGTTCACCATTGACACGTTGACCGAGTTGGGACCGACCCGACCTGAGTCGAGGCCGGTTCCCGATCCCGGTGACCGGGAGTCGTCGTACAGGTGGGCGCCGAGCTTGTTGTTGGTCAACTCGTTGTTGTAGATCTTCGTGTTGGCAGACCCCATCATGATGCCGTAGCTCCAGTCAGCCACAGTGTTCCATCCGTTGTCCTTGATGAGGTTGGACGCGATGATGCCCTTGTCGCTCACCTCGTACACGATGCCGTTTCCGGCGTTGCCGATCACCTGGTTGCCGTAGATGTTGACACCGACACAGTCAAGGTCGCACCAGACGCCCGACGCCCGCTTACCGCCATTGTTGCTGAACGAATTGAAGCGGAAGTTCGCCCCCACGATTCCCGCGCCCTTGAAGCCGGACGCGCCGCACGAATAGGTGCAGTTCATGGAGTAACCGTCGGCGTTGTTGGCGTCCACGTGGGTGTACTCGACAACGAGGTCATCGCGGACGCTCGGGGTGGTCGCCAGCTTCTGCGCGGACCCCGCGAAGTTCATGCCGTTGAAACCGTTCGACGACAGCCACGAGCTACGGACGGTGAGCGTGTTGGTGTTCCAGGACAGCAAGCCCATGCCGGCATTCTGGGTCAGGACCACATGGTCGAGGGTGACCTTGGAACCGTTGTTCAGCAGGAGCGCACCTCCAGTCGCGTTGCCGTACTGGTTGCTTGCATAGCGTCGTATCCCGATGCCCTTGATGGCGACGTTCGATGGCTTGTACAACGCCAGTGCCTGCGGGTACTTGGTCACTTCGACGGTCTTGCCCGCCGGGTCGAACCCGAGATGCACCTCTTTGGCCGACCAGTCGTAGTAGAAGGTCGTCGAGGTCAGTTGGGCGGCGGACGCCACTTCCTTGATCTCGGCTCCGTTGACGAAGACCATCTGCGGATCACCGAGGGAGGCAGAGCCCCCGATGGCGTCGCTGTAGCTGCAGGGGCCCGTCGAGGTCTGCGAGGCGAAGTTCCTGGTGTAATACGAGCCTGCGCAGTAGCTGGGCGTCGACCAGGCCACCTTGTAATCATCAGACGCCACCTTCGTCCAGCTGGTCACGGCGACCGTTCCGTCCATCCACGGGGTCTCGCCGGGGTAGGCCTGAACCGTGATGTTGGTCGGCCGGATGACATAATTGGTCCCGCCTGTGGCGTACCCCGCCGCGCCTTCGCGGTAGACGCCCCCGCGCACGACGAGCGTTCCGCCCGACTTCACCTTTGAGATGGCGACGTTGATCGTCTTGAAAGGGGCGGCCTGGGTTCCCGCGTTGGCGTCGGAACCGGTGGGTGACACGAACAACGCGCCTGTCGGAACGGCGTAGTTCGTCGTCAGGGTGTTCGCGACGCTCGTGGGGAGGAGCGGCGATGTCGCGAAATCCTCGGCGAAGGCCACAGCAGTGTGAGACGCCGAGAGACTCACGCCTCCCAAGATGACGGCGAAGATGGTGACGAGCGCAGACAGCGCCCGAATCGAGCGGGACAAGATGACTCCTGGCGTGGTGGGGGACCAGTACGGGGCATCAACAATGCTACCAACCCTGAAGTCCACATGTGAAAATCCCAAGAATCTTGGCTAGACCTTGACTTCAGACACGCGCGCAAACCAGCGGCCCAACTGGAGGAGCAGAACGAGGATGTTCGCTGCCAGCAGCAGCACGTAACCCCAGCGCCACATGGGATACCACCCGAAGACCAACATGGCGAGACAGAGGAACCCGTAGTCAGCGGGGATCCCCAGCAGGCTGGTCCAGATTGGTTGGCGTCCTTCGTCGACCGCGCGGGTGACCTGCTTCGCGCCGGCGTTTCGCAGGAGCAGATCGGTCACGATGATGGCGAAGAACCAGACGGACGCCTGCAGGCTGAAGATGAGGGGCAACACGGTCGTCCAGGCGTCCCAACCGGACGGGTTGCGAAACCACATCACGGCCACCGCGAGGTGGAACCCGGTCACCTTGAAGGCGTCGAGCACGTGATCCAGCCATTCGCCTGCCAGGCTCCCGCCACCCTCAAGCCGGGCGATCTGGCCGTCTGCGGAGTCGAGTGCATAGCCGAGCACCAGGAGCAACGCGATCAGCGCCCCGATCCCGATCGATGGGGTTGATGCAGCGAGGATGCCGATCCCCGAGAAGGTGAAGACCGCACTGATCAGGCTGACCACATTCGGGGTCAGGCCCAACTTGTAGCCCGTGGCAGCGAACACCCTGCCCACGGGCCGGTTGACCCAGCGCGAATAGGCAGGGGCATTCCGGTTGCTCTTCTGGGCGGACGCGAGTGCACGGCGAACGTCCTCCCACCGAGCTCCGCGCTCGATCATGGGCGTGCGCTGGTGACTTGCCATCTCCTGAGAACTCCTTCGAACGATCAGCTTGCCGACAGGCGTCGGTCCTCGGTGAGCACCACGCGACGGACGCCGTCAGCCAACGCTACTGGCTCAGCGAGCGCCCGTTGGCCGCCCCCCGGGGTCACTCCGTCTGACGGTCGTACTCAGCCGGCGCGCGTCCCCATGCCCCGGCCACGATTCCCCGCCCACGACTCGCGAGACGCCACCCGCGCGCGTTCCTGCCGAGGTCGCCGGTCAGCGTCCCCACCGTTGCCTGGACCACCCCAACCACCGCCCTGCCCGAGCCACGGAGAGTGAGAGCGACGCGCGCCGCGGCGCGTCGAGGCCCAGCAGTGTCCCAGAGGGCCACGGTGCTGGACGTGTTCCCGTGGTGCCAGGCTCGCCGCAGGACCCACTCACGGTTGTTGCGTGCGTCCGGGACGAGATCGTGGATGATGCCTTCTCGGCAGAACGCGATCCTCCCCCCGGACGCGACGAGCTGGCGCGAGAAGAGCGTGTCCTCGCCGCCCCGGAGGCCCAGCCGCGGGTCGAAGCCGATCCCGAGCTCACGGACGGTGGCGAGGTTGACCAGAAGGTTGCCCGCCGGGGCTGCGGGCAAGGCGGTTCCGGTGGGCGGGCGGGAGCGGTCGAAGAAGCCCCCGGCCTGGACCCACGGTGATGGAGTGGAGTCGAACCGGGGCAGGACGCTCCCGGCGAGGGCGTCCGGTCGGTCGAGCGTCAACCAGCACCCCACCATCGTCTCGAGCCAGTCCGGCGCGGGAAGCTCGTCGTCATCGATGAATTGCAGCACGACACCCGGGGCCTCACGAAGGCACGCGTCGCGCACGGCCGCGATGCCGGGTTGGGGAACGTGCAGGTACTGAACGCCGGGGTGTTCACCGACGACGGGGCGTGCGCCGGCGTCCGGGTCGTTGTCGGCGACCAACAGGACAGTCCGGCCCCCGGTGACCAGGTCGAGCGCGGTGGCCTGTCGCCTGACCTCGCCCAGCAGGGACGCCAGCATCCCCGGTCGTCGATAGGTGGGGATCGCGACGGTGACGGCGAGCCGCGACCCGGCCAACAAAGAATCGGGTTCCACGCCCACGCGTCACCCCCTGTCTGGATGTCTGAATCGCAATCGAACCACGAACCGCTGCGGTCGTGCCACCGACCGCGCAGGCACGGATCACTCAGGCGTGACCCTCAACAGTTCGTCGTCCTCACCGTTGGACGTCGTCAGGTACAGAGCGCCGTCCGGCCCCAGACGGGCCGCGCGGAGGCGTCCATGGGTACCGTCGAGGGACGCCGGTTTCATGACCGACGTCACCTGCCCCGACGCGTCAAGGGTGAGCACGATGAGCTTCGACCCCTTGAGCGCGGCCACGGCCAGCGACCCGTCCAGCGCGCCCCACTCCTCTCCGACGAGGAAGTCAGCCCCCGACGTCGCCTCCGTCGGATCACCGGACGACCAGACGGCTTCCACCGCGTCCGGGAATCGCCTCCGGTCGGTCATCGGGGAGTTCTCGGGATAGCCCGATCTCGTGCCGCCTGCCGAGGGGTCGTAGCCGAAGTTGGCGCCTGGTGCGAGGAGGTTCACCTCGTCGTCGACGGACGTCCCGTGCTCGACGCTGAAGAGTTGTCCATTCGGACGCACCGCCAGGCCCTGCACGTTGCGATGTCCATAGGTGTAGACGTAGCGCTGCGTCCGATCGACCGCCGTCCCGAAGGGATTGCCGGGGAACGGCCTGCCGGTCTCGAGATCAAGTCGGAGGGTCTTGCCGCCGAGGCTCGTCAAGTCCTGCGGAACGGACGCCTGCGCGGTGTCCCCCGTCCCGACTATGAGCGCTCCGTCGGGGGCGATGGCCAGGCGGCACCCCGAGTGGCGTCCGGTCGAGATGGGAAGACCGGTCAGCAGGTCCTTCACCCTGGTGGCGCTCGACCCGTCCGTCGACAGTGCGAAGGTCACGAGCCGGATGTCGACCGGGACGCCGCCCTCGGCGTGGTCGAGGCAGGCGGTGAATCGGCGCGAGGTGGCGAAGTCGGGGTGCAGCACCATGCCCAGCAGCCCGCCCTCACCCTGGGCGAAGACGTCGCCCAGGTCGGCGTCCACCGGGGTGGTGCGGGTGCTCGAGACGAGCACGAGGCGTCCGGGACGCTCGGTCACGAGCATCGTCTTGTCGGGCAGGAAGCCGACGTCCCAGGGGTGGACCAGCCCGGACGCCACGACCTCGACCGACAGTTCAGGAACTCGCGCCGGTTGGCTGGGGGACGGGCTCTCGCTCCCGGTCCGGGAGGGGGACGCCGACGGGGCCGACGACGTCACATCCGGCGAGGGACCGGTCGTGGACGAGACGCCCGAGCAGCCGGCGAGCGCGAGGGCCAGGAGGATCGCAGGGGTTCGGCGCATGGGCCCATCATGCGGCAACCCGACGGGGAAATCTGCCCGTCGGGGTGCCGAGTGTCCTGACCCGGTTCAAGCCAGGAGTTCGATGACACCTTTCACCACGGTCGCCGCGGAGCCCGCCAGCGCCAGGACGACGACGGCGGTCCTGGCGTGAGCGGCGGTGACGTGGCGTGCCACGACGGTTCCTGCCAACAGTCCCAGGGCCAGTCCCGACAGTGCGGCGGCCCAACCCTCCAGCGGGAGGCGGACGGGGTCCAGCGCGAGCAGCGTCGCCACGCTCAACCCGAGGAAGTAGACCTGCGTCGTCGCAACGAACGCCTCGTGGCGCCACTTGGTCGACAGGGCATACAGGACGATGGCCGGCCCTCCGACGCCCGCCGTGGCATTCATGAAACCGGACAGGAACCCGGCGACGACCGCTCCCGGACGTCCCTTCAGGATGTGCGCCTTCGGGCTCACCACCATGCTCAGGACGGCCACCATCACGAGGACCCCGATGAGAATCCCCAGCACCGATGGGGGGAGCCGCTCGGCCACCCAGCGTCCGGGCAGGATGCCCAGGATGGCTGGGACGAGCAGCAGCAGCGCCGTCCGCGGCTCGACGTCGCGCCACACCTGGAGCAGCACCGCAACCGTGGCGATCGTGCCCAGCGTGATGGTCAGGGGCACTGCGTTGGCCGGGCCGAGCACGAGGACCAGGAAGGGACTGGCCACCAGCGCGAAGCCCATCCCCGTGATCCGCTGGGCCGACGCCCCGATCAGGACGAACCCCGCGAGCAGCGTCAGAACACCCCAGCCCATCTGGCCCCCCCTCGCGTATCGGTGTCCCTGCCGTCTCGGCGAGCGTAGCCCCAGGGCGAGTTTCCTTTGCGCGAGCAGCACAACACGCCGAATTCCGGCCGTGGGGGGCGTGTTTCCCTGCGTCCGCAAGGAAACCGGCGGTGGCCCGG
>CALKHV010000154.1 GCA_937988865.1 uncultured Propionibacteriaceae bacterium | reverse complement strand
GGGGGAGCATGCCGAGCAATTGGTCGATGACAGTTGCGGTCATGCGGCCGAGGGGAGCCGAATCCTGGAAGGTGGTTTCCGCTGTCGCGCCGGGCGGGTGAGGCGGTCCGCCGGTGCAAGTGCGCGTTGTGGCTGCGGAGGTGAGAACTGACACCGTTTGCAGGTCGGATCGGACACCACTAGGGCCGAGATGTGGGGAGAAATGTAGGTCTCATTCGACACCACTGCTCTTCCCGCGGGGGCTCGCGACCGGGATCAACGCCAAGGGTGATTTGGCGACATCAGTCAAGCCCGGCCCACGTAGGAACTAGCCCATCGGTAGGCCGTGTTGGTCAGCCTCCGTGAGGTATCGCTGAGGGCGCAGCGGGCCACGTTGGGGGGATCAGGTGATGCGCGTGTAGATGATGTAGTTGAACGTCCAGTCCACGGTCGCGGTGCCTGTGGCGCCGCCAAGCTTGATGGGGAACTTCCACGCCCCGGTGAACTTGTACGAGGTGCCGGTGGATTGGCCGGAGCAGGACCAGTGGAACAGGTAACTCACCGCGACCCCCGGCTTGTTGTAGCTGCAGTTCACGGGACTGCGAACCGCTGATGCCGTGGTCACGGTGCCGTTGGCGGCAAGGACGAGGGCGGAGCTCAGCGAGAAGGAGAACGCTGTCGGGTAGCCCGTCTTGAAGGTCGTCTGAGCGGTGAAGTACGAGTTCGTGTCACGCCGCGCATACGACGGCGCTGTCGGCGTGAACGTTTTGGACCCGAAGGCTACCGCTGCCGTGGTGATGTCCTTGCCCTGCCTGCTTCGGCAGTCGCTTCCGTTGATCACGGGAGCGTTGGTGAGTCGGCGGGTCGCCGAATCGAAGCCTTGGGCGCGCTTGGGGCTACTGTCCATCACGATTGTCACCTTCGTTGCCAGCGCGCAATCGCTGCTCACCTCGGCAAACGTCTGAGGCTCCGGTGAACCGCCCCGGTGAGTCGGGAGACTCAGTGGTTTGAGAGCTCCAGTTCCTGCTGGGCTCGTGTTTGAGCGTAGTAGGCGATCTCGAGGTCGGCCGGTGGGATGTCACCGCAGTACTCGTAGAGCCGGCGATGGTTGAACCAGTCGACCCACTCGGCGGTCGCGATCTCGACGGTGTCCAGGGTGCGCCATGGCCCGCGTGGTTTGATCAGCTCGGTCTTGTACAGCCCGTTGATCGACTCGGCCAGAGCGTTGTCGTAGGACGAGCCGACGGAGCCGACCGAGGCGGCGATGTTCGCCTCGGCGAGGCGTTCGGTGTACCGGATCGCGGTGTACTGCGACCCTCGATCCGTGTGCGCCACAACCGATTCCAGCGAACGACCCTCGCGTTCGCGCGTCCAGACGGCCTGTTCGAGGGCGTCCAGGACCAGCTGGGTGGACATGCTCGAGCCGCACCGCCAGCCGATGATCCGTCGGGCGTAGGCGTCGATGACGAACGCGACATACACCCACCCGCTCCACGTCGAGACGTAGGTGATGTCGGCGACCCAGAGCCGGTCTGGAGCCAGCGGGGCGAAGTCGCGCCGGACCAGGTCACGCGCCCGCGGGCCGGCTGGGTCAGCGATCGTGGTGCGCTTGACCTTGCCCCGGACCGCGCCGGTAAGGCCGTCCTCGCGCATCAGCCGCTCGACCGTGCACCGTGCCACCGCAATACCCTCGCGGTTGAGCTGGAGCCACACCTTGCGCGCCCCGTACACGCCGTAGTTGCCGGCGTGGACGCGGCGGATCTCGTTGAGCAGCACCGCATCCCGATGCTCCCGCGCGGTGGCTGGCCGGTTCACGTGTGCGTAGTACGTCGACGGGGCGATCGGCAGCCCGTGCTCGGTCAGCACGGTGCAGATCGGCTCGACACCCCAACGCAGGCCACCGTTGTCGCGCTCCTCACGGCGGTCGGCGTGCTCGCGGATGAACTCCACGATCAACGGGAGGGCCGGTCGAGCTCGGCTCCGAAGAAAGCCGCCGCAGCCTTCAGGATCGAGTTTGCCCGCCGCAGCTCGGCGTTCTCTCGTTTCAACCGCTTGACCTCGGCCGACTCCTCGCTGGTGACGCCAGGACGGGCGCCTTGGTCGACCTGGGCCTGGCGCACCCACTTACGGACGGTCTCTGCGGTGCTCACCCCCAGCAGCTGGGCGACCTTGCCCATCGCCTCCCAGTCCGTGGCGTGATCCTGGCGGATCTCCTCGAACATGCGCACCGCCCGCGACTTCAGCTCAGGCGGGTACCTCTTCGACGTGTTCCCAGACATGACTCCAACCTTCCCAAGGTTTGGAGTCTCCCGACATGCCGGGGCGGTTCACCGGCGCAGTGTTTGCGACCGACGCTGCGGAAGGAACAGCGGTCGCCATGATGGCCATCGCACAGATGCTGGCCCCGGCCAGAGTCTGCTTCCAAGTCGTGAGCGACACCGCTTCCCCCTCCACATGTGGTCAAGAAGTGCGCTGGCGTGAGGCCGGGGTCTACTTCCTGATCCTTCTCGAGTCCGCGTGAGCGGATCGACCCGTGCCTCCCCTTACCGCCAGGTTGGCCAACGCGGGTCGCAGGCTAGCACCGCAGTCATCGAACCGTCTATGCCCGTTCCATGCTCGACAGGCATCAGTGCCCAAGTTGCGCGCGGGACTGATGGCGAGCCACCGCGGGAAGTGTGCTTGCGGGAACGTTCCCCGGCTGCCGACCCCGCAGGTGGGGTTCGCTACCTGGCGTTGGCCAGACTCTTCGCAGCGTGGGCGAGTCTGTAGGAGTTGGTGCCGGTTTCGATGATGTTGCCGCCGAAGGTGAGGCGGTCGACGATCGCGGCGCACAGGCGGGGGTCGGTGAAGGTTTTGGTCCAGCCGGCGAAGGACTCGTTGGACGCGATCGCGACGGAGGCTTTCTCTTCGCGTTCGGTGAGGACTTGGAAGAGGAGTTCGGCTCCGCGTCGGTCGAGTTGCATGTAGCCGAGTTCGTCGATGCAGAGGAGGTCGACGCGGCCGTAGCGGGCGATGGTCTTGGCCAGGATCATCTCGTCGGCGGCTTCGACGAGTTCGTTGGCGAGTTTGCTGGCCAGGGTGTACTTCACGCGGTAGCCGGCCATCGCGGCTTCGGTGCCGAGTGCGATGAGCAGAATCCTTCTATAAGGCCGCAACTGGACTAACCCCGTTCAAGCCACTAGAGGAGAGGGGGGCGCTCACGGAGGGAGCCGAGAAGTTGCTCCCGGAGTTCTGTACTCACCTGAATCAGCAAGTGACGGTTCTCCTCCACGCGCTTCCTCAGTCGACGTTGAGAGAAGATGTCAACGCGCTTCCATTGATGGCGCTCGGAGCGCAGGCTGATGGCTCTTGGAGAACTCAGATTGGGAGCAAGGCAACGAAGCAAGTCTTCGAGTCCATGAAGCAGATCGTCCGAGACGCCGGACGCACTTTCACAGAGACGCCGGTTTCCATCACGGTCGAAAACAACTCCCAACGGGAGGTGACCCTCGCTCTCGCCGCCGATCCGGACGTAGTCATCCGGGAGGACTTTGGCACAAGCAGCGAGTACAAGGCCGCTATCGAGATCAAGGGCGGCACCGACTATTCCAACGTCCACAACCGAGCCGGTGAGGCCGAAAAGTCTCACGCGAAGGCCATTCATGACGGTGCTGGTACATGTTGGACCATCATCGACCTGCGCGGCGCCGACATGTCCCGCTTGCGCACGGAGAGCACTTCAACGCGCGAATGGATTGACCTCACGGAAGTGTTGAATCGTAAGGGGACGACTTGGGATCGCCTCACCCAGATAACGCGTTCTGCCATGGGTATCTGAGGCCGGTCAACGTCCGGACGGGTTCGCGCACAAACCGCGCCGACCTACCGGAACCTGCTCGCGGTCCTCACCGACGGTGACCCGGCTGGGCTCAGTCGATGGAACCGACGATGAAGCGGGTACTTCCGGGTCGACAGCCCGAGCTTTGGTCAGGGTTACCCGACATCGAAGGGGCGGACGCGCCGGCGGTTGCCACCACCTGCCCGGCGCTGTTCTCGATCCGCAGTGGGTCCTCGCGCGCTACCGAACCCGGCGGCCACACCAGCGTCACCTCTGCGCCGTTGTCGGTGACGACCCAGAAGCAGGCACGCCCATCGACGACTTCACCGTGGAGTTCGCTGTCGGCCGTCAAGGCTGCGCCACGCGCGCTGCCAGCGGGGGAGGTGTCCAGCATCAAGGCCTCGGACGAGGATGGTGAGCATCCGGTCATGGTCAGGCCCAGGCCGGGCAGCACCAAGGCCACAAGGACCCTGACCGCTGCCCGGCCTGTGCGCCCCTGCCTAGGACGTGACACTCGACACCCCGAAGTGGCTGGAGATAGTGCTCCACTTCTCGGCATACATGGTGCTGCCCGCCCGCGCGATGTGGATACCTCGCGGGTAGACCGTGGAGGATCCCTTCAGGACCAAGGGCCCGCCGGAGTCTCCGCCGGCGGTGCTTGTACCGCCGGTGTAGGACGCGAGACCGTAGGTGCAGCCCGAACTGTCACAGAACGAAGCCGACAGGGATTGCACAACCTTCCCGCAGTTCTCGTTGGTTGTCGTTCCACTGGTGCAGTATGTCGCCCCCACGGCCGGGTTGCTGGCCGCACCGGTGCGCCAGCCGGTGCCCGTTGAACCTCCCATGTAGATGTAGCTGCCGTAGCTCGAACCTGACAGCAACGCCATGTCGTAGGCCGGGAACGGGCCGCGGCTGGTCATCTTGCCGAAGTAGTTCGTGCTTGAGTACCACTGCGAGTTCAGCCCTCCGCAGTGGGCCGCGGTCAGCGCGAACCGAGTGCCGGCGGAGTTCTTCACGATGAAGCCCGACGAGCAGCCAGCACCGCCGCTGGTGATGCGCGCCCCGCCCCAATGCGGTGTGCCGTCAGAGGCGCGCGAGTCCCGGCCGGCTTCGTCAGCCTTCACGAACTTGATGGCCCCACCCTTCTTCGACAGCGCCGCCACAGCTGAGGCGTCGAGATTGCCGTCGATCCGCACCATGTCGTTGGCGGCGTCGTAGTAGAACCCGTACGCCACATCGGCCCGCTTGGACGTCGCCCGCAGGCCCTCGATCTGGCTCATCAGGTCCGCAAGCGAGGCCTTGGTGAACACGCTCGCCCGCGCCCGGTCTGAACCAGCGACTCGGGAGTCGGCGAAGACTCGACTGACGACCTGTCCGCCCTCGGAGAACGCGCCCGGCGAGACATCCTCGGACAGTGCCCCGTCCCGGGCCGCTCCCTCCTGCGCCAGGGCTGCCGCGTCCCCGGCGGTACCCGCCGCTGACCGTGCTCCCGCACCTGCCTCGGCCGCGACCTTGGCCGCCTCAGCCCCTCCCGGGTCGCCGGCCTGCGCCATCGGCGCCATGGCCGCGGCCAGCGCCGCCAGCGACGCGACCGCGATGGGAACCGTTCTCTTGAACCTCATCACCAGACCTCCTTGTCCGCACCCCTGCCAAGACCCCCTATAGGCCCTGAGCGTCAGGGCGTTGGCTTCCAGGGCGGCGAGCCACTTCTCGGACCACTCCTTCAGCGTCACCGACTGGGCTTCGACCATCGCGACCTCGGCCTTGCGGGCGGACCGGCGCTCGGCTGGCGGCACGAACCGGCCGCGAGCAATCTGCCCGCGAGTGATGTCGAGCGCCGCGCGTGCATCCGTAAGAGTGTCGAACATTCCAAGGGAATGCGTACGCCCCTCGTAGTCGACCCTGACCCGGTAACGACCTCGATACCGGGTGACCCCCCTCGGCAGCTTCGCAGGTGCAGCCATGCGTCCTCCGCGAGTCGTCCCGTTCAGGAGGTGGTCGGGCCTGGGCTACACGAACTCATCCACCACCTGTGACAGCTGTGTGACAGTTCCTCTGGCGTGTCAAGTCTAGACATGACACGTTGTGTCCGCATCACAGACAACGCCTGATCTGCGCGTTTGCGCAGATCAGGCGTTGTTTTGAGCACTGAACAGCGTGGGAGCGAACCGCAGTGGTGGAGGTGGCGGGAATCGAACCCGCGTCCACTGACGGGAAACCAGGGCTTCTCCGGGTGCAGTGCGCTGTGGACCGCTTGCGACAGCGAGCAATCCGGCATTTCTCGGCCCCAGCGCTCGCGCGCACACGTCCGCTGACAGGCCCAGTCGAGTAAGAGTCCCGCGCCGTCCCCCGACATGACGACGCAGCAAGATCCCTAGATGACGCTGGTTACTGAGTCAGGATCAAACTCAGGCCAACGGACTTCGAGGCTCGCTCAGGCGGCGAGGGCGAAGTCGGTGCGCTTGGAATTGGCACCTATTGGTTTGCACAGATCGTTAACGAGATAACCGTGCGTCCTCGACCCGCTTCCCCATGGTCTGCCGACCAATGTCGAAACCGATCACCCCCCTGAGGGGGCTCACTCCCACGCTGTTCAGTTGTGACTGCGCCGATATCGTCGATGCCGCGGTGCGGCACCCGATCGACACCAGTCAGTATGCCGTTCAACACCGACACCCCCAAACGACATTCCTGCCGGGGCGGGCCTCAGGGGGTGAGGCCGGCCTCAGCGGTCGGACGTCCCGAGGACGTCGCGCGAGGGTTGCTGCCACCCGACGGACGCGAGGTGGACGCAGGGTTGGGCGACGTGGTGGGTTTGGCGGTCGGCGTGGCCTTGGGTGGCTTGCTCGGCCTCGTCGGCGTCGTCGGCGGCTTCGGGGTGGGCTTGACGGGGTGCGTCGGCCGGGCTGTTGGGCTCGGGACCGTCGTCGGCGGCGCTGCCGCGGATGCCGGGCTGCTGGGGTCGGCGGGCGCCGGGGGCTGCGCGGCTGGGGGCTGCACGGCTGGGGCCTGCGAGGCCGGCAGCGCCGGGCTCACGTCGGCCGGAGAAGTCGACGAGGGGACTCGCGGGCCGGTCGTGCCGGGGCCGGTCGTGCCCGGCCCGACCACTGGGCCGTTCACCGGCGACACCGTGCCCGGCGCCGACGTGGACTCGACACGCTCACCGACGACGCCTCCGGGCACGGGGGCGGGACCCCCGGCGATGAAGGTCATCAGGGCCACGACGGACAGGGCGCCACCAGCCACCGCGAACGACTCGAACAGGCTCGCGGCAGCCACCGTACGTTTCCGCGCACCATGTCGTGCGGCATGGCCTGCCATGTCGTCAACTGTAGTGCGCCCGAGGGCACTTCAGGCCCGCGTGTGGCCGTTGCTTGGATCGTGGAGCGAGCGGGTCGACAACCGCACCGGATGCCGTGTCCGGGCGACGTCGACCGCGTAGCCACCCGCGTCGAGAAGCTCCCGGGGAAGCGGCCCACCCTCCGGGTCCCACACCCACGTCAGGCCGACCGCTGTACCAAGGGTGGCGCTCAGGGCCGCACTGCTCACCTGGCCCACGGGCACACCCTCGCGCAGCAGCAGCTCACCGCCCCAGAGCACGGCCGCCGCGTCCTCCACGACGAACGACGCCAACCGGCGGCGCGGCCCGACGGCCCGCTGCCGCTCCAGCGCCTCCCGACCGATGAAGGCCCGATCACCGGCCAGGTCGCAGGTGAACAGCAGCCCCGCCTCCAGTGGGGTGCGGTCCGGGCCCAGCTCGGCACCGAAGGCCCGGTAGCCCTTGTCCAGCCGCAGGGCATTGATGGCGTGGTACCCGGCGAGCCGCAGACCGAGGTCGCCGCCGGCATCCACGACGCGGTCCCAGACGCCGGTCGCGAGCTCGGTCGGCACCATGAGCTCCCAGCCGAGCTCGCCGACGTAGGTGATCCGGGTGGCCCGCACGAGCGCGGGGCCGATGTCGATGATCCGGCTCGTGCCGAACGCGAAGCCCTCGGCGCCGACATCAGCCGTCGAGATCCTGGCCAAGAGCTCGCGCGAGCGCGGACCCATCAGCCCGAACACGGCATACGCGGTGGTGACGTCCTCGACCGTCACCTGCCACCCGCGGGCGACGTGCCTGCGCACCCAGTCGGCGTCCCGCACCGGTGATGCCGAGCTGGTCACGATCAGCCACTCGCTGTCGCCGACCCTCGTGACGGTGACGTCGGCCTCGTAGCCGCCCCTGCTGTTGAGCATCGCCGTGTAGACGGCTGTGCCGACAGGGCGGTCGACGTCGGCCGTGCAGACCAGGTGCAGCAGCGCCAACGCGTCGGGGCCGTGCACCCGCAGCTTGCCGAACGAGGTCTGGTCGAACAGCGCCACGTCCTCGCGGGTGGCCCGCTGCTCCTCGTCGACCCAGTCGTGCCACGGCTGTCGCCCCCACCCGTAGGTGGCCGGACGCTGCGACGGCGGCACGCTCAGCGGCGCGACGTAGTTGGGCCGCTCCCACCCCATCTTCGAGCCGAACCACGCCCCAGCCGACTCGAGACGGTCGTGCACCGGCGAGCAGCGAAAGGGGCGGGCGGTGTCGAGCTCGCGCCCCGGCCACGGCACCGCGTAGTGCAGCCCGAGCACTTCGGAGACCCGCTCGCGCAGCCACGGCGTGCTGGCGTGGAACGGGGCGAACCGCCGGATGTCGACGAGGGCCAGGTCCTCCTGGGGCTCCCCCGCCACGACCCACTGCGCCAGCGCGCGACCGGCGCCACCCGCCGAGGCGATGCCCACCGAGTTGAACCCCGCACCGACGAAGAACCCGGCGACGTCCGGCGACTCGCCGAGGATGAACTGGTTGTCGGGGGTGAAGCTCTCGGGCCCGTTGTAGAACTTGCGGATCCCGGTGCGCTCGAGCACCGGCAACCGGTGGATCGCGCTGTCCATGAGCACGGCGAAGTGTTCCCAGTCCTCCTCCAGCAGCTGGAACTCGAACGGGTACGGGATGGTCTCGGGCGACACCCACGGTTTGGCCTCGGGTTCGAAGCCGCCGACGACGAGGCCGCCGACCTCTTCCTTGACGTAGGTCCACCCGTCGGGGTCGCGCAGGATCGGCATGCCCGGCGCCACGCCGTCGATCTGGTCGGTGACGACGTAGAAGTGCTCGGCCGAGTGCAGCGGCACCACGACGCCGGCCATCGCCCCCACGGCCTTGGCCCACTGCCCCGCACAGTTGATGACCACCTCGCAGGCGACGTCCCCGGCATCCGTGCGCATGCCGCGCACCCGGCGACCACCGGGCGAGGTCGGGTCGGCCACGACGTCGAACCCGGTGACCCGCACCCGTTCCCGCACGGTGACCCCGAGCTGACGGGCACCCTTGGCCAACGACTGGGTGACGTCGGTCGGGTTGGCGGTGCCGTCGCCGGGCAGCCAGATCGCGCCCTGGAGGTCGTCGGTGTGCAGCAGCGGGTACCGCTCCCCCGCCTGGGCCGCGGTCAGCAGCTCGCAGTCGAGGTCGTAGGCGGCGGCCGTCGCGGCCGTGCGGCGCAGCGCGGTCATCCGCTCGGGCGTGCGCGCGACGATCAGGCCCCCGCACTGTCGGTACCCGGTGGACAGCCCGGTCTCGGCCTCGAGCCGCTGGTAGAGGTCGGCCGAGTGCTGCACGAGCCGGGTGCCGCTCTCGCTGGCGCGCAGCAGCCCGACGAGCCCGGCCGCGTGCCACGTCGTGCCGCAGGAGAGCGTGCCCTGCTCGAGCAGCAGCACGTCGGTCTCTCCGAGGTGGGCCAGGTGGTACGCCGTGGAGGCACCGATCACTCCCCCGCCGACGATGACGATCCGGGCCCGCTCCGGCAGCGCCGTCGTCGACGCCTGGCGAACAGCCTCGGATGCCGGGGCACCGGTGCGCGGGTCGGTCACCTCTGCCCCTCCCCTGACGCCCGGGCGAGCAGCTGCTCGAACCGGGAACTGGCGGCCAACCGTTGCGCGGGTTCCCACTTGTCCATGGCCCACCCCCAGAAGTCGAAGTCCAGGCTGCTCATCCCGTCCTGGATCATCCCCCACAGCGTCCAGCCGTAGCGGGCGACCCAGCCCCACAGCTCGGCGCGGGCGATGCGGGCGTCGAGGCCTTCGGGCGTGAGGAGGTCGCCGTAGTAGGCGGTGCACAGGGCCGCCAGCTGGTCAGGGTCCAGGTGGGCCTCGGCAGCGGCGTTGCCCAGCTCGAAGGACGGCTCGTTCATGCCGGAGTACTCGTAGTCGATGATCCGCAGGTCCCCGCCGTCATCAAGCACGTTCGCGGCGAGCAGGTCGTTGTGGCAGGGCACGAGGGTCTCGGGCCCCAGCGCGAAGGCCGCCCGCACGCGCTCGAGGTGAGGTTCGAGCGTGAGGTAGTGCGGCGGCATCCGGAATCCGTGGTCCTGCACGACTGCGAGGTACTGCTCGCGCAGGGCGAACATGTCGAACCGGCCGATGAACCGCGGGCCCGCGTGCAGGCGGCGCAGGGCCGCGGCCAGCCGCACCGGGTTGGCGCCGACGTCTGGGTCGCCCCAGGTGCGCCCGGGAAGGAACCCCACGACCATGACGCCGCGGCCCTCGAGGTAGTCGATCACGGGCGCCCCGACCCCGGCTGCGGCTGCCGCCAGGGTGTTGTGGTGTTCGGCATGGCGATCGACGCCGAGGAGCCCGGTGTCGGGCGACGAGACGCGCACGACGACGTCGAGACCGGCATCCGTGCGCACCCGGTAGTTGACGTTGGTCAGCCCCCCGGGCAGGGGCGTCACGTGACGCCCCTGCCCGGTGAGGACGGGGATGCCGTCGAGCAGCGTGTCGAGATCGGTCATGGTCAGTGCCCGATCAGGACAGCGGGTCGCCCGGCTTCCAGTCGTGCGTCGTGCCGCCGTGGGCGGTCTTGCCGTGGTGCTCGAGCTCGATCTCGTCGGCGCTCGTCGTGCCCTCCGGCAGGTCGATCGTCATCTTCGGGCCGGTGAACCACTTCTTGGCCGACAGATGCCACCCGATCCACAGCACGATGAGCGAGCCGACGGTGAGGATCGGCGCGTAGTTGACGAACTTCCACTCGAAGTTCTCGTTGAAGGGGTTCGCCGCCGGGGTGAAGGGAAGGATGAAGTAGACGCTGATGACAGCGATCTCGGCCACGGCGATCGGGGCCATCCACTTCCACTTGTTCCCGAGGTTCCACGACCCCTGCTTGAACGAGTCACCGGCTCGCCACCGCAGGAAGATCGGAATCGCGAAGGCGACGTACAGCCCGATGACCCCGACCGACACGACCGCGTAGAAGGCGGTCGGCACGATGATCGGTGCCTCCTCGGTGCCGATGTTGACCTCGACGAGGGCCGGCACGGTGATGAGCGCCGCGATGACCGACGAGATGAGCACCGCGTTGGCCGGGACCTTGCGCGAGTTCAGCCGCGCCCAGTACGACGAGCCGGGGACGGCGCCATCGCGCGAGAAGGCGAAGAGCATGCGGCTCGTGGACGTCATGCAGGCCGTGGTGCAGAAGAACTGCCCGATGCTCGCGATGAGGAGCACCGTTCCGGCCCAGCTCGACGACAGCGCCTGGTTGAAGATGACGCCGACACCGCCGCCGCCGGCCGTCACGGCCTCCGGGTCCTGCACGGCGAAGAGGAAGGCGAGCAGGAGGATCCAGCCGCCGATCGCGGAGTAGAAGATCGAGCGCCAGATGCCCTTGGCGGCACCGTCCGCGGCGTCGTGCGTCTCCTCGGAGAGGTGTGCCGACGCGTCGAAGCCGGTGATCGTGTACTGCGTGAGCAGGAATCCGAGCGGAAGGACGTAGAACCAGAAGCCGAAGCCACTCGTGTCGCCGCCGGCCAGGCCCCCGCTGTTGTTGACGCGCATCGTGAAGACGTCGTTGACGCTCATGTGCTTCTCGGGCAGGAAGACGAGGATCGCGATGATGATCGCGGCGCCGGCGACGTGCCACCACACCGAGATGTTGTTGAGCATGGCCAGCAGGTGCCCGCCGAAGATGTTGATCATCGCCGTGAGGAAGAGGACCACGAGGAACATCCAGAAGACGCGCTGGAGGCTGTAGCCGGCGGCCCACGACTCGCTCATCGTGCTGAACGAGAGGTCGAAGAACGTCGCGGCACCGTAGGCCACGGATGCGTCGATCGCGAGCAGGCCGATGAGGTTGAGCCAGCCGGTGTAGTAGCCGGCCTTGGCGCCGCCGAGCTTGCTGGCCCACCAGTAGATGCCACCGGAGGTCGGGTAGGCCGACACGAGCTCGCTCATGCAGAACCCGATGATGAGGATGAAGACGGAGATGAGCGGCCAGCCGATCGAGATGGCGATCGGGCCGCCGTTGTTCCACGCCTGGCCGAAGGTCGTGAAGCAGCCCGCGAGGATCGAGATGATCGAGAAGGAGATCGCGAAGTTGGAGAAGCTCGACCACGATCGGTTGAGCTCCTGCTTGTAGCCGAGCTCGGCGAGCAGGCGTTCGTCGTCAGAGAGGTGCACATCAGCCACGGTTTGCTCCCATGGGTCCGGCCGGCCCCGAAGTGACCGGCGTCATATGTGGTGCGACGGGCCGATGTTAGGGCTCCCGGGACGTCATTGGTATGGCTTTGGGCCATTCTTTGTCTTCGGCGCGTCGCCGTTTGCGCTACGGAATCCGTCGCCACCGGGCCTTGCGTCCGGCACTCCGGCAGCCCCGGCGACCAACCTGCCGGACGCACCGTGAGGGGTGGGCGTGTGCAAGGGGCGGAACGAGGGAGGCGCGGGCGGGCCGTGCTCACTAGGCTGCGGACCACCGGCCCCGCGGCCGGGTGACGTGCCCACCGAAGACCCGGGAGGTCCCCCGTGTTCACCAAGATCCTCGTCGCCAACCGTGGGGAGATCGCGGTCCGCGCGTTCCGCGCGGCCACCGAGCTCGGCGCGAAGACGGTCGCCGTCTTCCCGCACGAGGACCGCAACTCCGAGCACCGGCTCAAGGCTGACGAGTCCTACCAGATCGGTGAGCCCGGCCACCCGGTGCGCGCCTACCTCGACCACGAGAACATCGTGCGGGTCGCGGTCGAGTGCGGCGCCGACGCCATCTACCCGGGCTACGGATTCCTCTCCGAGAACCCCTTGTTGGCGGAGGCCTGCGAGGCCAACGGCATCACGTTCATCGGCCCACCGGCATCCGTCCTCCACCTCACGGGCAACAAGTCGCGGGCGATCACAGCCGCCCGCGCCGCCGGGCTGCCGACCCTGGCGAGCGCCGAGGCGTCGACCGACCTCGACGCCCTGGCTGCAGCCGCCGCGGACATCGGCTTCCCCGTCTTCGTCAAGGCCGTCTCCGGCGGCGGCGGCCGCGGCATGCGGCGCGTGGATGACCCGTCGACGCTGCGCGAGTCGCTCGAGGCGGCCCAGCGCGAGGCCGATGCCGCGTTCGGCGACCCCACGCTCTACCTCGAGCAGGCCGTGGTCAACCCGCGGCACATCGAGGTGCAGCTGCTGGCCGACGGCTCCGGCTCGGTGCTGCACCTCTACGAACGCGACTGCTCGGTGCAGCGCCGTCACCAGAAGGTCGTCGAGATCGCGCCCGCGCCGAACCTCGACCCCGCCACTCGCGCACAGATGTGTGCGGATGCCGTGCGCTTCGGTGAGTCGATCGGCTACCGCAACGCGGGAACGGTCGAGTTCCTCCTCGGCGAGGACGGCCGCTACGTCTTCATCGAGATGAACCCGCGCATCCAGGTCGAGCACACCGTCACCGAGGAGGTCACCGACGTCGACCTCGTCGTGGCGCAGATGCGCATCGCGGCGGGTGAGTCGTTCGAGGACCTCGGGATGAAGCAGGACGACATCTACGTGCGCGGGGCGGCGTTGCAGTGCCGCATCACCACCGAGGACCCGTCGAACGGCTTCCGACCGGATGCCGGTCAGATCAGCGTCTACCGCTCGGCCGGCGGTGGTGGGGTTCGCCTCGACGGCGGCACGGTGTTCGTCGGGGCGCAGGTCAGCCCCCACTTCGACTCGATGCTCGTCAAGCTCACCTGTCGCGGACGCAGCTTCCCGATGGCGGTGCGCCGGGCCCGGCGAGCGCTCGCCGAGTTCCGCATCCGCGGGGTGTCGACGAACATCCCCTTCCTCGAGGCGGTGCTCGCCGACCCGGTGTTCCAGGCTGGTGAGGCGACGACGAGCTTCATCGACCAGCGTCCCGAGCTGCTCGAGGCGCGCATGGGCGGCGACCGCGGCACCCGCCTGCTCACCTACCTGGCCGACGTGAGCGTCAACCAGCCCCACGGCCCCGCGACCACGCACCTGAAGCCCCGCACGAAGCTGCCGACTCTCGACACGGCATCCCCGCTCCCCCGGGGCAGCCGCGACCTGCTTCGCGAGGTGGGCCCGGCGCAGTTCGCCCGGCAGCTGCGCGAGCGCACCGACGTGCCCGTGACCGACACGACCTTCCGCGACGCCCACCAGAGCCTGCTCGCCACCCGGATGCGCACCCGCGACCTGCTGCACGTCGCGGGGCACGTGTCCCGCCTGACGCCTGAGCTGCTCTCCATGGAGGCATGGGGCGGCGCGACCTACGACGTCGCGCTGCGCTTCCTGTCCGAGGACCCGTGGGAGCGGCTGGCGCTGCTGCGCGAGGCGATGCCCAACATCCCTCTGCAGATGCTGCTGCGGGGGCGCAACACCGTCGGCTACACGCCCTACCCCACGAAGGTCACCGACGCGTTCGTCGCGGAGGCGGCCAGCACCGGTCTGGACATCTTCCGCATCTTCGACTCGCTCAACGACGTGTCGCAGATGCGCCCTGCGGTGGATGCCGTGCTCGCCACCGACACGGCGGTCGCCGAGGTGGCCCTGTGCTACACCGGCAACCTGCTCGACCCCGGTGAGCGCCTCTACACGCTCGACTACTACCTGCGCCTGGCCGAGCAGATCGTCGACACCGGCGCCCACGTGCTCGCCATCAAGGACATGGCGGGGTTGCTGCGCGCGCCGGCCGCGGCGACGCTGGTGCGGGCGCTGCGTGAACGCTTCGACCTGCCCGTGCACCTGCACACCCACGACACCGCCGGCGGTCAGATCGGGACGCTGCTCGCCGCCATCGACGCCGGGGTGGATGCCGTGGACGCCGCCTGTTCGTCGATGTCCGGCACGACCAGCCAGCCGAGCCTGTCCGCCCTCGTGGCGGCCACCGACGGCACCGAGCGGCCCACCGGGCTGGACATCGACAAGGTGTTCTCGCTCGAGCCCTACTGGGAGGCCGTGCGCACGATCTACAAGCCGTTCGAGTCAGGGCTGGCCTCACCGACCGGGCGCGTGTACTTCCACGAGATCCCCGGCGGGCAGCTGTCCAACCTGCGCCAGCAGGCGATCGCGCTCGGTCTCGGCGACCGCTTCGAGGACATCGAGGACATGTACGCCGCGGCGAACCGCATCCTCGGCAACATCGTCAAGGTGACGCCGTCCTCCAAGGTCGTCGGCGACCTGGCCCTGGCCCTGGTCGGGGCCGGAGCCGACCCGGCCGACTTCGAGGAGAACCCGACGAGGTACGACATCCCCGACTCGGTGATCGGCTTCCTCGAAGGTGAGCTCGGCGACCCGCCCGGTGGCTGGCCCGAGCCTTTCCGCACCAAGGCACTTCAGGGCCGCGCCGCCAAGCCGCGGCACACCGAGCTGACCCCCGAGCAGGAGTCTGCACTGGCCACCGAGCCGCGCCGCACCCTGAACCAGCTGCTCTTCCCCGGGCCCACCAAGGAGTTCGAGGCCAGCCGCGAGGCCTACGGCGACCTGTCGGTGCTCGGCACCATCGAGTTCCTGCACGGCTTGGAGCAGGGAACCGAGTACGAAGCCGAGATCGAGGCCGGCAAGCGCCTCATCCTCGGCATCAGCTCGGTGGGCGAGGCCGACCGCCAGGGCATGCGCACCGTGATGTGCACGCTCAACGGGCAGTTCCGACCCGTCACGGTGCGCGACCGGTCGGTCGCCGCCGATGTCAAGGCCGTGGAGAAGGCCGACCTGTCCGTGCCCGGCCACGTGCCGGCGCCGTTCTCCGGGGTCGTCACGCCGGTCGTCGCCGAGGGCGACACGGTCGAGCCCGGCGGTGTCGTCGCGACGATCGAGGCGATGAAGATGGAGGCCAACATCACCAGCCCCGTGGGCGGCACCGTGGCACGCCTGGCCTTCAGCGGACACCACCAGCAGGTGGAGGGCGGCGACCTCATCGTCGTCGTCACCCCGGCCTGACTCCCGGACCTTCCCGAAGGGTCCGTACCCAAACCCCCGTTTGGGTGAGCGTGTACGTACCGTCGAGGGTCGCACCGGTCACCATCGTGGCCGGCGCTCCACCCATCGAACGAGGGAGAACACCATGGGAATCGGCGACAAGATCGAGAACGCCAAGGATGAGCTGGTGGGCAAGGGCAAGGAGGCCGCCGGCAAGGTGACCGACAACGAGCGCCTCGAGGCCGAGGGCCGCGCCCAGCAGGCCGAGGCCGACGTCAAGCAGGCCGGCGAGAAGGTCAAGGACGCGTTCAAGAACTGACCTTCCGGGGGCTCGCCCCAAGGAACCCGTACCCACATCGACCTATTGGTCGGTGTGGGTACGGCCGTTCTGTACCTGGAGTGACCTATTGGTCGATCTGGGTACGGCCGTTCTGTACCTGGAGTGACCTATTGGTCGGTGTGGGTACGGCGA
>CALKHV010000153.1 GCA_937988865.1 uncultured Propionibacteriaceae bacterium | reverse complement strand
TCATCGCCGTCGGCTTCGTCACGTGGATGATCTTCTGGATGGCCAGCGCCGGACGCCACCTCTCCGGCGAGTTGAAAGGCCGCCTCGACGCCGCCGACGGGCGGTGGACGCTCACCCTCATCGCCACGCTCGCCGTCGGACGCGAAGGCCTCGAGACCGCCCTCTTCCTCTGGGCCGCGACTCAGGCTGCGGCGCGCGACTCGGCGTCCACGCTTCAACCGTTGTTGGGTGGCCTCATCGGACTGCTGATGGCCGCCGGCATCTCGTACCTGATCTACAAGGGGGCCGTCCGGATCAACCTGGCCACGTTCTTCGCCTGGACCGGTGGGCTGCTCATCCTCGTCGCGGCCGGCGTCCTTGCGTATGGGGTCCATGACCTGCAGGAGGCCGGATTCCTCCCCGGGCTCAACACCCTCGCCTACAACGTGTCGGGCGTCATCAGCCCGACCAGCATGGCCGGCACCCTGCTCAAGGGCGTGTTCAACTTCTCACCCGCCGCGACCGTGCTCGAATTCGCCGTGTGGTGGGCCTATGTGCTCATCGTCGTGCCGCTGTTCGTGCGGAAGGTGACGACGCGTCGCCCGAAGCCGGCGTCCCCTGTCGCCACCGAAACCCGTACCCTCACCACCGCTGGAGACCGTTCGTGAACCCTCGTCTGTCGCTTCTTGCCACCACTGCGTCCATTCTCGGTCTGGCCCTGCTGTCGGGGTGCACCGACAACACGGCGGTGGCGACGTCCGATGGTCAGCTGACCGTCAACGCCACCGACACCGAGTGCCGCGTGAGCTCGACCACCGCACCGTCGGGCACCGTGACGTTCACCGTCACCAACGCGGGCAGCAAGGTCACCGAGTTCTACCTGCTCGGGTCGGACGGCCTGCGCATCGTCGCCGAGGTCGAGAACATCGGGCCCGGCCTGAGCCGCGACCTCGTCTTCAGCGCTGCACCAGGGGAGTACTTCACGGCCTGCAAGCCAGGCATGGTCGGGGACGGGATCCGGGCCGCGTTCACCGTGTCGGACTCGGGTGCCGACCTCACGCCGACCGGGGACGCTGCCGCGCTGGTCGCGGCGGCCGACTCTGCCTACGGGAGTTATGTGCGCGACCAGACCGAGCAGTTGGTGACGAAGACCGAGGAGTTCGCGTCCCTCGTGAAGGCCGGACGCGACGACGACGCGCGGGTGTTGTACGCCGAGGCGCGCGTCCACTGGGAGCGGATCGAGACCGTCGCCGAGTCGTTCGGCGACCTCGACCCCAGGATGGACGCACGTGAGGCCGACCTCGAGCCCGGCGACGAGTTCACGGGGTGGCACCGGCTCGAGAAGGACCTGTGGCCGGCGCGGGCGGTGGACTACACGCCGATGACGGCGTCCGAGAGGGCTGAGATCGCCGACCTGTTGGTCGCCGACACCCACACCCTCTACGACCGGACGCGCGACATGACGTTCGATGCGTCCCAGATCGCGAACGGCGCGAAGGGGCTGCTCGACGAGGTGGCGACCGGGAAGGTGACGGGCGAGGAGGAGTACTGGTCGCGCACCGACCTGTGGGACTTCCAGGCCAACGTCGACGGGGCGCGGGTGGCGTGGGAGGGGTTGGAGCCGTTGCTGCTGGTGAAGGACCCGGAGTTGAACTCGATGATCGGGAGCGAATTCGAGCACCTGCAGGGGCTGCTTGACGCGCAACGGGTGGGCGCGTCCGGGTTCGTGACGTACGACAAACTGACGCCCGCGCAGGTGAAGGAGTTGGCGGACGCGGTGAACTCTCTGAGTGAGCCGCTGTCGAAGCTGGCGGGGGCGGTGCTGGGGTGAGTCGGGGTCAGCTGTCGCGCCGTGGACTGTTGGTGACCGCGGGGGCGACGACGGTGGTCGGGGGAGCGGCGGCGGTGGCGGTGACGCGTCCGACTTCGTCTTCTTCTTCGCCTGGTTCGGTTGACTACCCGTTCTACGGGGAGCACCAGGCGGGCATCGTGACGCCCGCGCAGGACCGGATGCATTTCGCGGCGTTCGATGTGGATGCGCGACTTGATCGTGCTGGGCTTGTTGGGTTGCTGAAGGACTGGACCGCGGCGGCCGAGCGCCTGACGCGAGGTGCGGGGGCGGGGCCGGTGGGGCCGCTGTCGGGATCGTACGACGCGCCGCCGGACGACACGGGTGAGGCGATCGGACTGCCGTCGGGCGGGCTGACGATCACGTTCGGGTTCGGTCCGTCGTTGTTCGGTGCTATTTCGTCATCTGGGGGTGGGGAGGATCGGTTCGGGTTGGCGGGTCAGCGTCCGGCTTCGTTGGTGAGGTTGCCCCATTTTCCGGGGGACGACCTGAACGAAGCGATGAGCGACGGGGACCTGTGCGTCCAGGCCTGCTCGGACGACCCGCAGGTCGCGGTGCACGCGATCCGCAATCTGACGCGCATCGCGATGGGACGCGCGGCCCTGCGCTGGTCGCAGCTGGGATTCGGACGCACGTCCTCGACGTCGACGTCGCAAGCCACGCCCAGGAACCTGTTCGGGTTCAAGGACGGGACGATGAGCCTGAAGGCGGAGGACGCGTCCGGGGTCGAGGAGCACGTGTGGGTCGGCGAGCCGGGGTGGTTGCAGGGGGGCAGTTACCTGGTGGCGCGGAAGATCATGATGCACGTCGAGACGTGGGACCGGTCGTCGTTGCGGGAACAGGAGCGTCTGATCGGACGCACGAAGTCTGAGGGGGCGCCGTTGTCGGGTGGGGGCGAGTTCTCCGAGCCTGACTTCGCCATGACCGGACGCGGGGGAGTGCCGCTCGTCGACCCGTCGTCGCATGTGGCGATGGCGCATCCGTCGCGGAACGGCGGGGTGCGGATGCTGAGGCGGGGGTACAACTTCGTGGACGGGAACGACGCGCTGGGACGGCTGAGTGCGGGGCTGTTCTTCATCGCGTTCGTGGCAGACCCGGTGACGCACTACGTCCCGATGCAGACGGCGATGGCGAAGAACGACCTGCTGTCGGAGTACCTGCAGCATGTGGGTTCGGG